>NZ_JACJFD010000020.1:0-91223 GCF_014164415.1 Pseudoalteromonas sp. SG43-1 | reverse complement strand
CTGAGTTGTTCGTGCCTCGCTATGCGTTGCTGTTTCCCGTCTCAGTGGGGTCGCATTATAGGGAGATCCGAAAACAGATCAACCCTTTTTTGAAGAAAACTTGAAATAATGTGCTGTTCGCTGAGTATTTGAGCTAAACGCTCAAAAACACAACTAAACCACCTGTATTGAGAGGTTTATAGAGCTATTTAAAGTCAAAGTTATGGTAACTAGTGATCAGTAGAGACATATTTGGATCATCAATGCTGAAAAAGCCAACCAATAAGTTAAGAGTCGTGTTACTAAAATCATTTGAAATAGTCAAAAGCTGAGATTTAAATTCATTGGGCTATATTTTTATTTGAGAAGTGAGTTTACTAAGGCCCCAATGGTTAGCTTTACTATGAGGTTCTTAGTACCGGTATATAGATAAGAGAACGACCCCATATATCTTCTGATCAGCTCTAATCAATAAAAACTTCGTTAGGGATTGCTTAATGGCAGTTAAATTCGAAGTGCTATTATTAATAACTGTAAATCACTATATAAAGTGAAAATGATATTTAACTAAAACCAGATAGGCTATTTTGGATCAATGGTAAGTAAAGGGTAACTAGGCAGAGCTATTAAAATAACTGTAAAAACAACCTATCGATTCAGAATCTATGAGTCAATGCACATAATAGAAGGTAATTACTGGTTCATATAGTTTGACAAATTTTAGGCAAGAAAAAGCCGAGCATAAGCTCGGCTTTTAGGTTTCTTTAAGACTTACTCTGCAGACTGTGCGTCTTCTTGAACTGCTTCGCTAGTCGCTGGGCGACCAACTAGTTCAATATAAGCCATTGGTGCATTATCACCAGTACGGAAGCCACACTTAAGAATACGAGTGTAACCACCTGGACGATCCGCGTTACGTGGACCGATTTCACTGAATAATTTACCAACAACTTCATTATCACGCGTGCGAGCAAACGCTAAACGGCGATTTGCTACACTGTCAGTCTTAGCCAGTGTGATTAAAGGTTCAATTACACGACGTAACTCTTTCGCTTTTGGCAAAGTAGTTTTGATGATTTCATGTTTCACCAAAGAACCTGCCATATTGCTAAACATCGCTTTACGATGGCTACTGTTACGGTTTAATTGACGACCACTCTTACGATGGCGCATGACCCTATCCTTCTAACTAAACTAATATAGTGATTTAGATTATTCAGCTAAGCTTGCAGGTGGCCAATTTTCTAGGCGCATACCTAGAGAAAGTCCACGTGAAGCTAGCACGTCTTTAATTTCAGTTAGAGACTTCTTACCTAGATTAGGCGTTTTAAGAAGCTCAACTTCAGTGCGCTGAACTAAATCACCGATATATTGAATTTGCTCGGCTTTCAAACAATTTGCTGAGCGTACTGTTAATTCAAGATCATCAACTGGACGAAGTAGAATAGGATCGAATTCTGGCTTCTCTTCTTTCTCTTCTGGCTCAGTTACATCACGTAAATCTACGAATGCATCTAATTGCTCAGCTAAGATAGTAGACGCACGGCGGATCGCTTCTTCTGGATCTAAAGTGCCGTTTGTTTCCATATCAATGATTAACTTGTCTAAATCTGTACGTTGCTCAACTCGAGCTGATTCAACCGAGTACGCAATACGTTCAACTGGGCTAAATGATGCATCAAGCAACAATCTACCAATTGGACGCTCATCGTCATCAGAGGATAAACGACTAGATGCCGGCACATAACCACGACCACGTTCAACACGAATACGCATGCTGATCTCGCTGTTATTTGTAGTTAAATTACAAATAACGTGATCTGGATTAGCAATTGTTACATCGCCATCGTGCTGAATATCAGCCGCAGTAACAGGGCCTACACCAGATTTAGTCAGGGTCAGAAAAACTTCATCTTTGCCTTCTAACGTTACTGCTAAACCTTTAAGGTTTAATAGTATTTCAATGATGTCTTCTTGAACGCCTTCTTTCGCGCTGTACTCATGTAATACACCGTCGATTTCAACTTCAGTTACTGCACATCCAGGCATAGATGAAAGTAATATACGGCGTAAAGCATTACCCAGAGTATGGCCAAAGCCACGCTCTAATGGTTCTAAAACTATTTTAGAACGCGTTGGGTTGATAGCGTCGATGTCGACTAACCTTGGTTTTAGAAATTCTGTAACAGAACCCTGCATTTTATCCTCTCTTAACTCTTAACTTTACTTAGAGTAAAGTTCGACGATTAGTTGTTCATTAATGTCCGCAGACAGGTCTGAACGCTCAGGTAGACGCTTAAAGCTGCCTTCCAATTTCTTACCGTCAACTTCAACCCAAGTCGGCTTTTCACGTTGCTCAGCCAACTCTAGAGCAGCGATGATACGTGCTTGCGTCTTAGACTTCTCACGGATTACAACAGTATCTTCTGGAGTAATTACGTATGAAGGAATGTTCACAACACGACCATTAACTAAAATCGCTTTATGGCTTACTAACTGACGTGCTTCTGCACGTGTGCTAGCAAAACCCATGCGATATACAACATTGTCTAAACGTTGCTCTAAAAGCTGTAACAAGTTTTCACCTGTGTTGCCTTTAAGGCGAGCAGCTTCTTTGTAGTAGTTACGGAATTGCTTTTCTAATACACCGTAGATACGACGTACTTTTTGCTTTTCACGTAATTGTAAACCGTAATCAGATAAGCGACCTTTACGAGCGCCGTGCTGACCAGGTGCAGTCTCAAGTTTACACTTAGAGTCGATAGCTCTTACGCCGCTCTTAAGGAACAGGTCAGTACCTTCACGACGACTCAGCTTGAGCTTAGGGCCCAAATATCTTGCCATGTTATTTCTCCTAACCTATTGTTAAACGCGACGTTTCTTCGGTGGACGACAACCATTATGTGGTATTGGCGTCACGTCAGTAATGTTGGTAATACGGTAACCAGCAGCATTCAAAGCACGTACAGCAGACTCACGACCTGGACCTGGACCTTTAATGAAAACTTCTAGATTTTTTAAACCGTATTCTTGAGCAGCAGTACCTGCACGCTCTGCAGCAACCTGAGCAGCAAATGGTGTAGATTTACGTGAACCACGGAAACCTGAACCACCGGCAGTAGCCCATGATAGTGCATTACCTTGACGGTCGGTAATCGTTACAATAGTGTTGTTGAAAGACGCATGAACATGAGCCATACCATCAGCAACTTGTTTTTTAACCTTTTTACGACGAATTGGTGTCTTAGCCATAATACTATCCCCTTATCGCTTAATAGGCTTACGAGGACCCTTACGGGTGCGCGCGTTAGTCTTAGTTCTTTGACCACGTAGTGGTAAAGAGCGACGGTGACGTAGGCCACGATAACAACCAAGGTCCATTAGGCGCTTGATATTTAAAGTAACTTCACGACGAAGATCACCTTCAACAGTGTACTTGCCAACTGCATCACGCAGTACGTCAAGAATTTCGTCTGAAAGTTCACCGATTTTTGTGGTTTCGGCGATACCAGTCGCTTCTAAGATAGCCTTAGAGCGAGTCTTACCTATGCCATAAATAGCTGTTAAACCAATAACTGCATGTTTATGATCAGGGACGTTAATGCCAGCAATACGGGCCACTAACACATCTCCTATATTCGAATTTGGTAATCAAAAGTTTGAAAAGCCCGTAAGGATACTCAAACGAAGACCAAATCACTACTAAAAACACAGGCCGAGAAAACTCAGCCTGCACGACTGTTTACTTAGCCTTGCCTTTGCTTATGCTTAGGCTCACTGCAAATTACGCGTACTACACCAGCACGTTTAATAACTTTACAGTTACGGCATATTTTCTTAACGGAAGCACGTACTTTCATTGCTCAACTCCGTAAACTGACCTTATCGACCGTAGCCTTTAAGGTTCGCTTTTTTCAGCACAGAATCATACTGATGAGACATCAGGTGAGTCTGTACTTGTGCCATAAAGTCCATGATTACTACAACGATAATCAAAACTGATGTACCGCCGAAGTAGAATGGCGTTTGCCACGCCATCGTCATGAATTCAGGCACCAGACAGATAAAGGTTATATACAAAGCACCTGCCAATGTCAGGCGTGTCATCACTTTATCAATGTATTTAGATGTCTGCTCACCTGGACGAATACCTGGGATAAATGCGCCAGATTTCTTAAGGTTATCTGCTGTTTCACGTGGGTTAAAAACCAACGCTGTGTAGAAAAAGCAGAAGAAGATAATAGCCGCAGCTAAAACAAGCGAGTACAACGGTTGACCTGGAGTCAACGTAGTAGCAACAGCTTGTAATACATCAGCGACTGGACCTTCACCTTGGCCGAACCAGCTAGCAATTGTACCAGGGAACAGAATTATACTGCTAGCGAAGATTGGTGGAATAACACCCGCCATATTTACTTTTAGTGGTAAATGCGTGCTTTGGGCAGCAAATACTTGACGACCTTGTTGGCGTTTAGCGTAGTTAACAACAATACGACGTTGTCCACGTTCGAAAAACACTACAAGATAAGTAACAGCGAATACGATTACCGCAACCATCAACAGTACAAAAACATTCAAATCACCTTGGCGCGCCATTTCGACTGTCGAACCAATAGCAGACGGCAAGTTAGCTACAATACCAACAAATATTAGAACAGAGATACCGTTACCGATACCACGCTCTGTTATTTGTTCACCCAACCACATAAGGAACATAGTACCAGTAACTAAACTCACCACTGCGGTGAAATAGAAACCCATACCAGGGTTAACAACTAACCCCTCCATCATGCCCGGTAAGCTAGTAGCAATACCGATTGATTGAATAGTAGCTAGCACAAGCGTGCCATAGCGTGTGTACTGGCTAATTTTTTTACGCCCTTGCTCACCTTCTTTCTTAAGCTCTATAAACGGAGGATACATATGCGTTAATAGTTGCGTAATAATCGAAGCCGAGATATACGGCATAATACCCAGTGCTAACACTGAAGCTCGCTCAAGTGCACCACCACTGAACATGTTGAACATTTCAACAATGGTGCCCTTTTGTTGCTCGAAGAAATCGGCAAGTACAGCGGCGTCAATCCCAGGGATCGGCACAAATGAACCTAGACGGTAAATTATGATAGCACCCAATACGAAGAGTAATCGGCGCTTCAATTCCGAAAGTCCACCTTGTGCACTTTTTGTATCTTGACCTGGTTTAGCCATTAGTACTTCCTTAGTCTTCTACCTTGCCTCCGGCAGCTTCAATAGCTTCGCGAGCACCTTTAGAGGCTTTAAGGCCTTTAACGGTAACAGCGCGTGAAACTTCGCCAGATTTAACAACTTTAACGAAAAGAACGTTCTTTTTAACTAGACCAGCTGCTTGTAACGCGCTTAGGTCTACCACATCGCCTTCAACTTTAGCGATTTCAAAAAGGTTTATTTCTGCAGATACTAAAGATTTGCGAGAAGTAAAACCAAATTTAGGTAGACGACGTTGCATAGGCATTTGACCGCCTTCAAAACCAACGCGTACTTTGCCGCCAGAACGTGATTTTTGACCTTTGTGACCACGACCACCAGTCTTACCTAGACCAGAACCGATACCACGACCAACACGTTTTGGAGCAGTTTTTGAACCTGCAGCAGGTGAAAGTGTATTCAAATGCATCGAATTAACCCTCTACCTTAACCATGTAAGAAACCTTGTTTATCATACCACGTACACATGCTGTGTCTTCTAACTCAACAGTGTGGTTGATACGACGTAAACCAAGACCGCGTAATGTAGCTTTATGTTTCGGTAAACGACCGATAGAGCTTTTTACTTGTGTTACTTTTACAGTTTGATTTGCCATGGTTACCCCAGTATTTCGTCTACGCGAAGGCCACGTTTTGCAGCGATTGACTGTGGAGAATTCATATTCTCAAGAGCCGAAATCGTTGCACGTACTACGTTGATTGGGTTAGTAGAACCGTAACATTTAGAAAGTACGTTCTGAACACCAGTCACTTCTAGTACTGCACGCATAGCACCACCTGCGATGATACCAGTACCTTCAGAGGCTGGTTTCATGAACACTAGTGAGCCAGCATGACGTCCCTTAACAGGATGCTGTAATGTATTGCCATTTAGGTCTACATTGATCATGTTGCGACGTGCTTTTTCCATTGCTTTTTGAATAGCAGCTGGAACTTCACGTGCTTTACCATAACCAAAACCTACTTTACCTGCGCCGTCACCAACTACAGTTAGTGCAGTAAAGCTAAAGATACGACCACCTTTAACTACTTTAGACACACGGTTCACCGCGATTAGCTTTTCAGCTAGATCAGGCTGTTGTTGCTTTGCTTCTACGTTAGCCATAGTCTACTCCTAGAATTGCAAACCGGCTTCACGCGCAGCATCAGCTAGCGCCTTCACACGGCCGTGATATTTAAAGCCACTGCGATCAAAAGCAATCTTTTCGATGCCTTTGTCAGCCGCACGTTCAGCAACCGCTTTGCCAACTGCTTGCGCAGCTTCAACGTTACCGGTGCCTTTAACTGTTTCGCTAATAGCCTTTTCAACAGTAGAAGCAGCAGCCAGTACATTACCCTCAGCATTTACAACTTGAGCGTATATGTGACGTGGCGTGCGGTGGATAACAAGACGCGTTGTGCCTTGTTCAATATAATTTCTACGAGTGCGTTTAGCACGACGTAGACGAGCTGTTTTTTTATCCATCGTCTTACCTTACTTCTTCTTAGCCTCTTTACGGCGTACATTCTCATCTGAATAACGAACACCCTTACCTTTATAAGGCTCAGGTTTACGGTATGCACGAATGTTAGCAGCTGTTTGACCAACTAACTGCTTGTCTACGCCCTTAACTAGAACTTCTGTTTGGCTTGGAGTTTCAATCGTAATTCCTTCAGGAACTGCGAAATTAACTGGGTGTGAGAAGCCAAGAGTTAAATCTAATGTTTTACCCTTCGCTGCAGCACGGTAACCCACGCCTACTAACTGAAGTTTCTTCTCGTAACCTTCATGCGTACCAACAACCATGTTGTTGATTAGAGCGCGAGCAGTACCTGCTTGAGCCCATGCATTAGCTACGCCATCACGAGGTAAAGTAGTAATAACGTTGTCATTTACTTGTACTTCAACAGCGTTGTTGATTGTACGAGTAAGTTCACCGTTTTTGCCTTTAACTGTGATTTCCTGGCCTTTTAATGTAACTTCTACACCGGCAGGAACAGTAATTGGTGCCTTTGCTATGCGAGACATAGTTCCCCTCCGATTAAGCTACAAAACCAATGATTTCACCACCAACACCAGCACTACGTGCTGCGCGGTCTGTCATTAGGCCTTTAGAAGTTGATACGATAGCGATACCAAGACCACCCATTACCTTAGGTAATTGGTCACGTTTCTTATAGATACGTAAACCAGGGCGACTTACACGCTGGATATTTTCAATTACAGCTTTGCCTTCGAAGTACTTCAACTCGATAGAAAGCTCAGGTTTAGTTTCGCCGTTAACAGCGAAATCTACGATATAACCTTCGTCTTTTAGTACTTTAGCTAATGCTACTTTCAGCTTTGAAGTTGGCATCGTTACAGATACTTTCTTCGCTGATTGACCGTTACGAATTCGTGTGAACAAATCCGCGATAGGATCTTGCAAGCTCATAGTCTTACTCCCATGATTCTATTACCAGCTAGCCTTTTTAAGGCCAGGAATTTCACCGCGCATAGCTGCTTCGCGAACTTTAATACGGCTCATGCCGAATTTGCGAAGGAAACCATGTGGGCGGCCCGTAATGTTACAACGATTACGTTGACGTGCAGGGCTAGAATCACGTGGTAAAGCTTGTAGCTTAAGTACCGCGTCCCAACGATCATCTTCAGATGTGTTAACATCACTGATGATAGCTTTTAGTGCAGCGCGCTTTTCAGCGTACTGAGCAACTAGTTTTGTGCGCTTTGCTTCGCGCGCTTTCATAGAATTCTTTGCCATAACCCTACCCTTATTTCTTAAATGGGAAGTTAAACGCTTCTAACAACGCACGGCCTTCCTCATCAGATTTCGCAGAAGTAGTGATAGTAATATCCATACCGCGTACACGGTCTACTTTATCGTAATCGATTTCTGGGAAGATGATTTGTTCACGTACGCCCATGCTGTAGTTGCCACGTCCATCAAAAGACTTTGCACTTACGCCACGGAAGTCACGAATACGTGGGATAGCGATTGATACCAAACGCTCAAAAAAGTCCCACATACGCTCGCCGCGTAGGGTTACTTTACAACCAATCGGGTAGCCTTCACGCACTTTAAAGCCAGCAACAGATTTGCGTGCTTTAGTGATTAAAGGTTTCTGACCAGAGATTGCTGCTAGATCCGCTACTGCGTTATCTAAAATCTTCTTGTCAGCTAGGGCTTCGCCCACGCCCATATTCAATGTGATCTTTTCGATCTGAGGGACTTGCATGACAGAGCTGAAACCAAACTTCTCTTGAAGTTCAGCAACTACTTTGTCTTTATATACTTCATGCAGTTTCGCCATCATTCTACTCCAACTATTAGATAGTTTTACCAGTAGATTTAAAGATACGTAATTTCTTACCATCTTCAATCTTGAAACCTACACGATCAGCTTTACTCGTTTCCGAGTTGAAGATCGCAACGTTTGATGCATCCATAGATGCTTCTTTCTCAACAATGCCGCCAGCTTGGTTCAATTGTGGAACCGGCTTTTGGTGTTTCTTGATCAAGTTTATGCCTTCGACAAAGATTCGACCAGATTCAGTAACAACTGAAAGCACTTTTCCGCGCTTACCTTTGTCTTTACCTGCTAGTACGATTACTTCGTCATCACGACGTATTTTTGCTGCCATGATTGGCTCCTTACAGTACTTCTGGGGCTAGTGAAACGATTTTCATGAACTTATCATTACGAAGTTCGCGAGTCACAGGGCCGAAAATACGTGTACCAATTGGCTGTAAGTTATCATTTAAGATAACAGCAGCGTTGCTGTCAAAACGGATCAGAGAACCATCTGGACGGCGAACACCTTTTCTGGTACGCACAACTACCGCGTTTTTAACATCACCTTTCTTCACTTTACCGCGAGGAATAGCTTCTTTTACAGAAACTTTAATGATGTCGCCAATCGCTGCGTAGCGACGGTGAGAACCACCAAGGACTTTTATACACTGCACTTTGCGAGCGCCGCTGTTATCAGCAACTTCCAGCTGAGTTTGCATTTGGATCATGTTAATGACCTCCGGTGTAGTAATTACAACGTGTCTTAAATTTGTTTAAAATCAAGACATTTCGATTAAATCCCACTCAAAAACAAACGAGTTGTCTCTTAAGGGCGGGCAATTGTACCAGCATTGAGGGGGTAGCGATAGGTTATTTTTTAATTAATTTGGAGTGATGGGAAATTAAAGCTGAGTAATTACGGCTATGTAGCTATTTTACAGGTGGTTACAAAACAAACAAGGCACCTGTAATGTGCCTTGTTTGTTTAAAGTGTAATAAATTAACCAAATAAACCTTTTAATTTATCTTTAATTTTATCTTTTGCTTTGTCTTTGGCTTTTTCTTTTGCCTCATCGACCTTCTGCTTAGCTTCATCTTTGAGCGCATCACCAACATCTAGCTTTATACCTACATCGTGGAAAGGCCCTTTTATACGTAGTGGTATTTTAAAGCCAGTGCTGTCATCGGTAGTTCCCTGACCTTCGATAGATCCAACTATACCTGTAACCAAACGATAGTTGACCGTTGTTTGCGGTAAATCAACGTCGCCTTCACCTGATATTCTAATAAGTGGGCTGATAAGTGATAGGTCGGTATTTCTGCCAACGCCATTAGTAAAGTTAAAACTTCCAGTTAATGCTGAAAAATCTGTTTGCTCAGATTCTTCAAATCCGGTATCAAGCCCTTCAGATGCAGCACCAAAGTTACCTGAAATGAGTTCCTTACCTTTACGAACCATCTCAGCTATATTTGCACCTTTTACAGCTCCATCAGCAAACTCAAATCCAAGCTTTCCATTAAGCGCACCAATAAACGACTTTTGACTTTGGCCAGTTGTGTTTAGGTTCCAATTTAAAGACCCCTTACCCATTAGCTTGTCAAAACCTGCCGCATCCGTTAATAAAGGCTGTGCATCTATTCCAGCTAAGTCAAAGTTAGTTGATATTTTATAAGGTACTTGCTGTGCGTTTACATTGATAACGCCTTTACCTGACCCTTCATAAGCAGAAAAGCTATCTAGGCTTAGTTTTGCAACGCTATTTTTTAAAGCAACAGTAAATTGATTTGCGCCTAATTTAATATCATTGGCTTTTAATCCACTTGAACGAATCACTACATTTGCATCTAGTGAATTTAATGCACTTAAATCAATTTTAGTGTCATCCCATACTATTGGCTCTGCAGGTTTATCTTCTTGCTCTTCTGGCTCTTCTTGTTTGGCCACTGCTTCAGGTAGATACGGGTTTAAGTCAAGCATACCTAAATCAATATCAGCATTTACTGCTAAACGCTTACCTAGGTTAAGCTCGCTCTTACCTTTTATTTCTAATGCGTCTAACGTCGCAACTAAATCTTCTAGATTAAATTTCTCACCTAGTAGGTGCATTTTACCGTTTACACTAAATCCGTTAAATGCATTGTCTTTAGCGTCTAGCTCTACACCTTGCCATTTCGCAATACTTTTAACAGACTCACCGCTTAGTGCTAACTGACCTTTAATATCTTGGCCTTGCTTAGCTATGCTCCCTTCGAACGTTAAATCAACTAAACGAGAATCTAAGGTTTGTTTAACATTAAAAGTAGCACCTTCAATTGCTTTAGCAGGAGTATCTAATTTTATATCAAGATCAAAACGCTCTTTCATATAAGTAATACCCCCTTTTACTTCTAATGTTTTACGAAGTGAAGGAAGTAAAATAGCGAGTTCTAAATCGCTAATTTGTTGTTTGGCACCTGTTTGACCATCTAGATAAGTAAATGTGCCGCCATAAATAGCAACCTCACCTAACTCAATATCAAAGTTATCTGGAAGCTTTATCGCTTCACCTGATTGACTCTGCTCTTTTGGTTGCTCTGCAACTGCATCAAACAACTGCCAATTGGCTTTACCATTTTTGTCGGTTTCTAATAGGATATTTGGTTCGTTTATAACAAACTTATCTAATTTAAACTCACCACCAAATAATGAAAACCAAGGTATGTGTACAGCAAGCTGTTTCATACTCGCCATATCGGCGCGCGAACCTGATTCCATATTTGCAAAATGCACGTCGTTAAGTTCTAACTTTAATGCAGGGAATACGCTAAGTGTTTTATCACCTTTAATAGTAAGAGTGCGCCCAGTTGTTTGTTCTACCTGTTCTGAAACTTTGTTAAAAATAGTATCAGTAGGGATTAAAAACGGTGCGGCAACAATTAGTGCTATACATAGTAAAAGTATTACACCTACAATTTTAAGTAAGGTTTTCATGATCGTCCTTTCAAACGTGCAAATAATGTTCTTATCATAGCGAGTGTTAGCCTTAAAATCATTGTCGTTCTGATAAAAAAGCTTTTTATTAGATATTACATTCCCATCCTGAATCGCCCCTGAAACATTTTGATACCTTTAGGTTACAAATAAATATTGACCCAATGAAACCTTAAGGTTGCATTGATACCTACAGGTTACATATTGTAAAAATTTTAAAAGGAAATGAGCTATGTCTAATTACGATATTAAAAGTGAAGAAAAATTTATGGGCCAAAATGCATGGTTTTCATTATTCATGGGGGTCACTTTATTAATCATTAGTGTTTACCCAATGCTTAATCAAACATCAGCCCCACTATTGTTTTTAGGAACTGCTGCTTTTTTAGGTTCATTCTTTATGTTTGTGATCAGAGGCGGGTTTACATGGAGAATGAAATACCACCTTACATATAAAGATGAGTATTTAAATACCATCGACACTATTGCCTATAAACATGTCGTGCTTGGCTTACTTTTTAGTATGGGTGGCGTGTACTTACTCTCCGATACTCTTGCTTTAGAAGTATCTCACAGCATGATGGCTACATTTTACCTTGCTGTAATGAGTTTAATATACGGCGTATCAATTCTTTGGCAAAGCAAAGATTAGGAGCAAAAGTGCAAAATAAAATTGCAAAATACCGCAAAGAAGCAGGCCTTTCTCAACAAGACTTGGCTGATCTAATTGCGGTTTCACGTAAGACTATTAGTACAGTAGAAACGGCACGATTTACCCCTTCGGTAATAATTGCTCTAAAAATAGCAAAGCATTTTAATACCTCAGTTGAAAGTCTCTTTGTACTAGATAAAAATGATTAATACATGTTAAAGCGTTAGTCTCATTCTATTAGCAAAAACACCGATTTAGCTACTTCAATTACAACGTATGGAGGACAGCGCTGTTGTTATTAGCGTAATTGCGCTAAAATAGACCAGCAAAAAAATATATATCTAAACCGGAGATTCTACAAGGCATGAAAAAACTGCTAATTTCACCGTCAAAAATGACGCTAGGCGAACAAGAAAATCAAATCTATCAGAACATTCTGAAGCAATCTTCAGAATTAAGCCTTAACCTTATGGCCGTGAAAGTAGAAAACCACCCTGATGATTTTTTACCTTGGTGTTACGAATTGCTAAGTGCAAGCAGAGATCGTATGAACTACGATTTACTAGAGCCGCAGCAATTACCAGTACTTAAGAAGCTACACGATCAGCTTATTTCAGCTATCAGCTTTTTACAGGTTAAAACTTTACGTATTGCTCCGTGGCCTGTAGTAAGTTTATTTGTAGAACAACACAAAGACGTTATTGCTCTTGATGAACAGCTTCGCTTAGTAGACTACATTAAGAGCATTCGTGAACAATCTCTTAAAGATATGATTCCTGAAGACTTACTTGCGTTTAGCGGTAAGCACATGGCATCACTTGATCCAAGCACATACAACTTTGACGTTGAATGGTTTGCATCAACAAAAAGTGCGAAGAGCTTTCATCAAATGCTTGGCGATTTACCAGGTGCCTTTGACGATGCACTAGTAAATATTCCACTTGAAGGTGACATTACTCAATACGAATATCAACAATTTGTTGCTGCTTATTCAAAAATATTCACCGACAATAATGAAAAACCAACACTTGCGCCTGCAACACGACTGCTTGCAATGCGTCGCCCTGATATATTTACTCCGATCACAAACAATCGATTAGATGCATTATGCGGTGCCCTTGGTGTTTCTAAACTAAAAAATAGTGATTTTGAGCGTTACTGGCAAGATATTGTAAAAGGTATTCAAGCTATGTCATGGTACAAAATGGCTAAACCTAGTAATGAGTTAGAAGCACAATTAGTTGCTATTAAAGCACTAATCCCATGTTTCTTTCACTATGCTGATGCAAAAACACCAGATAACTCTAACTACATCAAACTGTTAAGTAAGCCTAAACGAACTACAACTACGACAGGTAAAACTCAGCGTAGAGGTAAAGAGTCTGCAGAAATTTTAGTAGACCGCGCACTTGCTGCTGACGATATTCCTGAGCACATTCGCAGTAAGCGCGATTCAATTGTGAGTGAAGTTCAAAAAGGTCGTAGTGTAAACGAAACAATTAGCCTTATGCGCACTATATTTGGCTAAAAACTTCTAATTTAGCCGTACTTTTATGGTGCGGCTAGGTTAATTTATGCACCAGCAGTGTGCGCAACATCTTCCTACATACCATATCTCTTCTCAATCTATAAAATACAAGCTCATGTTTTTAATGTATAAAAATAATTTTTAATAAAAAATAATGAAGCTGGCACATACAGTGCAATTATCCCGTTAGTTAAACAATAAAAAGCCGTCAGCCTAAAGGTTCCGAATACATAATAAAAACCTTGGCGAGCAAAAATCATATAACGGGAAATGGACATGCTAAAACTAAAAAAAACCATCGCTATAAGTGCTATAGCATTAATGGGCGCAACATCTTTAACATCAACAGCCGTACATGCTGAAGTAACAGCAAACGCAGCGGCAACATCAAACTACTTATGGCGTGGTCAAGAGCAAACTGGGGGCGATGCAGCTATTTCAGGCGGTATTGATTACGCTAATGAATCGGGCTTTTATGCAGGTACTTGGGCTTCAAATGCATCGTGGGCAGATGAAATGACCTATGAGCTTGATTTATATGCAGGCTTTGGTGGCGACATTAACGAAAGCGTTAGCTATGATGTTGGCTATATTTATTACGCTTACCCAGATGCAGCTTCTGAAGCTGACGCAGATTTCTCTGAAATTTACGGTAGCATCAGTGTTGAAGGCTTTACATTTGGTGCTTCAGTACTTGCAACATCAGCTGCAAGTGGTGATGGTACAGACTTTGGTGATTCACTTTACCTGACAGCTGACTACGGTTTTGCTATTGGCAGTAACGGCACTGAAATGGCACTTCACTTAGGCCACTACTCTGGTGACTTTATTGGCGATGATAATATCTTAGATTACGGTGTATCAATTTCGAAAGATGGTTTCACTTTTGGTTTATCTGATACAGATATGGATGACTCAGATATTAAAGCTTACGTTGCTTATTCTGTAGACTTTAATTTATAAGAAAGAATGTGTTACTTGCTGCGACACGAAGGGCCTTTTGGCCCTTTTCTCGTTTTTGAACAAGACCCCTCACACCTGTTAACAAAACGTTACAATTGAATGAAAACAATACATACATTTTCCTTTATTCTATTACCTAGTCACTGGGCATTTATAACTGCCTAGCCATAAAATAGGTATAAAGGAATAATAATGAAATCACCTAACGCGTTTAGCGCCCTACTCGATATTTATATAAGTCCTAGTAAAGCTTTCAATGGTGTTGAACACGCCAAAGGTTGGTCATGGCTTGCTTTTATAGTCATGTCTTTAGTTTCAATGGCGAGTATTTATATTTTTTATTCCACTGTTGATATGCAGTTTTTGATTAATGAGCAAGTAGCAGCATCAACTATTGATGCGACGATTGGCGAGCAAAAAATGATTCGCCAAAGTATAGAGCAAAATGCAGAAGGCCAAATATGGTTTGGTTTGTTTGGCGGCGTAATTGCGCTGGCTATCATGAATGCATTAATGGCACTTTATTATATGCTTGTGGCTAAACAAGATCCTGAATCAGAACATAGCTACGGAGCTTGGTATGGATTCGCTACCTGGACAATGATGCCAGTTGTTATTTCAAGCCTAGGAACAATTGCTCTTGTACTAAGTGCAAGTACAGATCAAATATCTCAACAAGCCGTATATAGCTACGCATCTATTAACCAATTAATAATAGGACTTGAAATTGGCCATCCTTTTTATAGCTTATTAGAATCAATAAACTTATTTAGCTTTTGGAGCATTGCGCTGGGAATGATCGGCTTAAAATGCTGGACTAATTTTTCAACTAACAAAGCACTCCTATTCTCTGCTCTTCCTTCAATTATTATTTTTGGTATTTGGGCAATCATTGCAGCAAGTTAACTCTTAAGTGGAGGTAGATACTAGCTCCACATTACTTAATTCACGGATAGATAAAATGAAAAAAGCAATAATCATCACACTCGCTGTAGGCGCATTTATAGCCCTAATTGTGTCAAAGCAAATTTCTGGCGATGAAAAACAAGCCGAAGTAAATATTGCTCAAGTAGAGCTTGGCGACATTGCTGACTCAATAATGGCTTCAGGTAATTTAGTTTTTAATACACAAGTGCAATTACGCTCTGAAGTGACAGGCCGAGTAGATAAAATATTTGTTCAAGAAGGCCAAGGAGTTAAACAAGGCGATATGTTAATGCGCCTTGATACAACTGCTTTTGAATCAGAAGTTTCCCGTAGTAAAGCAATCCTTCGCGCCACAGAAATTGAAATTAAACACAATAAAACACGCCTTGCTAACCTAGAGCGCCAACTTAAAAGACAAAAAGACTTATATGATGTCGGTTTAGGTAATCAAGAGAGCTACGAGAACATTGAAAGCGCACGCGATCTAGCTAAAATCGATATTGAATCACGAATAGAGTCGTACAACCAAGCACAAGCGTCACTACAAATTGCGCAAGATCGCTTAAGTAAAAGTGTATTTAGAGCTCCAATGAGCGGCTTGCTTGCATCTGTAAATATTAAAGAAGGTGAAACCGTTATAGCCGGTACTACTAATATTATTGGCTCTGATTTAATGCTAGTAGCCGATCCTAGCGCTATTTTAGCCGAGCTACGTGTGGATGAAACCGACATTGCGAGTATTAAGCTTAACCAAAAAGCGAATATTTATGCGGCTGCATACCCTAATAAACCATTTAGTGGCACAGTAATCAATATTGGTACTTCAGCTAAAAACCAAGCCGGCTCTCAAGGTTTATCGTTTAAAGTAAAAGTATTACTCGACACTACTGAGCGCCAGCTATATGCAGGAATGAGTTGTAGAGCAGAGATCGCAACAAGCATTGCCGAAAACGGTTTAAAACTTCCAATAGAAGCAATCCAAAAAGAAGACGATAAAACATTTGTATGGCGACTAAATAGTGATAACACCGTTAGCAAAATTGCCGTAACTGTTGGAATATCATCTGATATAGAGCAAGCCATTACTGACGGCTTAAATGAGGGCGACAAAATAGTTATTGGCCCTGCGCGCCCAGTAAGTCTTCTGACTGAAGGTGATGTGGTAAAACTTAAATCAGATGCAGACAAGGAAGAAGCCTAATGTCTGCGGTAATCAAGCTAGAGCATATTAATAAACAATACAAAATGGGCTCAGAGGTATTTAAGGCACTTGATGATGTAAACGTACATATAATGCAAAACGAATACGTGGCGATTATAGGACCTTCTGGTTCAGGCAAGTCGACCTTGATGAACTTATTAGGCTGTTTAGATACACCCAGCAGTGGCGAATACTACTTAAAAGATAAACTAGTAAAAAGTATGACCGAGACAGAGCTTGCTCATCAGCGTAATGAAAGTGTCGGGTTTATATTTCAAAGCTTTAACTTAATACCACGTGCAACCGCACTAGAAAATGTAATGCAGCCTTTAGTATATCGCTTTATCCCTAGCAAACAGCGCAAGCAACAAGCTCTAGAAGCACTAAAGCGGGTAGGTCTCGGTGATAAAGTTAATCATTTATCTAGCCAGCTATCGGGCGGGCAACGTCAACGTGTTGCTATTGCCCGCGCTTTAGTCACAAAACCACATATATTATTAGGAGATGAACCCACAGGTAATCTTGATAGTAAAACGACCCGCGAAATTATGGATTTGTTTGATGAGCTGCATAACGAAGGTCACACTATTATTTTAGTAACACATGAGCAAGAAATTGCCGATCATTGCCAACGCGTGATTCGTTTAGTGGACGGTAAAGTGGTAAGTGATGTAACTAAAGATGAAGGAATCAAGCAGCATGTTTAAATCAGCTCTTGCGATAATGGAAGGCACTAAGGCCGCTTTTTCAGCTATTAAAGCTAATGCAATGCGCAGCGCACTGACCTGTTTGGGCATTATTATTGGTGTTGCCGCCGTAGTTACTGTCGTTGCAGTGATGCAGGGTTTTACAAAGCAAATAAACGATCAACTTGCTGATATGTCGCCAGATGTAACAACAATAAAGCCTTACACCAGTATTGAACTCGAAATGGTTGGTAAAAATGCCAAGCTTACCTACGACGATTTTTTAGCTTTAAAGTCGCGTATAAAAGAAGCTGAAACGCTAACTGCCCTAATGTTTACCTGGCGCTTTTCGGGGGGAGCTGAGTATGGAAATAAAAGCCATTCATCGCGTGTTATCGGTACCGAGCAAGACTATCAAAAAGCGTATCGTACTTATCCTGAACTTGGTCGTTTTATTCGTGCTGAGGACGATGATAAACGAAGAAGGGTCGCATTTATCGGCCCTTCAATCATAGAAAAGCTAAACCTTCCTGAAAACCCAGTAGGTGAATATATAAAGCTAGGTGGTGAATGGTTTAGAATTATTGGCGTTGCTGAAAAACAAGGTAGCTTATTTGGTTTTGACCAAGACGATTACATTAATATTCCAATTAGTACCATGAGTGCTTTAGAAGGCGGAAGTACACAAACTAATGTGCAAATTATGTTTAGGTTAAATGAAGGTACTAACGAAGAACAAGTGCTTGCAAAAATAACTCGTGTATTGCGCCAACTGCATAAACTAAAAGAGAAAGATGAAAACGACTTTGAATTTGAAACCGCTGAAAAATCTCGTGCCCAAATAGATAAATTTACCAGCAGTGCTACTGCTATTACTGCTGGTATTGTTGGCATTAGCTTACTTGTTGGCGGTATTGGTGTTATGAACATAATGCTAGTGTCGGTAACTGAACGCACACGTGTTATTGGTACATTAAAAGCACTAGGCGCAACACCTGGTTTTATTATGTTGCAGTTTTTAGTTGAAGCCGTTGTGCTTTCACTTTTTGGTGGTTTAATAGGACTCATTATAGGATATGGCGCCGCAGGGCTTATTTCGTTTTTAGTCCCAAGTATGCCTGATGCATATATACCAGTATGGGCTGTAATACTATCGTTCGGATTTACATCAATGATTGGGATTATATTTGGTTTAGCCCCTGCTATTAAAGCAGCAAGACTAAACCCTATAGATGCACTGCGTTACGAATAACTATTTTAAATAATTATTTAGCTTTAAATGGTACCTTATTACATTGTACTTCTACTGTTTTAGGGTACCAAGCTGGGCCAATTTGATTCACAACCACCTCAGCTAAACCATTAGTAAACGATTTATACGTATGAACGCTTTGCCACTCCCCTTGTGGGCAATGTTTTGTTAAATCTAACGGCTCTGATCCCTCGTACAACGCAAGTGCAAAATTATGATGCCACTGTGAACTTTTTAGCGTCTTATTGCTTACTTTGCTCTGCATACCGTTATCAAAGTAAATATTTGTACACCCCGTTAAAATAATCAGTGTGCAACCGGCTGCAAATAGCTTGATGCTCATAATGCCTCCCCTAGTACTTGCTCTTGGCACCACACTTTAATGGTATGAGGCGAGTATATTCCAAGCGTAATTAAACTCAGCGCTCCATCACTAAACGTTTGCTGTGACTGCATTTGAATAACCGGTGTATTTGAACATATTTGTTTTACGTCTACCCGCTGCTCACCCACTAATCCCCATAAATAAAATGGGCGGCTATCTTCGTAATTAGCTTGGCTCGTTATTTTTGCTGTTGCCCGTGGCTGAATGGTTACCGCAGAACAAGCACTGAGGCTTAATGCTATCGCCCCTATAATTAATGGTTTCATACTCTTCCTTATAAACTAAATACCAGTAAGGTAACTTTATAAGAGAACATAAAATATTAGCGTAAAAAGCTGTGGGGAATATGTAGAAACGCTATGAAGTTTTATACAGTTTATTACACATAAAGGCCGCATAAATGCGGCCTTTAAAGTAGTCAGTTTAAGTGGTTAGTAAATAAATAGACTTTAAAACTTAGCTAAGTTGTTTTTACTGTCTTTGTCGACCAGCTTAATGTAAGGATCAACCCCTGCAAATAATGGTTTTTCTTTTACTTTTAGCTCAATAGTATTGGTACCAGATACTATTTGATGCTTTTGCGAGTAAATAACAAAGTCTTCAGCGAGTAAGTTTTCAGGGTCGTCGCTAAATAATGCAATATCAATTAGCTCATCGAGCGGCTGCTCAGTTTCTTCACCTTGTCCATCGGCATGCTGCTTAGTTGCTTCAACGCTCAGTGTTACTGTATAAAAACCTTCGCCATCAACATCATCAGTAACCGACACTTCTTTCATTTCAAGCTCATAAAGCGTTATATATTTAAACTGATCATCAATAAAACGTTGTTCAGCTTGTGTTGCATCTCGCTTTAAATAACTAAGTAAATCAAGTGTGGTTGGATATGGCGTTGATTGATATTTAAACTCATTCAAAAACGCTTTAAGTGCTGCATTTAAGCGTTTTTCACCTAAGCGGTCATACAAAGCCATCATCGCAACTGAGCCTTTATTATAGTGAAGATACAGCTGACCCTGCGTTTTATATAGCGGCATTTCTTCAAAGGCTTCACCTGTACGGCCCATTAAGTATTTATCTAGCTCGTACTTTAAGAATTTACGAAGCTTCTCGGCGCCAAAGCGTTTTTTTAGCACCATTAGCGCACTGTATTGCGAAAGTGTTTCAGAAATAACAGCACTGCCCTCTACATTAGCCCCTGATACTTGATGCCCCCACCATTGGTGCGCAACTTCATGTGCGGTTACATAGTAAGGTAGGTCAACTTTACTCTCATCTCTTAGGTCTGTAATAAAGCCCATACTTTCTGAGTAAGGTACCGTATTGGCAAAACTTTGCGCAAACGAGCGATACTTAGGAAATTCAATAATACGAAGCTGTCTATGCTGATACGGGCCAAAGGCTTGTGTGTAGTAATCTATTGAGTCTTGAACTGACTCAATCATGCGGTCAACATTCCATGCATGATCTTTGTGGTAGTACACCTCAATATTTACACCGTTATGCTCAACCTTTTTACTTTCAAGCTCTGCCGAAAGCACAGAGTAAAAGTTTATAATTGGAGCATCCATTTCATAAACAAAAGTACGGCGCCCGTCTTTTACACTCTCACTTTTTAAGTAACCTGGTGTAATAGCAAATTGTGACTCATCGGTGCTTACCGTTGCCTTATAGTTTATAAAGCCATTAGCAGGCCCAAACTCATTTTGCGTATAATAGCGGCTGTCTTCTAGTTTATGTGCGCGTTCAAGTTCAGGTAAATCGTGCTTGCGGCGCTCATACTTATCGGCAATTTGAAAATACTTTTGATAACCAAAATTTGGCAATAATTCTCCATTATTTACAAATGTACCGTTGTGCACGAGTTGAGTATCAGATCTCCTATCAACAAAACCGTCGTGTTCACGAGAAACTGAGAGCTCGCCTTCTCGTACTTCATTGGGCATTAGCGGTTGTTCAAACTCAAACCATACCATGCCAAAATCGGTTAAACGCTCTACTATTTTTCCGCCCGCCATTTTTACATCCCAGCTTTTAGATTGGCTAGGCTCGTTGATTAACACACGGGTTATTGGCTCGTTTGCGGTATTGGTAAACTTAATTTTAGCCACGGCATTTAAAGCACGCTTTTTAGGATAAATATCAATGTGTAAGTCAACATCAGTTATTATAGGCAGTGGCAAGTCTTTGTATTGTGAAAACTCTTGCTCATACCTTACTTGTAGCGCTTCGTTATCATCACTTGTTACAAACTCGTTGATTACACGGGTGTTGTAATAAATGTTATAACCCGCGCCCACAAATACCAATAAACTTATAACGGCTGCAATCTGGCCTTTTAAAGACATGTTGTAACGCACTAAAGATAAACGAGTACGCAATGATTGCGACGGGCCGCGATGCCATAAAGCAAACCCTACAATAGCTAAAAACACACTCAATGCCCCCCAATATAGGGTATACCAATGCGCGCCTTGTAAAAAATGTCCATAACCATTTATATCAGAATACGGTACGCTACTGCTTTGAGAAAAATGATACATATGATGCTCAAACCCGTAAGCACCCATTACCATTTGAGCAATGTAATACAGAATAAATAAACCCATACCTATGTATTTATTAGGGCTAATTATTTGTAAAAAGAACGCCAATATAGCCATCATAATTAAAGGCAGTAATGTAAGGTAACCCAACCTAAATAAGTACTGACCAAGCTCTAGGTTAAATTGCCCCTTAAATAGCTGCACTGCAATGGTAAACATCATGCCTACTAAATAAAGGCCACAAACTGCAGTGATTAACGCAATAATTTTAGATACCCAAAACACACTGTTATGCACCGGGAAACTGTCAACAATATCACCCATACCACTTTGGCGTTCTCGCCAAACCAGCTCTGCGCTGTAATAAGCAATAATGATAAACATAAACAAAGCGGAGGAGTTTTGAATAATGCCCACCATGTTTTGTGTGAGCGGCCAATCCGTTGTGCCATATGCGCCAATAGGTGCAAAAAGTGGTGCGAGTAACATAGTAATACTGACACCCGCTAAAATCATAAAAGGGGCACTTAATATAACTTGCTTAAGTTCAAATAAGCTGCGCATTACTAATTGCGATTTCGTATTTACCCCTTTTGACTTGTAATTTTTAGCGCTGCTAATAAGTGCTGCTTGTTTGTTTTTTACAAACGTTGAGACAGCAAATTGCTTTTTCTGTTTTTTAGTGACTACGCGATTACCTAACTTTCCGAGGCCAAAAAACATCGCTAAACTTATTGCTACCCATAAAATACGGTTAATTAAAAAATCGCCCGAAAGCGTTAACACTTCAGTATTTTTATCACTTACAGTCCAGTAACGGGTTAAGTCAATTAACGACCCTGTGCCAAATGGGTCTGCGTAAACAACAATATTTCTAAACGCTAAATCGTCAAAATAGATACTCGCCAATTGGTAGGTTATATAAACCACCACGGCCGTTACATATACCGCCATCATGGTTTTAAAATAGACCGCCACACTATTAAAAATAGCACTGAGGACCAATAAGCTTGGCACTGCTAAATATAAAAAAGGCGCTGCGTAATATATAAACTTATTGGGGCCTACTAGCTCGCTATCGAGCCAGCCAACCAACAAGCCAAATTGAGATCCCAAAAATACGCCTAGTGGCACGCTTAAAAACACAATAAGTACAACTAAGTAAGAACCAAAAAAACGCCCTGATTGATAAGCAAGCGGGTTAACGGGCTTACTAAACACCAGCTCATCCATTTTGGTCTCGCTGTTGCGAATCGCTGAGCTTGCAACAAAGTTAACCACTAAAAACATAGCAAGCGTACAAAAGGTAACCGTTAAAACCATAATGGTATAAGGCGAGTTCATATGAACATTAGCCCCACCTAACGGAAACTTACTACTGGAGCTTATAAAAAACGCCATAAAAAAGAATATTAATGAGGTCACATAAAACGAAGGCTGACGCATAAAATAGCGCAGCTCAAACGCTAGCATATTAAAAAACATAGCGCCCCCTTATGCTACTTGGCTGTTACGATGATTAAGCAACGTAGAAAAATACACATCTTCTAGGTTTGCACTGCTGAGCTCAAAACCTTCAGGGGCTTCATTGGCTAATACATGTAATATGGTTTGCCCAGCAAATAAGCGTTTTGAAATAACAGGCAGCTGCGGTTCAAGCTCTAGCGCTTCTTCTTGGCTCATGGCTTTGCGCCAAATTTGGCCTTGGAGTTTATCGGTAAGGGCAATTGGATTGCCCTCTAATAGTATTTTACCGCCTGCCAGCACCGCCATGTTTGGGCAAAGCTCTGCTACATCTTCAACAATGTGGGTCGATAATATAACGACTTTTTGCTCGCCTAAGCTTACTAACAAGTTATGAAAGCGATTTCGCTCTTCAGGATCTAGCCCTGCGGTAGGTTCATCAACGATAAGTAAGTCGGGGTCGCCTAGTAAGGCTTGTGCAATACCAAAACGCTGGCGCATACCGCCCGAAAAGCCACTTACCGCTTTTGAGCGATGTTGATATAAATTAGTATGTGCAAGTAATCCTTCAACCGACTCTTTACGCTCTGCTTTATTATGAATTCCCTTTAAAACAGCCATATGGTCCAGTAAGTCGTAAGCACTAACACGCGGGTACACACCAAAATCTTGCGGTAGATAACCCAAACGTTGGCGCAGAGCCTGTGGGTCTTTAAAAACATCAATACCATCAAAAGTGATTGAACCCGAATCAGCCGACTGCAGTGTTGCAATGGTACGCATTAGCGATGATTTACCTGCGCCATTTGGCCCAAGTAATCCAAACATCCCTTTGCCGATAGATAAATCAACACCTTGTAGTGCATGTACGCCATTATCGTAGGTTTTAGATAACCCTGTTATTGATAGCATTTTTACTTCCTTGAATATGAGTAATTATTTTTATAATGTTTTATACCACAAGGAAAATAGGAACATAAGTTACTTGCTGGTTAAATTTGTAACAACAAATAAACATAATTTAAACTCATAACACTTGCCTGCACTGTATTCACTCGGTATAAAAACCACATATACTTTTTATAAGAAACGAAAAGCCATGCAAGATCACCAAAGCCAGCCGTTAAATGACTTTATAGAATATCCACATGAAGAAATGCTAAATCGTGCTAACGAGTTTTTACAAACCAGCCAACGCCGCCATAGCATTCGCAGCTTTAGCGACCGTCCAGTACCAAAAAATATTATTGAAGCATGTATAAAAGCAGCTGGCACAGCACCAAGTGGAGCGAATCATCAGCCTTGGCATTTTGTGGCTATAAACAGTAGCGATGTAAAAAAACAAATAAGAGAAGCCGCAGAAAAATTAGAGCGTTCTTTTTACGAAGGCAGAGCAGGTGAAGAATGGTTAGATGCGCTAAAACCGTTAGGTACCGACGCCAATAAACCTTATTTAGAGCATGCACCTTGGCTTATAGCTGTATTTAGTCAAAAAAAGGGCGGCGTAAGCAGCGATGATAAAAATACGAATTATTATGTGCATGAGTCTGTTGGCTTAGCTACCGGCTTTTTAATTCAAGCTTTGCACCGCAGTGGTTTGGCAACCCTTACTCATACTCCAAAGCCAATGAGTTTTTTAACCGACATATGTAATCGCGATAAAGATAACGAACGCCCATACATGCTACTTATTGCAGGCTACCCAAGCGATGATGCCACAGTACCTGCCCATGCACTTGATAAAAAATCGCTTAATGAAATAGCTACGTTTATTTAGTATTTTCTTGTCGGCAAAACCACTCATATAGCAAAGCAATGATCGACTCAACTTTTGGATCGGTCAATGAGTAATAAATAGTGTGCCCTTCTCTGCGAGTAGCAACCATATCTGCCTTGCGTAAACTTGCTAAATGCTGAGATAACGCTGACTGTGCTAAAGGTACATTTTTATTTAGCTCACCTACACTTTGCTCACCTTGTAATAAACTACATAAAATCATTAAGCGATTTTTGTTAGCCATTAATTTTAAAAACTGTTCGGCTTGCTCTGCGTTGACAGCTAGTTGTTCAATATTCATTTTTATTATTTCTCTTTTTGATACCTTTTTAAGTATAGACTTTTACATTAGTAGGTTCTAATATAATTAACATTAGACTTTACTAATATTAAGGTAATCACAAAATTAACGATGCCGTTTTATTAATCGGCGGAAGTGCTGTAGCAGTATCCGCACTATTAAGTTACTTTATATAAAGTAACTTTCAGTTTTTAACGTTATTTATAAGTATTAACTCAATTAACCTACTTATACCAAGTAGCACTCATTAATGTCTTTTTTAAGAAAAAGAGGATTTACAAACTAATGCTTACATCAATCCCTGATTTACTAAAAATTATCACACCTAACCAACGCCGTATTGACGCAGCGCAAGCGAAACTCGAACTTGAACAAAATAAGGGTTTACTTATTGATGTACGAGAACCTGCAGAGCACGCTACAAAAGCAGCTACTGGCGCTATAAATATTCCGCGTGGATTACTCGAGATGAAACTGATGGAAATAGAAAAAGACGCAGCTCGCCCTATTTACGTGCACTGCGCAAGTGGTGCGCGCGCAACGTTGGGAGCAGAAGCGTTAACGCGTGTGGGTTATGAAAACGTAACCGTTATTACCTGTGACGCAAACCAAATATGTAGTGTGTTTTAAACATCAACTGAATACTTATAATGATGCGCCTAGTAAAGGTAGGCGTTTAACTTTGTGATAAGTCAGTGCTAATTTAATACACTCTTTAACTGGGTATTCTGGTAATGGCTTTTCACTATTTAATACAATTGCCCGGTTACCTTCGAAAGTGAGAGTGTGGGAATACAACTCTCTAAATGTGCTTACTAGCTTTGATTGGCAATGAAAAAACAAATAACACGAGGAGCCCTTAAAGCCTACGCGAATGGGGCTGCCATTTATTGTGTTATAACTTGGCTCTCCCCACTTTAAAGACTCTTCAACAGCTCCTAAGTTTTGCTCTTGTGCTACGGTATAAATTAACTCTCGTAATTTTATAAGCTTACTTTTTGCTATCTCAGGATAATTATTAAATATATTTTTTATTTCCGTATTCATAAAAATATCCTTATAAGCTTTACAATTTTAAAACAGGCTACTTTTGCTGCCTTTCATCAAGTAAAACAAGTAGCATCTGCTCAATATTTTTAACACTATAAGTAAGTGATCTCAGTAGCTCTTTCTCACTTTGCTCTGTTGCCTGCTGCGACGCTTTACCTTGGTTTGCCAATACATCTTTTTGCTCAAGTATCGCCTCTCTAAACTCACTCGCATTAACTACACCAAGCAAAGACACTAAAGCACCATTTCCTGACTGCCCAGCTGTTTCAAAGCTTAAACGATATAATCCAAAAATTCGCATGAGCGGCCCTTGGCTTAACCCTACATCTGTTATTTTTTCAAGCGGAATAGATTTTTCTTCTTTAAATAATATGCCACGTTTAACTACCAATTTTTGTGGTAATAAGTCAGCAGACATAGCTGCGAGTATTCGCCCGCCCACTAGCCATACAATCGCCAAGACAATGGGTAACAACGGAATAGTCACCAGCGCTAGTACACTAAAAAAAGCGGCCATTAGCATCCAGTATTGCTGAACCTTCGGGTCGAAAGATGCACTTTTTAAAATATGTTTTGTCATTGTTTTAATCCTTTATCTATATAACTAAAAATACACTCTGCAAGCTTCAATAATCTCTACTCAATCTTACAAGCTAATAACAACTTTTATAGCAAGAGCGATAAATACGACTCCCAGTATTTTATCAAGCCACGGGTTTTGCTTGGTAAATCCAAAGCGGTTTTTTGAAACCTCAGTCAGTAACGCCACCAGCAAGTACCAACCGGTATCAATTACAAACACGGTTAAACACATAATTATGCCCACACTTAAAGTAAGTAGCTGAGGGTCAATAAACTGTGAGAACAAGGCTAAAAAGAAAATAGCGAGTTTGGGGTTCAAAAAAGCAATGGCAAAACCATCTTGTAATGCTTTAGCTGCACTTACCTCACTTTTTTGTACTTCAAGTTCGTTATTGCTGGGTTTTGCTAGCAATATTTTTATACCTAAATACGCCAAATAGGCTGCGCCTAAATACACGAGTATTTGATAAACAGTTGGAAACTGCGTCATTAAAGCGCCTAACCCTAATAACGATGCACCAGCATACAAGCCAACGCCAGTACCATGACTGAGCGCGGCAAGCATACCGTTTTTCATACTGCCGTTAAGTGAGTGCTTTAAAACCACCGCTAAACTTGGTCCTGGCGACATTGCGCCCATCATACAAATAGCCGCTAGGCTTAACCATACTGTAAATGTCATTTAAAGCTCGTCAGTTTCAATAAACAAAGTATAACCATGCACTTGGCCATAAAAGCCTGTCAATGGCACTGCGTTTATTACTTTCCAGCCATCTTGGTTTAATTCCTGTATGCGGTCATTCAGTGCGACTATATCTACCCCACCCAAAAAACGGGTCTTTCTAAATTCGATTACTTTTTGCATTTTAATCCTTGTGTATCTTATAAGGTGTATTCAAAATCGTAGTAGTGAATCCCTTGCTCAATACGTATTTTCATACTGCCCGTTAACCCTTCTAGCTCATGAGTACCTGAGTCGGGAATTACATTTAAAATTAGGCTGTCTTGGCCTTTATCCATAGTACCAAAATGCTGCAGTACAAAACTGCCTTTTTTGCCGTCAAGCTCGCCTATTACTTGCTCTATGGCAACATAACCGGCACTGCCTTGTGTAGGAGTCATGGCGCTTAGCATTTCGCCTTGGCTGGTGGCATTTAAGCTACCTTTAAATGTTTTATCTATCGACATACGCCCTAAATTAACGCCGTTTTGGCCGCTTGCGTAGCCTTCTATTGGGGCCAGATTTACATTAAATTCTCCACTTACGGTTGCAGTAGTCATAACGTTTCCTTATTGATGCTAATGTTTAAAAGTATTGATTTTTATTATCTTAGTGCCATATCTATACCTTAACCTTTAAAAAGAATCCACTATGTCAAAAACAAGCCCTAAGCCCGAAAAAGCCGCTTTTAGTAGTTTATTACCTATTTTTGCGTTTATTAAACCGTATAAATGGATGGTAGTGGCGGCACTTGGCGCCCTTTTAGTCACCGCTGGTGTTAACTTATCATTAGGGCAAGGGGTTAAGTTTGTCATAGATCATGGCTTTATTGCTGGCTCTAAAGATCAGCTACAACAAGCTGTATTAGTGCTTATTGGTTTAATTAGTTTATTGGCCGTGGGCACCTTTAGCCGCTTTTATTTAATGTCGTGGATTGGCGAACGAGTCAGTAACGATATTCGCAAAGCGGTGTTTAATCGCATTGTTACCTTGCACCCAAGTTACTTTGAAGAAAACCGCAGTGGCGAGCTTATGTCGCGTTTAACAACCGACACTACATTACTGCAATCAATTATTGGCTCTTCCTTTTCTATGGCGCTGCGCAGTGCATTAATGTTAGTGGGTGGCTTGGTAATGCTGTTAGTGACTAACTTAAAGCTTACGCTCGTAGTGGTAGCGTGTGTGCCGCTAGTATTAGTGCCGATGATGGTTTTTGGCAAAAAGGTTCGCAAACTTGCAAGTTCTAGCCAAGATGCAATAGCCGATATAAGCACCTATGCCGGCGAGATCATTCAAAATATTAAGGTAGTTCAAAGCTATAGCCACGAACAGCGTGAGCAACACGCCTTTGCACTTGAAACCGAAAAAGCCTTTAACGTTGCCAAAAGCCGTATTAAACAGCGCTCTTTTTTAATTGCTGCGGTAATATTTTTAACTTTTAGTGCTATTAGCGCAATGCTGTGGGTCGGCGGCAGCGACGTATTAGCAGGTACTATGACTGGCGGTGAGCTAGGAGCCTTTGTGTTTTACGCTATTATGGTGGCAATGTCGGTGGCAACCGTTGCTGAAGTATATGGCGAACTACAACGCGCAGCAGGCGCAGCTGCAAGATTACTTGAGTTACTTGCTGTTAAAAGTGTGATAGAAAACCCACTAAACCCACAAGATAGTAACTTACTAAAAAATAGTAACAGCCCTGCTATTACGCTTGAGAATATAAGCTTTAACTACCCTTCTCGCCCAGACGTAAGCGCACTTAATAAAATAAGTCTAAATATACTTCAAGGCCAAACTGTGGCTATTGTTGGCCCTTCTGGTGCAGGTAAAACAACCTTATTTGAATTGCTACAGCGCTTTTACGATCCGGCTAGTGGATCCATTAAATTTAAAGATATAAACATTAAAGAATTATCGCTTAATACCCTCAGAGGTAAAATGGGTATGGTAGCGCAAAACCCTATTTTATTTAGCTCCGATGTAATGCATAACATTCGCTACGGCAACCCAAATGCAAGTGACGAGGAAGTATATGCCGCTGCAAAACATGCTCATGCAGATGAATTTATTAAACAATTACCGCAAGGTTATAACAGTTTTTTAGGTGAGCAAGGTGTGAGGTTATCGGGTGGGCAAAAGCAGCGTATTGTACTGGCACGCGCTATTTTAAAAGACCCTGAAATACTGCTTTTAGATGAAGCCACCAGCGCACTCGATGCTCAAAGTGAGCACCATGTACAAGCAGCGCTTGAGCATTTAATGCAAAACCGCACCACGCTTATTATTGCCCATAGACTAGCAACGGTTAAACATGCCGATGTGATTGTGGTAATGGAAAATGGAGAGATTATAGCAACGGGTACCCACCAAGAATTAGTAGCAAGTAACCCGTTGTATCAAAAACTGTGTGAATTACAGTTTAATAAAGACTAATTATTCTTCTGTGTTTGGCACTATTTGAATTTCTACACGGCGGTTTTGAGCACGGCCATTTGCACTATCGTTAGTCGCAATTGGACGTGTTTCGCCATAACCCATAGTACTTACACGCTCAGCCATAATCTGCTGGTTCACTAAGTAGTTTTTAACGCTTTGAGCACGTTCACGCGATAGGTTCATGTTGTAGCTATCTTTACCTGTGCTATCTGTGTGGCCTTCAATACTTAGGTACGTTTTTTCGTATTTGTTCATCACTTTAGCAATCGCATCTAAGGTATCGTTAAAGCCAGACGAAATATAAGATTGGTCGGTCGCAAACGTAATATTAGATGGCATAACTAAACGCAAGTTATCTCCTTCACGTACAACTTCAACACCAGAGCCTGCAAGTTCATCACGAAATGCTTCTTCTTGCTTATCCATGTAGTTACCTACTGCAGCGCCAGCTAATGCGCCGATAGCAGCGCCTATAAAAATACGCTTATCTTTATGGTTACTTGTTGCTTTACCTAATACACCACCCGCTGCTGCGCCAATAGCCGCACCTTTGCCGGTGTTATTCATTTCACAACCAGAAAGTAATACAGCTACTACGGTTACGCTTAAAAGTGATTTAGTTAAAGTCATGGTGATACCCTATTCATTAAGAATTTAGCAAGAGTATGCAAATACATGTATGAACAAACTATGAAGAGAGTGTTAAAAGCAGCGCATCTTGCATGATTGTTAAACAGACCTCAAACTAATGTGCCGTTTTAATAAAAATGTCATACTACGCTGTGACAATTTAATGAATTTTACAAAGGATATTGGCGCAATGTTAATTGCTATTTTTAGACAATTTTTTTTACTAGGGTGCATGAGTTTTGGTGGCCCCGCTGCGCATTTAGGCTATTTTAAGCGCCACTTTGTAGACTCGTTAAATTGGCTAACTAACACGCGTTACGCACAACTTATTAGTTTAAGCCAAGCATTACCAGGGCCAGGCTCTAGCCAAGTTAGTTTTGCTATTGGTGTTGAGCGTGCAGGAGTACTGGGTGGTATAGCTGCTTTTGTAGGCTTTACCTTGCCTTCGTTTTTAATAATGGTGCTGCTTGCGGCTAGTGCCCATCAGTTTGACGCTGTTTACTTTGCAATTATTGCAGGCTTAAAGTTATTTGCCGTTGTTATAGTCGCTGATGCAACACTTAGTATGGCTAAAAGCTTTTGTACAAGTGGTGCGCTTAAGTTACTTGCGATAATGAGTACACTTGCCTTGGTGTTATTTCCAATGATGGGAACTCAAATCGCTATTTTAATAACCGCTGCAACAGTAGGTGCTATATGGCCTTTATTAAAACTTGGCACAGTAGCAGACGATGTTAGCAGTAAAAACAGTAATATTAATTGGATTGCACTGGGGTTATTTGCGCTCTTACTTGGGGTTAGCTTTATTCCACTAGGACATGAGTTTTCTTTGTTTACCCCTTTTTACCAAGCGGGTGCAATGGTGTTTGGCGGCGGACACGTAGTACTGCCGGTACTTCAAGCTGGCGTACCAGCATTGAGTGATGATCAGTTTTTAAGTGCTTACGCGAGTGCACAGGCAGTGCCAGGGCCAATGTTTACTATTGCTACTTACTTAGGCGCACAACTTACTACTGAGCAACCTTTAGTGGGTGCCCTTATAGCTACACTGCTTATATTTATGCCTGGTTTTTTACTTATACTCGCATTCCAAAAGAGCTGGATTAATTTGGCAAGTAAGCCACGTTTTGCAAGTTCAATAGCGGCGCTTAATGCAGCGGTAGTCGGTTTTTTAGCGGCCGCATTGTATTCACCAATTTGGACATCGGCTGTCCATAACCTTTGGCAGGTTGCGTTAGTAATAATTACATTTGCATGGCTGCGATTTAAAAAGCCACCTATTTGGTGGCTCTTAGCTTTATTTATTGCTGTGGGTCTTTTGCAGCACTATTTGACATCACTCTAAATGTTGGCTTATCTGTTTGTTGCTCGTTAGGAGGGCTTAATTGCCCACTAACACTTTGATATGCCCTAAGCCCAAACACTGGCAATACTGCAAGTAAATGGTCCATTATTTCGGCTTGTAGATGCTCGTACGAAATCCAGCGTTTGTCTTCACTAAAGCAATAAAACTCAATCGGTAACCCGTGGTTCATTGGTTGTAGCTCTCGTACCATTAACGTAAGCGACGTATTAATTTTACTGTGCTGCTTTAAATAGCCCTCAGCATAACGACGAAACAGCCCTAAATTAGAAACTTGAGCGGGTAATGTCGTCACTCGAATGTAATCATGCAACGGAATAGCCGCATCTATTTGCTTTCTAAATTCATCACTTACTAAACAAATACTGTGCATATCTATATTAAGTGAACGTTTAATACGTCTACCGCCCGACTCTTGCATACCACGCCAGTTTTTAAACGAACCCGCAACTAGCATATAAGTTGGAATAGTTGTAATGGTGTTATCCCAGTTACGTACCTTTACAGTGTTTAAACCCAAATCAATTACTTCACCATCGGCGCCGTAGTTTTCTACTTGAATCCAATCACCATAAGTTACTAGGCGATTTGCTGCGATTTGAATACTAGCTACAAAGCCTAAAATAGTGTCTTTAAATACTAATAACGTAACAGCAGCAATAGCACCAAAGCCAGAGAGAATATAAGTGGGTGACTTCTCAAGGAAAATACTTACAATTAAAATAGCACACACAATAAAGGTGATTAGCTTAACAACCTGAATTAAGCCCTGAATAGGGACTTCGCGTGCAAACTCCAATTGGTTATAAATAGAACCCGCAATACTTACAATACTGCTAAAAATAAAACCTACATGAATAATTAGTATGGCTTGGCCAACCGTTTTCAAAATTTCAGCGGTCAGCTCATTAACCGGATAAACACTGTCAAAGGTCGCCAAAAATAATACGCTGCAAAGCATACCTGCAATACGTCTATTAAGCTTATTAAGCATAGGCGACAACGAACCAATACGTTGAGGCGAAAGCTTAGTTACCACTTTTTGAATGCCTGGTAACATTAACCTACGAGTAAATAAGTAAACAATTAATAAAGAAAAAATCCCTATTGAAACTGCGGTAATAGAACTAAGAAAATCCGCATCGGGTACTTTTTCAAACCAAGGAGCGATTAACTCCTGTAGGTGGGTGTTGGTCATAGTGTTTCAATTTCCTTACTGATTTGTGGTTCAGGTAAATCTTGTTGAGCATAAATATCGGCAAGCTGCTGATCTTTCGCAACCCATAGCTCATTCACATAATGTTGAAAATTAGCTTTAAATACGTCATCGGTTTGATAGCTGCCCTGCATATTGTCATTAATGGGCGTTACGTCTATTGAAACATAAATAGAATCTAGCTCGCCTTTGAGTAAGTTCCGACAAACGTGATCTGTTTTACCGCTATACACTAAACTTGTATTTAGCATGGCATCAAATTGGTTGGCTAGCACTTCAAGCGCAAAAGCAATGCCACCCGCTTTGGGTTTTAATAAGTGCTTAAAAGGACTTTGCTGCAGATTATGCTTAGCTGGCGTAAAGCGTGTGCCTTCAACAAAATTAACGATGGTAGTAGGATAGTGACGAAAATTGCGACAGCTGTGCTTTGTGCGCTCTACATCCAACCCTTTCAATTTTGGGTTTTTAGCAAGCTGTGCTTTGCTTACCCGTTTCATAAACGGCATACCCATAGCCCACGCACCAGTGCCAATAAAAGGCACGTATTTTAATTCATCTTTTAAAAAAAACTTAGGGGCTGGTAATGCATGTAATGAGCTAAGCACGGTTATATCTAACCAACTCGTGTGATTACATATAAGTAAATACCAACTTTTTGAATTTAAATCGCCAGTTATATCAACCACAATATTAGGACAACCTAGCCACAAGCCAAACCGATTGCCATTACACCACCCTCGATAAGCGCTGTGCAATAAAGAGTTAACAACAGACAAAGGCAGTAATAACTTAATAAGCCCTAGTAAAAATACTAGCGAACCAAAAAGCATTACATTAGAAAACAATACGCAGCCCACAATTAAGCCGTTAAGCCAATTTGGTAACCACTTTTTTAGCATAACTGTAAGCTCATATTTTTGCCTTTTATTTGGGATGTTTTTCGAGCGATTGTAATGTTTGCTCTTTATTTTCCCATAAACGATTTAGCTCGCTTTGAAAGCGCACTCTAAATTCAGAATCGCCGGTGTAGTCACCAATAAGCTCTTCGCTTACAGGCCTTACATCCACGTGTACGTTGATATTTTTTACCTTACCACCAGCAAAATCCATGAATGTAGGAATGCCATTAGGGTAATGAATTGTAACGTTAACCACTTTAGTAATTTGCTCGCCCATTGCTTGCATTACAAAAGCAATACCGCCCGCTTTTGGTTTTAATAAATGTGGAAACGGGCTATTTTGGCGCGCGTGCTTTTGTGTAGTAAAACGAGTGCCTTCTACAAAGTTAACCACACTTACTGGCATCTCTTTAAATTTTTCGCAGGCTTTACGCGTGGTTTCTAAGTCTTTTCCACGCAGCTTTGGATTCTTTTTTAATTGGCTTTTACTCGTGCGAGTCATAAACGGAAAATCAAGCGCCCACCAACACAAACCTAGAATAGGTACGTAAATAAGCTCTTTTTTCAAAAAGAAGTTTAAAAATGGAATTTTACGGTTAAACACACGCTGCAATACTAAAATATCGACCCAGCTTTGGTGATTTGCAATTACTAGGTACCAATCCTTTAGCTTAAGGTCTTCAAGGCCAGTTACATTAAGTTTAGTTGGCGTAAATAACTTTTGATTTAAGCTATTAAAGGTCACCCAAATAGTTGCAAATTGCTTTGCAGCCCAGCTCATAATCTTTTGTAGAGGCTTAATAGGTATAAGCTTTATAAGCCCACAAATAAAAATAGGCACAAACCAAAAAAGTGTGTTTATTGTGTAAAAAATAATACTAAATACACCGCGAATAACTGACATTACTTCCATTCCTTTAAACATTGCGCAGCCACTAATACTGCGCTTTCAGTTGCTTACAAATTAATCTTCAAAATAGGTATAGCCTTCAAGGCCTGCATTAAGCTCAGCTAAGTAACCTTCTTTGCACTGCGCTGATACATCAAGTTTATTAACTTGGTACGCAAAGTTGTCAGCTAAAATGGCGCTATCATAGTCAACAAACTTTAATACATCCTTAACGCTATCACCTTTTATAGCATTGGTTAACACATAACCTTCATCGTTAAGCTCTACATGCACTGAATCAGTGTCACCAAATAGGTTATGTAAATCGCCTAAAATTTCTTGATATGCACCCACCATAAACATTGCAATATGGTATTGCTCGCCGTGTTTATACTCTGGTATTGGTAGGCTGGTTTCGATACCAGCGCCTTCAACGTATTCGCGGATTTGCCCGTCAGAGTCACAGGTAATATCTTGAATAATCGCGCGCTGAGTCAATGGTTGAGTTAAGTTTTCGATTGGCATAACCGGAAACAACTGCTGAATACCCCATACATCAGGCAATGACTGAAATAATGAAAAGTTAACAAAGAGTTTATCGGCAAGCTTTTCGTTTAAATCGTCGAGGACTTCACGGTGCGCGCGCGCATTATTACTAAGCGATGCACGTACACGATGTAAAATAGTAAAGTAAAGCTGCTCTATTTTCGCCCACTCTAGCATGCTTACTAAGCCATGCACGTACTGATCGTGCGCTTCGCTAAATAAGTGCATAGCGTCGTGATAAATCTCAAGTGCCATACGCGGGTTTAAACGCTGTAAACACTGCCACATTTCATCAAGCACTAACGCGCTATTTTCAAGCGGTGGCTCTGGATTTAAATGATTGGGCGCTTTTTCTACGTCAATTACATCGGTAATTAATACCGCATGGTGAGCGGTTAAAGCGCGCCCCGATTCGGTGATAATGGCCGGATGCGTAAGGTTATGCTGATCGCACACCTCTGCAAATGCATTCACTACATTACGCGCGTACTCTTCTACGGTGTAATTCATTGAACACGCACTGCGTGAGCCAGAGCCCTCGTAATCAACGCCTAAGCCGCCACCCACATCAACGGTATTTAACGGTACGTTTAATTGTGTAAGCTCAGCAAAGTGGCGTGCGCATTCACGCAAAGCACGGTGAATATCACGAATGTTGGCAATTTGAGAACCAATATGAAAATGCACCATTTGCATTAAGTGCAGCTTATTATGCTTTTTAAGCACTTCAACAGCACTTAGTACTTGGCCTGCCGTTAAACCAAACTTGCCTTTTTCGCCGCCCGTGTTTTGCCACTTGCCTTTGCCTACTGAATTTAGGCGAATACGAATACCAATAGCAGGTTCTATGCCTAGGTTGTCTATTTCTTCAAGTAGTGTGGTTAGTTCTGAAAGCTTCTCTACCACAATTTTTACGCTGTGGCCCATTGCTTGACCAATACATGCTAAGCGTAAAAACTCACTGTCTTTATAGCCGTTACACACAATAGTAATTGGCTCTTTTGCTACGCCCAAAATAGCCATAAGTTCTGGCTTTGAGCCTGCTTCTAGGCCAACAAGCCCGCTTGGATGCGCTAATAGCTTACTTACTACAGAACGTTGCTGATTTACTTTTATTGGGTAAACACAGGTGTATTTTCCGTTATATTCACGATTTGCTCGCGCTTGTGTAAACGCGTTAGTAAGTGTGTCTACACGATTTTTTAAAATATCAGTAAAGCGTACTAAAACCGGCAACGTTAAACCTTGTTGCTTAAACTGCTCAGTTAATTGCGTTAAAGAAATGGCCGGTTTTGTTTGGTCGCCATCTGGGTAAGCCACCAGTTCGCCTTGTGCGTTAATATCAAAATAACCATCACTCCAATGAGCAACGTTATAAGTGGCGCGTGCTGTTTCTAAACCCCAGGTCATGGCAACTCTTCTTTAGTCAATTAGGTATAAAGGCGCATTTTAATACGTCACTATCCACTAGGCTAACAAAAATTGAACTTTCACTCACTCCTAACTAACTTTATTCGTCAAATCAGTTAAAATGTCATTGAGCAAAACGCCAAGCACTGGCAGAATTGCCCCTTTTTCATACTCAACCTAAAAAAGTGTAATAGTAACTATGGCAAATTTAGATCAAAGTAAGTGGTTTACTGAAATTAGCGACCGCGATGGCAGCGCATTTTCATTACGTATTAATAAAAAGTTAGATGAAAAACAGTCTCCTTTTCAAAAGGTAGAAATGTTTGAAACCACAGACTTTGGTAATTTAATGATCATCGACGGGTGTACTATGGTAACAACCCGCGAAAACTTCTTTTATCATGAGATGATCAGCCACCCTGCACTTTTAGCGCACCCAAACCCTAAAAACGTCGTTATTATTGGCGGCGGCGACTGCGGTACTTTACGCGAAGTATTAAAACACCCAGGCGTAGAAACTGTAACGCAAATAGATATAGACGAAGTAGTAACGCAAATGTCGTTAAAATACTTCCCAGAGCTTTGTGAATCTAACAACGACGCCCGTGCAACGGTTATGTTTGACGACGGTATTAAATACATGCGCGAAGCCGCTGGCGAATCTATCGACGTGGTTATTGTTGATGGCACCGATCCGGTGGGTCCAGGTGAAGGTTTATTTAATCATGCGTTTTACACAAGCTGTTTAGATGCACTGCGCCCAGGTGGTATTTTAGTGCAACAAAGCGAATCACCTCTTATGCATATGCCATTATTAGTTGAAATGCGCGAAGCAATGCTAAGCGTAGGCTTTAACGATTTACAAACACTGCCATTCCCGCAACCAATTTACCCAAGCGGTTTATGGTCGGTAACACTTGCACGTAAATCACAAGCATTTGACGGTTTTAGAGAAGACGGCGCAGCACAAATAGCCGAGCATAGCGAATACTACAACAGCGGTATTCATCATGGTGCACTCGCTACACCTAACTACATGAAACGCGCTTTTGATAAAAAATAATACTAATTCACTTTAGGCTTTGTTGACTTCTCAAGGTTAAAATTGCATTAAAAAAGGGACTTTTAAAGTCCCTTTTTATATTTATAATGACTATTCAAACTGAACTCGAGCTAACAAACAACATAAGTACAGTTATATTTTAAAACCTTAAAGAGCTATCTAACCAAATAATCAGCTTATTTAAACTTTAAATCGATGTACTAAGTGATTTAGCTCATCAGTCAATTGTTCCATTTTTTTAGATACATCCTCAGTAGTTCGAGCAAGCGCCCCCCCTTCTAAAGTTTGATCGTTTAATGATGATAGGTTTTGACTTATTTCATCTGCAACCGTTGTCTGCTCTTCAGTCGCTTGCGCTGTTTGCATCGCCATATCATTTACTTTAGTAGACGAGCTTTGCATTGCATTAAGCACATCATTAGTTTGACTAAACGAGCCAACCGCATCATCTGCAAATTGCTTACCTTCATCTATCGCTTTAATTGATTGTTCTACGCTCGTTGCAAATTGCTCTATCATTTTTTGAATATCGTTTGTGCTTACTTGCGTGCGTGTAGCCAATGTTCTTACTTCATCTGCTACCACAGCAAAACCTCTGCCATATTCACCAGCTCGCGCGGCTTCAATAGCAGCATTAAGCGCCAGCAGATTTGTTTGCTCTGCAATTGCACGAATAACCTCAAGTACTTTGGCAATGTTATCAGAACTTTGTTGTAGTTCTGTAGAGCGCGCCATAGCTTGCTCCATATTTTGCGACAAAGAAATAATACGAGAACTAGAGTGCGCAACCGCTGTTAGTCCTTGCTGAGCTAAATTTAACGATTTATCAGCTTCTGTTGATGATTGCTGAGCAACACCTGCAACTTCTCTACTTGCTACACTCATCTCATGCACTGCACTTACTATTGACTCAGAGGCTTGGCTGAGCGTTTGATTTACAGCATTGTTTTTATTTGCAACCTGACTTAACTCACCTCCTAATTCACTTAGCTCTTTTGATTGCTCTAAAATATCGCGAATTAATTGCTGTAAGTTGTCGAGAAAACGATTGAACTGCGTTGCAAGTTCAGAAAATTCATCTTTAGACGTTATAACGATCCTGCCAGTTAAATCGCCATCACCAGAGGCTATATCGTTAATACGAGAAGTTACATAGTTAATTTGCTGTGTTAATTGCTTAGGAATAAGGTAACTAAACCAACACGCCACTAATAAAATTAATATGACAAAAATAAGCATAGTTAACTTAGTTGAAGCAATTGTGTCTGATAGTTTTTGAACTTCTTCAACCGATGTTTGCTCTGCTAATTCACCAGCTTGATCAAGCGTAGCTCTTAATTCGTCAAATGCTTTTTCTGATTGAGACTGTTTTTTTAGATTTGTTTTATCATTCATATAGGCCAGTGAAGCGTTTAACCAAGTATTATAAGCACCATCAAAACCGCGAAGCCCATTTATAGCTTTTGGATAATCCGATAACAAAGTTAAGTACTGCTCTGACCTTTGCGTTACTTGCTCAGCATTTTCTTTATGCTCTTGCAAATAAGCTTCTTTATTGTCGTTATGTGCGACTAAATTTAACTCAGCAACCTTTGCTTGATACAAATCCCTGTCGGCACTCAAAGCAAGAGACACAGCCTTAATAAATTTATCGGATTGCACATCTAATGCATTTTTTTGTAAGTTAATTAAGTATGAATACCCAATAATTAACGACAAGATAGCAATACCTAAAATAACAATAGGAAAAGAGACTTTGACGCGGATACTATTCAAATTCATTAATTACTCCAAAAAAAAACATATTTAATACCTACCTTTTTGATAATAAATCTAGTTTATAAAACCTAAAATCGCCATTGAGCGTTTAGCATTATTTGCTGCTGCGAGATTCGTTCATTAAATCCAATTGGCTCTCTATTTTTTGCAACACTTTTAAGTGCAGAACCTTCAACCCCTATTTGTAGTTTATTAGTGAGCTGGTAGCGCCATGTTGCGGTTAAACCTTCCCCATTGCTTGCATTAGGATCAAACGCAGTGGTGTCGTTATCTGTCACTTTAAAGTAATCGTAGCGTACAGAAACTCGATGCTTGCCTTCTTTATGGCTTAACATTAAATAATGGCTGTAAAAGGCATTATCTATTAAAGCATTAGCGCCCATTTCGGTTTTACCATTAAGTACCTGTGCTATAAAGCGGGTTTTATTATTAAACTTATAAAGCCAAGCGGCGCTTGTAAAGCGAGTATCCCAAGCATACTGCCCTGTACTAATATTAAGTGTGGTTGGGTCACCGTTATTGTTGTAATAATAAATTCGAAATTGTGATTTTTTTAAGTAATCCCAGTGTACGCCAGCGTAATAGCCAAAACGTCCGTCTACTTCTTCAAACGGTAAAACCTGATTAGCTTGCCAGCGTAATTCATACGTATTTAATGCCGCTACAGGCGCAAATTTAACACTTTCGTTAAATGTAGTTTGCCTATCGTGTAATGCAAAACCACGCCAAGCAAGTAAAGTACCGGCAGGGTCATTGCCTTTAAATGTAGCACCTACAAAACTAAAGCTATGAGCGCTGTTAAAACGTTTTGCTGGGCGCTTAATAGTTACCTCTGCGCCAACAGTGCGTACTTCCTCGCCTATCCAGCTATTAATAGCTGAGTTTGTATAGTTATAAGGAGAAGTCCATCCTATATCAGGGTTTTCAAGCGACATAAGTGGATAAAAGCCCCCTACACGCACATGCCATTTATAGTTGCTGTTAGATAGCGGCTGATACTTTATATAAGCTTGCGTAAAACCAAGGCCAACGTCAGGATCTTGATTCGCATTTAACACCCCATGAGCCGACCAACTAGATGCTAAATCAACATTAAAATCTAAAATACCTTGGGATAAAATAAGTTCGTCGCTTTTAGTATCGTGCCGATATAGCCCAAGGCCGCCCTCTTGGAAGCTACGTGTATCGTCACCCTGCACGGCTCTAATTTGTATCAAGCCTTTTACTTGTGCATACAATGCATTACTAAAACATAAAGCACCGGCTAAAAATATCAGCCTCGTTAAACGATTAATAGTCATCAAATTCATCCGTAGCAAAGTCAATTTGCTCCGCAATTTCCTGCTTTACTTTATAAGTGATCGGGTTAGTAGCCACAGTAATAGTTTGAGATTCAACCTTACTAATATCACTAAACCCAGAATGCCAAACACTTAACGTGTATTCGCCTACATTGGCATTTAAATCAACATGACCATTTTCATCAGTGATTGCAAAAATAGTACTATCGACCACCACAATATAACCTAACATCCAATCATGAATATTACAGCCAAGCTCAACAACCCCTGTTTGATCAAAAGTAATGGGCGCTTTTGGGTGCTCCTTATATAGCTTTAATTCAAATGTTTTAGCTTTAGAAAATGAATAAACATGATGCATGATTGAGTCCGCATTCGGAAACTCTACCTTTGCATTTTGTGGGACAACTAAAATACGCGGCTTAAATTCTCGATTTTGCTGGGTCATCGCATAAGGTGCTTCTGGAGGAATAACGTTAGAGGAATCTCCTGCAGTTAGCCACACAACAGCATTAGGTAATGGGCCATTATTAGCATTTTTAATTGTAATATTTGCTGCAAAAACTCCAGTACTAGCACTTAGTAAAAATACACAAAGTAAGCTTTTTATCATTTTCTTGTCGCTATTATCAATTTGTTTACATTATAGACCGATTAAGCCACCAAATTCTTTCTATTTTTTAAAACATTGAATACGTATGTAGGCAGTCGTATTAATCATCAACAGTCATTATCCTTAAATGTCACCACCGACTCATCTAAGGACACACCATGAGAATCCCTGCACTTGTGCTTTTAGCCTTTGCTAGTAATAGCTACGGACAAACTGTAGAGCTAAAATCGCCAGACACACAAATAACAGTAAGCATCTCTGACGAAAACAACACGCCAAGCTACGCAATAAAATTTAAAAACAAAGCGGTTATAAACAAATCTTTACTGGGGTTTGAATTTAAAACACAAGCGGCCTTTAGCGACGGTTTTAAAATTAAAAGCATTGAACAACAAAGCGTTAACTCGCAGTGGCAACAACCTTGGGGCGAACGCCAAAACGTTGTTGACGAATATAACGAAGTAGCCGTTACCTTTACAAAAAACGAGCCAAATAAAGGTACCTACACTATTCGATTTAAAGCATTTGATAGTGGTGTAGGTTTTAGATACGAAGTGCCACAACAAACCGGCTTCGAACATACAGAAATAACCAAAGAGCTGACTGAGTTTGCAATAAACAATAGCCATGATGCAACAGCATGGTGGATACCTGCTCGTGGCTGGAACCGCTACGAATATGTTTACAACACTACTCCACTTAACGAAGCTCCACTAGCTCACACACCATTTACGTTTAAAACAAGTGACGGTACTCATATTAGTATTCATGAAGCCGCTCTTGTTGATTATGCGGGTATGGTGCTTAATCAGCGCCGTCCAGGCACATTTACAGCAGACTTAACCCCTTGGTCAGATGGTATTGCCGTTAAAAAGCAAGGCGCTTTTAAAACACCATGGCGCACCATTCAAATAGCCGACAGCGCTGTTGGCCTAGTTAATTCAGATATAATACTAAATTTAAACGAGCCTAATAAACTCGGTGACGTGTCGTGGGTTAAACCTGGCAAATACGTCGGTATTTGGTGGGGTATGCATATAAACACGCAAACTTGGGGTAGCGGTAAAAAACACGGCGCCACTACGAAAACCACAAAATACTATATGGATTTTGCAGCGCAGTATGGTTTTGATGGCGTACTCGTTGAAGGCTGGAATATTGGCTGGGATGGCGATTGGTACTTTAATGGCGATGTATTTAACTTTACCAAACCGTACGATGATTTTGATATAGCAGCGCTGACTCAATACGGCAAAGAAAAAGGCGTACAGCTCATTGGCCATCACGAAACATCAGGCAATGTAAGCAACTACCGAGACCAAATGGAAGATGCCTTTACACTTTACGAAAAATCAAACGTCAGCCAAGTAAAAACAGGTTATGTAGCCGATGGCGGAAATATAAAACGTATAGACAAAAACGGTATTGCGCGCCATGCATGGCATGACGGCCAATTTATGGTTAACGAATACCTTCATAACGTAAAGCTTGCGGCTAAACATAAAATTAGCATCAATACGCACGAGCCAATTAAAGATACAGGCCTGCGCCGTACTTACCCAAACTGGATCGCGCGCGAAGGTGCACGCGGGCAAGAATATAATGCATGGGGTTCGCCTCCTAACCCACCAGAACACGTACCAATGCTTGCCTTTACCCGCATGCTCTCTGGCCCTATGGACTTTACGCCAGGTATTTTTGATATGAGCTTTAATGGTTTAGGAGGCGATACAAACCGCCCACAAACTACACTTGCCAAACAACTTGCACTTTATGTTGTGTTGTATAGCCCAATTCAAATGGCTGCCGACTTACCTAAAAACTATTTGGCTAAGCCCGACGCATTTCAATTTATTCAAGACGTACCAACAGATTGGCAGCAAAGTATTGCCCTTGATGGCGAAGTAGGCGACTTTATTGTATTTGCCCGTAAAGAACGTAAAAGCACTAAATACTCAGGAAACGATTGGTACCTAGGTGCTGTTACTGACGAGAAAGCCAGAACAATTGAGGTGAAACTCGACTTTTTAGAGCAAAGCAAAAAGTTTGAAGCACAAATTTATAAAGATGGTAAAAACGCAGAGTGGAAAAACAATCCGTACGATCTAGCTATCGAAAAACGTGTTGTAACTGCAAGCGATAAACTAACGCTTAAATTAGCCACTAGTGGCGGTACAGCTATTCGTTTTAAAGCACTTTAATACAATAAAACCCCTGCATTTATTGTGCAGGAGTTGATACCTTGATTGGCAAATATACTTGTGCACTTAAACCGCCTTCTGGGCGGTTTTCTAGTTTTACTTTACCGTCGTGCATATCAACAATGCGTTTAATAATGGCAAGGCCTAAGCCACTACCTTCACTGCCACGTGCAGTATCGCCTTGCTTAAAGGGCTCAAACACAGACTCTAATTCGTTTTCAGGGATCCCAGGACCACTATCGTTTACAGCGATAACTACATATTTTTTGTTTGAATTAAAGTAACTAAGTACTTCAACATCGCCCTCAGAATAACGCAGCGCATTACCAATCATGTTGGTAATTACACGTTTAATAGCCACAGAGCTTAAGGGTATATTGCCTATATTTGGATTACTTTTAAACGTAATAGTACGTTGATGCTGAAGCTCAGAATTAACAACCTCGGCAACTAAAGCATTTATATCTTCGCAACTTAGTTCTTCACGTTTATGGTGGCGTAAATACTCAATAAACTGATCGATAATTCCGTTCATATCTTCTATATCGTAAATAATACCTTCACGAAGATAGTCATCTTCATCAACCATCATTTCGGTGGCTAAACGGATACGCGTAAGCGGCGTACGTAAATCATGCGATACACCAGCCATTAGTAAACGGCGGTCGTTTTCAAGTGCGGCAATTCCGCGCGACATTTGATTAAACGCGCGCGTTACTTCTATTACTTCTGTTGAGCCTTCTTCTTCTAATTTGGTAGAAAAATCGCCTTTACCTACTTTTACTGCAGCTTGTTGCAGTGCTTTTAATGGCCTATTAAGGTGCCTTGCAAACAACCACCCACCCAGCACACTTAAAAAGCCAATACTTGATAAGTAAAAAGTTAAAAACTCTAAGTTATTCTCTTTAAAACCTTTAAGCGGTACTTTTACCCAATAACCTGGCGCTTGCGGTGCTTCAACCCAATAAATCAATGGATCAGTTTGGCTAATACGTACACGAGAATAACCACCAAGTTGCTCAGTCATGCTACGCGATAGCATAGAATATTCGCGGCTTTGCCCAAGTCCTTGACGCATTGCTTCGCGCTGCGTCATTACTTCAATGCCGGTAATTTCAAAAAACTTCGCAGATACTTCGTCGTTTATTTCAACGCCATCTTCCCAGTCAATAAATACCGTTTTAATTTGCTTAGCAAGCATCAAGTTAACTTGCTCAATAGTTGGTTTTACAACATAAAAACTAACCGTAACATAAGACACTATTTGATTTATTAGCAACAAAGCCGCCACTAAAAAAACAGTTTGCCCAAAAGCACTGCGCGGAAACATGCCCATAAATATTACTTTTCACCGTCGGGAACAAACACATACCCCAAACCCCAAACGGTTTGAATATATCGAGGATTAGCAGCATCTACTTCAATCATGCGGCGAAGTCGCGACACTTGCACATCAATACTTCGCTCAAGCGCACTGTAATCGCGGCCACGCGCCAAGTTCATTAGCTTATCGCGGCTAAGTGGCTCACGCGGATGCGAAACAAGCGCTTTAAGCACTGCAAACTCACCACTGGTAAGCGATATTGTTTTATCCCCTTCACTCATTTCGCGCGTTGCTAAATTAAGCGTAAATTTACCAAAAGCGATTAAGTTTTCTTCAGCAGCTGGAGCACCTGGCACTTCTTTTGCGCGGCGGCGTAAAATTGCTTTTATGCGAGCAAGTAGCTCACGTGGATTAAATGGTTTTGGAATGTAATCGTCAGCGCCAAGTTCAAGACCAATAATACGGTCTACTTCGTCGCCCTTTGCAGTAAGCATAACAATAGGAATTTCATTTTCTTTTTGGCGTAGTCGGCGGCAAATAGATAAGCCATCTTCGCCTGGAAGCATTAAATCGAGAACCATTAAGTGAAAGTTTTCACGCTCTAGGAGTCTATCCATTTGCTCCGAGTTTCCTGCGGTTCTAACAATAAAGCCTTGCTCTACTAAGTAACGTTCAAGCAAACTGCGTAAGCGCATATCGTCATCAACAACTAATACTTTTGTGGTCTCGTGTCCCATAATCTCTTTCTTATTTTTATATCCAATTACTAGTTAATATAAATGAAAAACTTAATAATCAAAAACTAATTACTTGCTTAGATTGTTACTGAACATTTCAAAGCTTCCTTACTCGTACTTTATTAAATTTTACGCTCGACAAATTTTGGCAAATTTAATAACGTGCACACCATTAGAGTTAATAAAGAATTGGCCATGAAAACAAATTTAGTTACCCGCGAAGGTTACTTGCAATTACAACAAGAACACGATCAACTATGGAACGTAAAACGCCCAGAAGTAACAAAAATAGTTAGCTGGGCAGCCAGCCTCGGAGATCGCTCTGAGAACGCAGACTATCAATATAACAAGCGATTGCTGCGCCAAATTGACCGCCGAGTACGCTACTTACGCAAACGCATACCAGATTTAAAAATTATTGACTACTCTCCGGTGCAAGATGGAAAAGTATTTTTTGGTGCATGGGTTGAAATTGAAAACGAAGAAGGTGAAGTTAAAAAGTTCAGAATTGTAGGTCCTGATGAAATTTACGACCGTAAAGATTACATATCAATAGACTCACCTATGGCGCGTGCGTTGATTAAAAAACAAGTGGACGACGAATTTGAAGTGACCACTCCTCAGGGAAAAAAGCAGTGGTATGTAAACAGTATCGATTACCAAAAAAAGAAATAAAAAGTTTTGATTCAGATCATGTTAACTTTTGATTGTGTAAATTAAAGCAATAAGCTATAACTGAATTATTCAAGTTGATTTGTTTAATTTGAAAGCAGTTAATTAAGGTCGTGATTATGTCAAACATAGTACAGCGCATATTTAGTAATGCCGTATTGTTTGCACTTTTAATGAGTGTAAGTTTGACGCTGCATGCCAGCAACACTGACGTAAACCTTGATAACGCTAAACTATCTAATCACTTTATTACTTGTGATATTCCTGACCAAGCAAACCTCGATTTTGACGTGGACTCTCACGTTAACACTATTACCTTTAGGTCGCCTCAACCACTTCCTAATGTCGTAGATTCTTTTTATAAGAGCACTAATCTAAACAGACCTTTTAGCACTGCATACCAACGCGGACCACCTAGCTATTTAATTTAATTCATTATTTTACAACTTAATTAAATTTTATAACTACTAAGGTGACTACTATGTCTAACTTTAAAGAATTACGTACCCAAAATATTTCTCATGGCGTTATTGCTAGCACATTTGCAGATGATCAACCATTAATCGATTTATCTTCTCCAGCGCTAAAAATGGTGAATAACTTTACTCAAAAAACACCTATTCGTGCAGAGCATGGAACAACGATTACAGAGGCACTTAAACAAGTAAGTGCACAACAATCTGACTTTGTTTTAGTAACAGACGAACACCAAAAATTAATTGGCCTAGTTTCTAGCGCCGATTTACAAAGCTCTAAAATTACTATTATTGCAGAGCGCTTAAATATGCAACGAAGCGAAGTAAGCTTACGTGACATTATGACACCAGTTAGCCGCCTTACAGGTGTAAGTATGCAAAGCTTAAGCTACGCATGCATTGGTGATGCGCTGCAAACGATGGAGCATCAGGGCACAATGTTTTTATTAGTTACAACAGCGAGTAACGAAATTTGTGGTTTAATTTCAGCTCGCCAAATAGCTAAAACATTACATATTCCTGTACATATCTCACCTATTGCTCACTCTTTCAGTGAGGTATTAGAAAACATTGAGCACCCTCACTAGGGCGCTCTTTTAGTTGAATTGATTTGCTCCCGACCCAACCATCTTAAAGCAAGTAAAATAGCTTGCTTTAAGAGCTTTTCATTACTACCTCCTGTGATATTATTCAAGCAATTAACAGCGCCAGTAACACGCTTCTGGTCTTATTTTATTGTATAAAAAGGTTTTTGCATGAGCGATATCTCTGCACGTTTAGCCGGTGAGTTAAACGCACAGCAGCAACAGGTTGTTGCTGCAACAAAGTTACTTGATGAAGGCGCAACTGTTCCTTTTATTGCCCGCTACAGAAAAGAAGTTACAGGCGGCCTAGACGACACCCAATTACGCCTTTTAGAGCAGCGTTTATCGTATTTACGTGAACTAGAAGAGCGCCGTAGTTTTATTTTATCGACAATCGAATCGCAAAATAAATTAACGCCAGAGCTAAGTGCCGATATAACCAATGCACAAAGTAAAACAGAACTTGAAGATTTATACCTACCATATAAAGCTAAGCGCCGCACTAAAGGCCAAATAGCAATTGAAGCTGGTTTAGAGCCTCTTGCAGATGCACTATTTAAAGATGCTAACCTTGACCCAGAGCAACAAGCGGAACAGTTTGTAAGTGCTGAAAAAGGTTTTGCAGATACAAAAGCGGTACTTGAAGGCGCTAAATTCATCTTAATGGAACGCTTTGCTGAAGACGCAAAATTACTTGCTAAATTTAGAAGCCACATTAGCCAAAATGGCGCAATTGAAAGTACTGTGATTAAAGGCCAAGAGCAAGCCGGTGCAAAATACCGTGATTACTTTGAGCATCAAGAACTTCTTAAAAAAGTACCTTCTCACCGTGCGCTTGCAATGCTTAGAGCTCGAAATGAAGGTGTACTTCAGTTAAATATAAACCCAGAGCCTAGTGCAGAAAATTCAGCACAATTATGTGCAAACATGATTGCTGAGCATTACCGTTTAGATATTAAATATAAAGCGGCAAGTCCTTGGTTATTAAACGTTGTTCAATGGGCGTGGAAAGTTAAGCTAGGGTTACACCTAGAGAATGAGTTTTTTGCAGCAATGCGCGAAAAAGCAGAAGCCGGTGCAATAGATGTATTTGCTAAAAACTTAAAAGATTTATTAATGGCTGCACCTGCAGGCCCTCGTACTACTTTAGGTCTTGATCCAGGCCTTCGTACTGGCTGTAAGATTGCCGTTGTTGATAGCACAGGTAAATTACTAGCTACACAAACTATTTTCCCTCATGCACCACAAAATCATTGGGATAAATCAGTGCGTACGTTAGAGCAACTTTGCCGTCAGCATAAAGTTGAGCTAATTGCGATTGGTAACGGTACTGCATCACGCGAATCAGATAAGTTGGTTGCTGAGCTTATCAAAGCAAACAGCGAACTTAAGCTTAGTAAAATTATGGTTAGCGAAGCGGGTGCATCGGTTTACTCAGCTTCTGAATTTGCAGCTAATGAATTTCCAGATTTAGATGTTTCTATACGAGGGGCTGTCTCTATTGCACGCCGCCTTCAAGATCCTCTTGCTGAACTTGTTAAAATTGAGCCAAAATCAATTGGTGTTGGCCAATACCAACATGATGTATCACAAAGCCAGTTAGGCCAGAGCCTTATTTCAGTAGTTGAAGACTGTGTAAACTCAGTAGGCGTAGATTTAAACATGGCCTCGGTACCGTTACTTACACGCGTATCTGGTTTAAACAAAACATTAGCGCAAAATATCGTTAATTATCGCGATGCTAACGGCACATTTACTAAACGTAGTGAGCTTAAAAAGGTTGAGCGTTTAGGGCCAAAAGCATTTGAACAAGCGGCTGGTTTTTTACGTATTAACAATGGTAGCGATCCACTAGATAACTCATCAGTTCACCCTGAAGCTTATCCTGTTGTTAAACGCATTTGTGAACGCAATAGCGTAGATGTCAGTAACCTAATTGGTAACAGCGACTTTTTAACTAAACTTGCTGCTAACGATTACACTGACGAAAAGTTTGGCTTACCAACCGTTACCGACATTATCACTGAGCTTGATAAACCAGGTCGAGATCCTCGACCTGAATTTAAAACAGCTGAGTTTAAAGCCGGTGTTGAAAAAATTAGTGACCTAAAACCAGGTATGATTTTAGAAGGCGTGGTTTCAAACGTTGCTAATTTTGGTGCGTTTGTTGATGTAGGTGTTCACCAAGATGGTTTAGTGCATATTTCAGCAATCACGAATAAATTTATATCAGATCCGCGTGAAGTTGTTAAAGCTGGTGATATTGTAAAGGTTAAAGTTGTTGAAGTAGACGCTGCACGTAAACGCATAAGCTTTACTATGCGCTTAGATGACGATATTGACACAAGTAATAAGTCAGCAGCTCCAGCTACGCAAAAGCCACAAGCACGTGCTAATAATTCGCAACCTCGCGCTGCAAAGCCTAAACGTGACAACGGTAATGCGTTAATGGGCAATGCATTTGCCGATGCGTTCGCTAATGCTAAAGTAAAAAAATAATACTTGTACAACTAAGCTAAAACGAAAAAACCGCGTAAGCGGTTTTTTTGTGGTTATGTTTTGCTAAATTATTAACTTAACGCTGAAAAACTACTTTGGCTCGCTGGCGATGTAGCCATTTGGTAAAAATTAGCAATACGCCCCGCCCGTACCTCAACATCGGCATCACGTGTTTGCTCGTCACTTTTAGCTGTTTTTGTATCGCTGCTTTCATCGCTAGAGAATGATGCTTCAAGTTTACTTTTTGCGTCTTCGTCGTCTTCTTTTTCAGGTTGTGCAAGCTCAGCTTGAGCCGCTGCTAGCTTTTGCGTAGCATCTGCGGCAATAGAGCGATCAGCTCCTGAAGGCTCTGCAGGCGCTAATGCGGCAGCGCGTACTGTTTGCATTTTGTCTATAGTCGCTTGCGGGTCACCCGGAATCTCTGATACATCTATTTGTACTTCTCCGCCAACTGCGTAGTTAGTACCATCTGGGCCACGTTGGTATTCATAGCTTGGCGAGCCAGCATATTGCCCGCCTACAGAAGCGTGTGCTTGTTCGTGTATTCGTACTTCAGTATCCCGTGCTTTTAGCTCTGTAATTTGTTGTTGTTCTTGTTCTAATTGCAGCTCTTCTTGCTCAGATTCTTTTTTCTCGATTGCTTCACTTTCTTGCTCAGTGCCCTCAGGATTTTCTGAGTTTCCATCGCGCTGCTGAACTGACTTTTCGTCTGCTATTTTTCCCGTTGCGTTATACGTCGCACCATCGCTACTGCCTGGCAATTTTGCTTTTTCAGCATCACTTTGCGCTTTGGTTTCTGTATTACTTGCGCTACTAGATGCGGGAGCCGGAATAACTTCGCGTAGTTGGTTGTCACGCCGTGCGGTTTCCGTATAAACATTTGCGGTGTTTATATTGATAGACGGAAATGGCGTGACAATATTCATAATACTAAACTTTAATATCGATTAACGTGCCAAGTACATCATCGGCCGTTTGAATTGATTGCGTGTTTGCCTTGGCATTAAATTCTTCAACTTTTAAGTTAACAAGCGCTTCATCAACACGAGCTGGTTGTGCTACTGGTGCAGTAATCGCCTCTTCAGGGCGTGCTGCCGTAAGCTGACGTTGCTGCGCTAATTGCGCGTCATCTTGTTGTTCTATACTGGCACGGTTAATCTCAGCACTGGCTTTTTCAATACCTTGGCTAGCTCGGTTAAACCCTTCTATACCACTATTAAATACTGATCCGATTGGCATATTAAAACCTCCACCAAATAAACATTGTTTAATTATCGCTCAGGTTCTGCTCAAAATAAAGCTTTAAACAGCGCTATTCTTAGCTCTATTTTAAAGCATTGATTTAACGACAGATAAAAACTCACTTTTATGAGAAATAAATGGTGCATGGGATGCTTTATCTAGTACTTCATATTCAAACTCAGTATTTAGTGCTGACATTTTGCTAATAGCTTTATAAGGTACTAAAGCATCAAGCCGGCCAAATACTCCTCTAATAGGGACTGGGCAATGAGTAAATAAGTCACGTAAATCGTCGTTTTGTAAAATATCTAAACCAGCACTCAGGGCATCGCTTTGGGGTGCGCTGTACTGATTTAGCAATTGTTTAAGCTGCTTTATATCATCACGCGCCGACTCGCTACCCATTGCTTGAATAGCTAAAAAGCGCTCTATTGTTTTTTCTCGATGATTAACTAACTGCTCTTTAAACTGCGCCAATACATTCGCTTTTATTCCAGGCCAATTATCTGCCTCTGCAAAAAAAGGAGTCGATGCTATTAAAATAACTTTAGATACCTTTTCAGGCCAATGCTTCGCAATATAAAGTGCAAATAATCCACCTAACGACCATCCCATTAAAATGCTCTTCGGCTTTAATTGCTTACTCAAAATTTCTGCTGCATCATGCAAAGTATAAGGGCTTGGGCACACATCGCTATTACCAAACCCAGGTAGGTCATGGCTACGTACATTTCCTGAATATAAAAACTCAAGTTCTGGCTGTACTAACTGCCATACGCCCTGATTCATTCCCCAACCATGTAATAACACTAACTCATTTTGCATATTTGCCTAACCTTTACCAAACTTAGGCTCATCATAACGTTTAGAAAGGCGATTGCAATGCAAGGAGCGAGTCTGTGAAACAAGCCGTTTTAAATTGGTTATTTCCCTCTTATTGCGTGCAGTGTCAAAACTCGATTGCGACCTCTTTAGGGCTATGTGATTATTGCCTTGAAGATTTACCATTGTTTGATTTTAGTAAGCATACGAGTTTATTGCATCGACCTGATATTATTGAGATGTTTCCTAATTGCGAGTTTGATAAATTATTTGCATGCGCTTTTTATCAGCCTCCCTTTGAGCATTGGCTTAAAAGGCTAAAATTTAATAATCAAATTCATTATAAAAAGGCATTGCAGCAAATTATACAAAAACAGTTAACGCAGTTTTTTGAGCAAAGCCCTAACTTGCCAGATACCTTTATTATTTTACCTCTTCATAAAAGCCGCTTTATTACTCGTGGATTTAATCAGGTAAGCCAAGTTTGGCAACCCTGTTTAGCTAATTACGCCCCACTAAGTAATGTTCTTATTCGCGATAAAAAAACACAAGCTCAGTCGGAGCTATCCAAAGCAAAGCGTATAAGAAACTTAAAAAATGCCTTTATTTGTACACAAGACATGGCCGGTAAAACAGTCGCTATTGTTGATGATGTGATGACGACAGGGGCAACATTAAACGCAGCTACTAGTGCACTAAAACAAGCAGGCGCTAAACAAGTGTGGGCTTTTACAACTTGCTTAACGCCTATTTAATTATTAAAAAGTATTAAACCAATCCGCAATAATACTTAATCATTTTGCGGGGCTAAACGTGTCGCTACCTGTGTTAAAAAATTCTCATTTACGACTGCATGGATGCAGAAGGTAGAGCAATGCAGAAGAAATTGCCGAGAACAACTAAATAGCGAATTTTTTGCCTAGCTATCAACGCGTTTTTCCATCCTCAAAATAGATTACTTAATTAAGCGAATTGGTATTATTCGCCATTTGCACGAAACGTATGACCAAAAAATAACGCATTGCTTAGTAGTCGACTAGTCCCATACCAGTAACCCCTAAATACAGGGTCGTCAGTCATACCAATCACAGTGCCTCGTCCATATGAGTGCGCAATTAAGCCAGCACCACCAGCAACTTGATCAACATTAACGGCATCAGTAAAACCTGCCAATAATGGGTTTTTAGTGTAGGTAAGTACATTTACGAATGGCGCATCGGAAACTTCTAGCAACCAAGTACTGTTTTTGAATACGGGCAATGTATTGCGCTTAAGTGAAAATGTAAGCGGATGAGTTAAATCTACATTAGTATTAAAAATAGCACCTGCAATGCGTTGACGTCCTGCTAAATGGTCCTTATCGGCGTAGCTTAAACCTTTTGTTTTAAATGCACTTGCTACATCTTGGCGTGATAGATAGCTTGCTTTAAGTAATTGCTGATCAGCTAAAAATTTAGCACCGCCTTTGTGACCCCAAATAACGCCGCCTTTTCTTACCCAGCTTTTTATAGCCACTTTGTCGGTATCAGATAAGCTATTGTAGTTACCATGAGCAAGTACTATATGGCTGTAATTACTGAGTTCAATAGAGTTTAAACGCTCCATTTCAACAATTGTTGGCGCAACACCTACAAAGCGATCGAGGTAATACCATACTTCCCCAGCTTCGTACTGGCTTACGCCTTTACCACCTACCAATAATACTTTTGGCTCGCTAACAACCGCCATTGTACGAGACCCTAAATCGGCTCCTTTGCTTGTAAGACCTGAGTTAATAGGCTTGATTGCAATTCCAAACTCGTTTTGTGCTTTATTTAATATTCCAACCCAATCATTATTCGTTTGTAAGCCTGCTGGCACAATAATACTACCAGCATCAAAGCTTACTTCACTTGAGTTTGATTTGGCTGTTAATGGGCTTAGCGCTACACGCGCTTTAATACCTTGCTTTAAAAGGCTGTTTAGCATTTTAGGTGCTAGGTAATCATCCCACGAAAAGCCAAACGCATAGCCTTGCTCAAGTGAAGCAAAAGAAGGTTTTACCGCTTTTTGCCACGGTGTACTTGCAACCTCTAAACCCCAACTGCTTTTTACTTTTGCAAAAGGTAAGTTAAACGCATGCGCTAAAGTCCAGCCAGATACGTCATAAAAGGTGTTATCAGCAAAGTTTTTTTGCTCGCTAAAAATAGCTTTTATTAGGCGGTACTGTGGCTGGGCTAAGGGCACAAAGTAACTATTGGTTGTATAGTTGTTGCCATTTGCCTTGAGTGATTTAGTAAGCGAAAAAGCATCTATTTGATGCTGTTTCAACAACCCTAAAAAATCTTTAATACGAGTGTTGTCATCCACGCCCTCAATTACATAACCTTCAAAGCTTTCATCACTGGCTAAATCAGTAGCTTGATTATAAAACTTAGCTTGGTAATCAAGTAATGCTTGGCGGTTATCAACAGCGGCTTTAAAGGTAGATAAACTCGTTAATAGTTGATTTTTAATAGTAAAGGGAAAGCTCAAAGGTCCATTTATAGTGTCTTGGATATGCCCGCGAGAACTTGCTTGCTCAAATAAAATACCTACACCACCATTTACGTCGGGATAAGTTGAGCCTTTACCGTAATAGAAGTCGTCAAAGCTTTCTTCGGTAAAGTACAGTGCGTTGTTTTCATCTAACGTTTTTGCGTGATAGTTAGCAATCGCTTTAGTTAACGTTACATTTTCATCCGGTGTTATTGGGTGTTTACGACTAGGGATACCTGGCTGAAAAAAGTAACTGCTGTTTGGTCCCATTTCATGAAAATCGGTTAAGACATTTGGTTTCCACTGATGAAATTTAGCAATACGCGCGCGCGATTCAGGATGTTGTAGTAATAACCAGTCACGATTTAAATCAAACCAGTAATGATTGGTACGACTACTTGGCCAGCTTTCAACATGTTCACGGGTTTTAGGGTCGCTTGATAAGTTCATACCTCGGTTACTGTTTGCCCAATTAGCAAAACGAGCAAGTCCGTCAGGATTAAGCGAAGGGTCGAGTAAAATAACCGTGTTATTTAATAACTCATCTATTTCAGCGCCTTGTGCAGCAGCTAAGTAATACGCCACCAGCAAAGATGAGTTACTACCTGATGACTCATTACCATGCACACTGTATCCCATCCATACAACGGCAGGCTGTTTTGTAGAATTAGCATCTGATCCATCGTTACTTAAGCGTGCTAAGTGAGCTTGGCGTGTCTGCTCTATGCTTGATAACTTATCAGCTGCTGTAATTGTTAGCATGACAAGGGGGCGTTGTTCATGTGTGCGGCCAATCACTTCAAAATTTATACGGTCGCTTTTATCAGCAAGTATTTCCATATAACGTACGAGCTGATCATGTCTCACGTGCCACTCTCCTACTTCGTAACCGAGTACTTGCTCAGGAGTAGGAATTGAAGGGTCAAATTTTACATCTTGTTCAAAATAATACGAAAGTGGCTTAGCTACACTTGAAAAGCTAAGCAACACCACCATTAACGTTAATACCAAACGCATATAAATCACTCAAAAAATGTTCGTTGTTTGCACGCTACCATTGCTTAAAATAGATGCCAACTTTTTACGCTCAACACTAGCCGCAACACGATGAGCGGAGTATGATACGCAGTATCCGAGTAATTTAGTCAAGTATAGATGGTTTTATGATTTCTATTTCCGAAACAGCGCAAGCGCATTTTGCTAAACTATTAGCAGATCAATCACAACAAACCAATATTCGTGTGTTTGTTGTAAACCCTGGTTCATCACAAGCGGAATGTGGTGTGTCTTATTGTCCAGAAGACGCTGTAGAAGCGAGCGATATTCGCCTAAACTTTAACGGTTTTGATGCCGTTGTAGATGCAGAAAGTGCTCCATTTTTAGAAGAAGCTGAAATCGATTTTGTTACCGACAAAATGGGTACTCAGTTAACGCTAAAAGCACCAAATGCAAAGGCGCGTAAAATAGGTGACGATGCATCGTTAAACGAACGTGTACAGCACATGCTAGAAACCGAAGTAAATCCACAACTTGCTAACCACGGTGGTCAAGTAAGCCTTGTTGAGATTACAGCTGCAGGTATAGCTATACTTCAGTTTGGTGGTGGTTGTAATGGTTGTTCTATGATCGATGTAACACTAAAAGAAGGCATTGAAAAAGAAATGATAGCTAAGTTTGAAGAAATCACCGGTGTTGCTGATATAACAGAACACGAAGCGGGCGATCACTCTTACTATTAGGCCTTGTAAATGCTAAAGCAGCTTATCTATCGCTTAGGGAGCAATCCTAAGCTGAGCTTAAAGCGCTTTTTTCGCGGCTTAGCACTGTTTGTGCTAGCCGTGATATTCATATCTATTGGGTATTACACCCACTACAGCTTACAAATAATTGGCGTTATAATTTTACTCCCCGCATTATTTTTTGCCGGTTGGGGCTACTGCGGTATTTTTGCCAATCGTTTTTCACAAGTTTTAAAAGATATGGGCCCTAAACACCATGACCCCGATCTCTGGAAATAAACCATTTATTTAATCTAATAGCTGATTATTTATTTTTAAGTGGTGATATTTAATTATTAATGTAACCCCGCGCATTAACATAAAACAGCTCATAGCCAGCCATAACCCGTTATTTTGCAAGTCTATAAACACCCAAAACACACCAAAAAAGCCAACTCCAGCTGAAAGTATCATACTGTTACGCATGTTCTTTGCTCGCGTAAGCCCTACAAAAATACCATCAAACAAAAAGCAACTCATGGCCAAAATTGGTAATACTACTATCCATGGTAAATAATGCGTTGCCTCTTGAATAACCTCTGGCACATTGGTTAAAAGCTTGATTATGGTGTTGCCAAATAATGCAAAAAATAGGCTATATAACACACCAAAAAGCATACCCCAAAATACGCTTATTTTAACCCACAGCTCTATGTTTTTAACACTTCCTTGGCCTTTCGCTTGCCCTACTTTTGCCTCAGAGGCGTAAGCAACGCCATCAAGAGCAAAGCTCACCAACATTAAAAAATTAAGTAAGACAGCATTAGCAGCTAATGTGGTTTCGCCTATACGCGCCGCGTAAAATGTCATAAAACTAAAGCATAATTGCAGTATTAAAGAGCGAATAAATATATCTCTATTCAAACTCAATAATTCAGCCATTTTGCTAATACTCAACCAATTCGGTACATTTAGATCAATGTCTTGTTTTTTAGCTAGTTTAGCCACTAAAAACAGTGCAAATACTAGTGCTGTATAGTCAGCAATAAGTGACGCCCATGCAGCGCCTGCAACTGCCCAATCTAAATAAACAACAAAATAAATATCGAGCACTATATTAACGATATTAGTGACGAGTAATAAATAAAATGGACCTCGACCATAATGCACACCAAGCATCCAACCCAGTAACACTAAATTACATAATGCTGCTGGAGCACTAAAAATACGAATGCTAAAATACTGATAAGCTTGGTTAAGTACGTCGCCATTGGCTGCGGAGAGGTAAGCAATAGCGTGCTTTATTAATGGGGATAACACAATTAATAGCACGGCCACTGCGCTTGCAAGCAATAGGCTTCGTTTAAGTAAAGCGGCAAGTTGGGTTAAATCGTTTTTTCCGTATGCTTGTGCCACGAGTCCCGTGGTGCTCATTCTTAAAAAACCAGCAAGCCAAAATAAAATAGATATAACTGCAGAGCCAAGGGCAATTCCAGCTAAGTAATGAGCGCTTCCTAAGTGCCCAATTACAGCAGTATCAACAATTCCTAACAACGGCACTGTGATATTTGATAGTATCATCGGACCCGCTAACAACAGCAAGCTTTTATGGTGTGCCTTATTATGTATAAGAAATTGTTTCATTTAGTGTTATTTATCCTCATTAGTGTATCTGTACGGGCTCAAGCAGCCATTATTTTACAGTATCATCATGTTAGTGAAACCCTACCCGCTGTCACGAGCGTTAGCGCCAATACATTTACGGAGCACTTAAGCTATTTAAAAGAGCACAACTTTAACGTTATTCCTCTTAATGAGTTAATTAGCGCGCTTCAACAAGGTGAAACTTTACCTGATAAAACTCTCGCCATCACCTTTGATGATGGCTATAACAATAACTATGAACAAGCCGCACCTATTTTAGAAAAGTTTGGCTACCCGTACACTATCTTTGTAAATCCTAAATTAATAGACGAAGGTATGAGTTACGTAATGGGGTGGGATAAGCTCAAAGAATTATCTAAAAAAGGGGCATTAATAGCCAATCATAGCGGACAACATGATTACTTACACCTTAAGCTTGAAAACGAAACCGATGCACAATGGCAATCACGTATTAAGCAAGATATTCTTAACTCTCAAAAGCGCATAAAAGAAGAAATAGGCCACGACTATAAATACTTAGCATACCCGTATGGTGAGTTTAATAACGAGCTGCAAGCACTCGTGACAGAGCTTGGTTTTGTGGGTATTGGCCAGCACTCAGGCGCTGTAAATAAAGATTCTAATTTTAGCCGCTTGCCGCGTTTTCCTGCATCAGGCTTTTACAGCAAGCTAGAAACCCTTATTACTAAGCTCAACTCACGCGCGTTTAATATCACCAATTTAACTTATCAAGATAGCGTTACACAGCAAAATCCACCCACGCTCACAATGGAATTTAAGATGGGTGATTTTCATAAGAGCCAATTTGCCTGTTATGTATCAAGCGTAGGCCAAGCAGATTTAAAATGGATAACTAAAAATACTGTCGAAATCACCTCACCAAAGGTGCTTAATAAAGGGCGTTCTCGTTTTAATTGCACGGCCCCTTCTATTTCAAGCCCTGGTGATTACTTTTGGTTTTCGCAGCCTTGGGTAATTGAAGCATCTAAACCTTAACGGCCCGATGTAAAAGCCGCTGGGTTATTTTATCCAGCGCAACTATCTCGTCAGCTGCATTTAGCTCAGCAGCTGCTTTAGGCATACCCCATACCACCGATGAGTACTCATCTTGAGCCAAGGTATGTGCTCCGTTTTGTTTTAGTGCAAGTAACCCTTTTGCGCCATCACTCCCCATTCCTGTTAGTATGGCTGCAACTACGTTTTTAGCCCCAGTTTCGACTAATGAGTTAAACAACACATCTACCGCAGGTTTATGTCTGTTCACCGGCTCGCCATCATCAAGCTGGCAATACAAGCTAACACCTCGTTTTTTAATACTTAAATGAAACCCACCCGGTGCTATATAAGCCCAGCCCGCGCTAAGCTTATCGCCATGTTCAGCTTCTTTCACATTTATCGTGCATGTACGATTCATTCGCTCAGCAAATGAAGCGCTAAACACAGGAGGAATATGCTGAGTAATTACAATTGGCGGGCAATTTTGTGGCATTTTAATAAGCACTTCTTTTATAGCCTCAGTCCCCCCCGTTGAAGCACCTATCGCTATTACTTTATTAAGTAAAAACTGAGAATGAGTATTAATAGGCTCATTTGTGACGACCGTTTTTTTATAGCTTCTTACTCTTGCTCCAGCAGCTATTCGCACCTTTTGTTGGACAAGTGATGCATATTGGCTCAATTGCTCTCTTACGTTATTAGTAGGCTTAGCTATAAAATCAACAGCCCCTAATTCGAGCGCTTCTAGTGTGATAGGAGAGCCTTTTTGTGTCAGTGTTGAAATCATCACTACTGGCATTGGTCTTAATCGCATTAAGTTTTTTAAAAAACTAATACCATCCATTTTTGGCATTTCTACGTCGAGCGTTAATACATCAGGACTGAGTTTTTTTATCATTTCGCGAGCTTCGTAGGGATCCTCAGCACTCCCCACTACTGTAATGTCTTTAGCTTGTTGTAATATTTCAGTGAGTAAACGCCTAATTAAAGGGGAGTCGTCAATTATTAATACTTTAATCATGCATACTCCTAAAACAGCTCTATATCGGTTACTACTTCTTGCTTTTTAAGGTTTTGTAAGTAACGGACTTCGCGTTTTTCAATCGTATTATTATGTAGGTTTTTAAGTTTTTTCATATGAACTTTACCAGTGTTCGGGTGAAAAAATATTTTTCGCGGCCACGGCCCCCCCATATCATGGGCAACTAGATTTAATGCCTCTTCTTTAATATACGCTGCTGCAAAACTAATATTACCCAGCCCTATATCAGTCATCGCACTAATAATTTTCCCCCCGCCAAAAAGTTTTACTTTTAGGTTACACCGAGACGCGCCATTTTTTAAAACTTCGTTTATAAGATACTCCATAGCCCAATTACCGTACCGACAACTTAAACTATGCGCATTTTTAAGTTCTACTCCCTTTTGAATTGGTAACATAAAGTGATTCATCCCGCCAATACCAAGTACTTCATCGTATACACAAGCCGCAATACACGAACCCAGAACTGTAGAGATCAGTTCATTATTTTTAGAAACATAAAACTCACCCGGAAGTACTTTAGCAACAACGCTACCTCGGCCCGAATCCCAATATCGTTTAATATGTTCAAAGTTAGGTAATACCGGCCTGAACTCAGCGTGCATTTTGTCCCTTTTGGTACATAGTTTTCCCTAAGTTTTTGAATTGCGAATGCTCTTTACCCATACTTTCTGAGTGACCTAAAAACAAATAACCTTGTTCATTTAATATATTGGCGTAACGCTTAAAAAGCTGATCTTTTGTTTCTTTATCAAAGTAAATAACAACATTACGACATAAAATAAGATCAAATGATCCTTTCATTGGCCAGTCTTGTAATAAGTTTAAACGCTTGAAAGAAATAGACTCTTTTAGTTTATCTCTAACTTTATAATTTTCACCGTCTTTGCTTTTTAAAAACCAACGCTTAAGTTGCACGTCATCTAAGCCATTAACATTCGCTGCGGTGTAAATACCTTTTTGTGCTTTTGCCAATACATTAGAGTCTAAATCGGTTGCTAGTATTTTTACATCCCAATTGCTCGGAAATGCGTTATTTAAAGTCATCGCCAAACTGTAAGGCTCTTCCCCTGTGGAGCAACCTGCAGACCAGATTCTTACTCGCTTACTGTTTTTATTTGCCTTTAAAAGAGCAGGTACAAGCTCAGATTTTATAAATTCAAAGTGATGTATTTCACGAAAAAAAGACGTTAAGTTCGTTGTTATTGCATTAATAAAGGCATCAAACTCCTGATCTTTATGACTATTCAGATACTCTAAGTAAGCTTTAAAATCAGTTAATTTACGCTCCCTAATACGTCTTGCTAAGCGTGAATAAACCATCTCTCGCTTATGATCCCCTAATACAATTCCACATGCGCTGTAAACTAAACTGGCAATTTCCTTAAAGTCGCGGTCGGTACACAAAAACTCTTTCATTGTCCGCTCCCAATTAAACCTAACGCTAACAAGTAGTGCCTCGCTGTAACTATTTATTAGACGAGGCATAAAAAGGCTAAATATTAAAACTCTTCCCACTCATCAGCTGAGTCTACAAAGTTATCGCCCCTTGGCTTATTACTCACAAAACGGCTTTGCGGCTTATGAGATAGTTCAGGAGTTCGCATAGTTGATGACATCATTGTCATCTCTTGCTGATCTACTGAGAAAAAGTTAAGTAATCGGCGCATCTCATTAGCTTGCTCAGCCATAGACTCACCAGCAGCAGAGGCTTGCTCTACTAGAGCGGCATTTTGTTGCGTCATTTCGTCCATTTGAGAAATAGCTTTGTTAACTTGCTCAATACCCGCACTTTGTTCTTCAGATGCCTCCGTAATATCAGAAATCATTTGCGTCACTCTTTGCACCGACACAACAATCTCTTTAAGTGTAGCGCCCGACTCATTAACTAATTGAGAACCATCAGCTACTTTGCCTACACTATCTCGTATTAACTCTTTAATTTCTTTCGCTGCGCCCGCAGAGCGCTGCGCTAAATTACGAACCTCACCTGCAACAACCGCAAAGCCTCGACCTTGCTCACCCGCTCTTGCTGCCTCTACAGCGGCATTAAGCGCTAATAAATTCGTTTGAAACGCGATTTCGTCTATTACACCGATAATATCTGCAATTTTTTTGCTCGACTCATTAATTGCCGACATGCTTGTAACTGCTCTATTAACAACTTCACCACCTTGAATCGCTTTTTCACAGGTTTCTTCTGCCAAGTCGTTTGCTACTTTTGCGTTATCAGCATTTTGACGAACGGTACTGGTCATTTCCTCCATACTTGAAGCTGTTTCTTCAAGTGACGAGGCTTGCTCTTCTGTACGTTGGCTTAAATCAGCATTACCTTGAGAAATTTCTTCTGCACCACTGGCTACTAACGTTGCCGATGAATTTATGCGATTAATCACTTCTGTTAATTTATCTGCCGTAGCATTTGCGTCGCGTTTAAGTTTATCAAATGAACCTTTGTATTCTTTTTCAATACGTTTTGATAAATCACCACTTGCCATCGCATCGAGCATATTGCCAGTGTCGGCAACGGCATCATCAACTATTTTAACTAAGCTATTTAATCCTTGAGCCAAACGTAAAAAGAACCCTTCCTTCCCATCTTCCGCAACTCTTGTATCTAATTCGCCATTACCTGCAGCACCAATAAGCTCAGCGATTTCTTTTTCAAGCGCAACTTCATTGGTTCTATCTTCCCACTCAACAATGGTGCCTAAATGCTTTCCGTCTTGACTGATCCAAGGTGAAGCAATCAAGGTAAAAGTGACACCTGCTAACAGTAGCTCGGCTTTATAGGGCTTATCTAGGTTTTTTAATAAATCACGTTGATGATTAGGGTGCTTATGAAAATCATCAACACAGGTGCCAATTAAATTATCAACAGAAAAGCTTGGCAATACGGTTTGTAATTCTTTTTCGCGGACTTTTAGCATTTGCTGAACACGGTCGTTCACAAATACTATTTTAAGGTTTTCATCAGCAATCATTACGTTTGCTTGGCAAACTTTAAGCGCATTTGCTAAATCGGCTGCTTTGCGAGATGCCTTTTCAAGCTCTTTTTGTTCAGTAATATCAGATGCATATTTAATCACTTTAAACGGCTTGCCGTTCATATCATAAATTGGATTATAAGATGCTTGAATCCAAACCTCCTGACCCTGCTTTCCTATTCTTAAATATTCCCCTGAATCAAATTCACCGCGACCTAGTTTGGCCCAAAATTCTTTATATTCGATACTATTTGCATGTTCGGGATCAATAAAAAGCCTATGGTGCTGGCCTTTAATCTCGCTAAGTTGATAGCCAAGCGCATTTAAAAAGTTAGCATTGGCATCAATAATAGTGCCATCTAAATTAAATTCGATAACCGCTTGAGATTTACTTATAGCACTAATTTGCCCTGAAGCTTCTGCTGTTATTAACTTTTGCTCAGTCACGTCGGTGGCAAACTTAACTACTTTTAATACTTGCCTTTGCTCATCAACAATTGGGTTATAAGTTGCTTGGATCCATACCTCAGTTCCACCTTTAGCATTACGCTTAAACTCATCTGAGATAAACTCGCCATTACGCAGGCGTTGCCAAAAGTTTTTATAATCGTTGCCCTGAGCTTCATCTGGGTCAACAAACATCGAGTGATGCTGACCTTGAACCTCCTCAAGACGATAGCCCATCGCGTTTAGAAAATTCATATTTGCAGTAATTATTTTTCCGTTAGGTTCAAATTCAATCACCGCTAATGATTTATTCAATGCGTCTACAATTAAATCATTACTTGATTTTGACTGCTTTGGATTACTAAACCATCCCATGCTCATCACCACCTTTAAGTTTATTATTCATTTAGTTTCTATTTGCTAAATATTCATTGTTTTTTGCAGGTCAATTAGCGCTACCATTTTTTCACCAACATTCACCAACCCAGCTACATATTCACAATTACTCGATTCAGACAAACTAGGAACCGCTTTCGCATCTTGCTCCGCAATACTGTAAACATCAGAGACGGCATCAACAGCAACACCTATAATTTTACTACCTAGTTCAAATTCTATTTTGACAACGATAACCACCGTTAATGGTCCATAGTCGACACTTGGTAATCCAAAACGCAACCGTAAATCAATAATTGGCACTATTGTTCCGCGTAAATTAATAACGCCTTTTACAAATTCAGGTGCATTGGGCAGTACTGTAATTTCTTCCCAACTGCGAATTTCTTGTACTGTTAAAATATCAACGCCATATTCTTCATCAGCCATAATAAAAGTTAAAAACTGTTTTACACCTTGCTGTTGCTGAAGATTTAATTGGTTACTTAACTGGCTTTGATCTGAGCTCATAACGCCTCCAAAGTGGCTTGCGTTTCAATAGTTAGTTCTTGGCTACCTGGCTTTTTTAAGCCTGAGAGCTTTATTAAGCCGCTAATGTCCACAATCAGCGATACACGCCCATCTCCTAAAATGGTAGCACCCGATACGCCATCCACTTTATGGTAGTTTGCCTCTAAACTTTTAATAACAACCTGCTGTTGAGACAGTAAATCATCAACTAATAAACCCACCTTTTGGTTATCTGTTTCTACAACAACAAGCAGCGTTTTATCGAGTGATTCAATAGCATTTTTATGATTAAAAATATCGTAGAGTCTTAATATAGGAATGTATTCGTCTCGAAGCCTCAATACATCAAGGCTTTTACCCACTCGACTCACTTTTGCAATATCAATTTGCAGTGACTCCACAATAGAAATGAGCGGAATAATATAAGTATGCTGAGCCACCTTAACTAATTGCCCATCTAAAATAGCGAGAGTAAGGGGTAATCTAATAGTAAACGTAGAACCAACACCGGGCGCTGAGGTTACTTCCACTGAGCCATTTAATGATTGGATATTTCGCTTAACAACATCCATCCCAACTCCACGACCAGATAAGTCACTTACCTCATCCATTGTCGAAAAGCCCGGCATAAAAATAAGCTCATTTATTTCATCGTCACTGAGATGGTTATCAGCTGAGATTAATTCGTTAGCGATGGCTTTTTCTTTTATTTTTTTTGTATTTAACCCTTGCCCATCATCCATTATTTCAATAACGATGTTTCCACCCTGATGAAATGCATTTAAGGTTACTGTGCCAACGGGATCTTTACCTGCCGCCAGTCTTTGCTCAACAGTCTCTAACCCATGATCAAGTGAGTTTCTTACTAAATGCACCATAGGGTCAGATATTTTTTCCATTACTGTTTTATCAAGCTCGGTTTGCTCTCCAATCAGCTTTAGCTCAACCTGCTTATTTAGCTTTTGCGCTATATCTCGCACTAATCGAGGAAAACGACTAAATACAAAATTAATTGGGAGCATACGAATACGCATCACATTTTCTTGTAAATCACGCGTATTATGTGCAAGTTGTGCTAAGCCTTCTTGTAGTAAAGTGATTGTGGCTGGTGTGATTTCTTGTTCGCTGAGTTGATTTAGCATGGCTTGTGTAATAACAAGTTCACCTACCATATTTATTAACGAATCAACTTTATCAATGCCAACACGTATAGAGGTAGATTCTGGTGCACTTGTAGGTTTTTTATCTTTATTAGCAACGGGTTGCTGTGGCTTACTTGGTAACTCAGCTACTTTTATTGAATCGGGTTCTTCAAGCTCAACAGCTTTAGGTATCTCATCTTGATTAGGTTGTATTGACTCATCATTGCCAAATAAGCCGCCACATAATTCAACTTTTATATCGGCATCGTCTTCTACCCATTCAAATACTTCTTTTATGGCTTTTTCATCATGGCTAGTATCTAAAAAAAAGCGCCAATGTAAAAAACATTCATCACTACTTAAATCGGTGATTTCTGGAACTTCATCGTAAAATACTGTGGTTTCTAACTCACCTAGCTCTTCAAGCTCACTGATCATATACAGTGGCTCGTTTCCTGTTTTAAATAAATGATGATGAGGTTTAAAGTCTATTTGATAGGTATTACTACTTGTTTGCTCTTCACAGCTTTGAGGTTTATTCTCATGTGTTTCATTTTTCATTCCAAGTACATGTTCAAATTGTACTTTTAACAAATCTGCTTCGGTTAAATCTGGCTCTTGTTCACCTTGAAGTGCAGCAAGTAAAGCGCGTAAGCAATCCACAGCTTTGAGTAATAAATTAACATGCTCGGTACTAAGCTCTCGTTCACCTTGGCGAATTTGATCTAGTAATGTTTCAAGTACATGAGTAAAGTCAGCAACGGAGCTAAAACCAAATGTCCCACTGCCTCCTTTTATTGAGTGAGCAGCTCTAAAAATAGTGTTGATAGTTTCTAAATCTTCCTCACCTGGCACTAAGTTTAATAGCTCAGCCTCCATGGTATCTAGGCCTTCAAAACTCTCTTCAAAGAAAACTTCAAAAAATTGACTTAAATCTATACTCACACTGCGCTCCTTAGCGAATAACTTTTTTAATTACCGCTAGTAGCTGATCGGGATTAAATGGTTTAACAATCCAGCCTGTTGCCCCAGCAGCTTTACCTTCTACTTTTTTTTCTAAACCCGACTCAGTTGTAAGCATCAGTAATGGTGTAAATTTATAACTAGGCAAAGTACGCAGCTCTCGTATTAATGTAATTCCATCCATTATTGGCATGTTTACATCTGAGATCACGGCATCAAAGTCTTGCTGCTTGGCAATAGCGAGAGCTTCACTGCCATCTTTAGCTTCGGTTACATCAAACCCTGCGGTTTTTAATGTAAAGCTCACCATTTGACGCATCGATGCTGAGTCATCAACCGCTAAAATTCTTTTCATATATACCCCTAACTTTTACTTTCGGTTGTTAAGTATTGGCTTAAGCCAAGTTTATTGATTGTATGTGTTAAGGCCTCGCTACTGCCTACCCAAATGATTTTGTGCTGTATGGTAAGTAGGTGTTTTTGTAAGGCGCATAAAAGTTGAATTGAGGCAGTATCAGCAGAAATCACATCGTTAATATCAAGACAGATATCATCGTTGCTATTGAGTTCGTGCAGTAAATCTTGATGTAGTGTTTCAACTTGCGTAATAGCAAGTTCGCTTGGAAGTTTTAGCATTTAGTAGGTGCATTCCCTGTCAATTCAATTCATAACAAAAGCTTAGCCCTAGTTATTAAAATTGCCATAAAATGCTTAATTAAATTTAAATCGTCGTTAAAAAACAAAAAAAGGAGCCTAAAGCTCCTTTCAAATTGGTAAAAAGTAAAAACTAGTTTTTGTAGTAATCGGCTATTTTTTTAAACTCTTTCGTTAAAGTCGTCGCATTAATTAATGGCACACTACCTTGTTTGAATTCTGGTTTAAAAATAGCTCTAACCGCTCCATTTTGATCAACCATAGCGACCGAAGCACTATGATCAACTGCATATTCTGATTCACTACTATCGCTAATCGCGTAAATTAAACCAAGCTCTCTAACAATAGGAAAAAGGTGTTTATGCTCCCCTGATACAGCTAAAAAGTCAGGATTAAAGTAATCTATATATTGCTTTCGTTTAGCTGGTGTATCGCGTTTTGGATCAACCGATAAAAACCAAATTTGCAGCGGATAATCTGCTTGTAAGTTTTTATAAACAGCATTTAACTTAGCAAGTGTTAATGGACAAATATCTGGGCAGCTTGTGTAGCCTAAAAATACTAAATTCCACTGTCCTAAAAATTGTTGCTTAGTCACTAATTCGCCGCGCTGATCGTTTAGCGTAAAATCAGACAATGGCTTTGCATTTTCGTAAACTAATGCATCTACATCTGGTGGACTATTTTCATTTGAACATGCTGATAAAAACAAAACTAAAACAACAATTAATCCAAGCCATAACTGCTTCATAAAGGGAGCCATTTATCTATAAATAAGATTACAAAGAGTACCATTAAATGAATAATCGAAAAACGAAATAAGTCCATTGCAGTCTCATCATTTCCAGCAATTTTTAATTTGACGGCTTTATATATAAACACTGCATTTAATACACACGCACCTATTAAATATATTAATCCAGACATACCGATTAAATAAGGTAATACGCAAACTACAGCGAGTAAAACAGAGTAGGCAACGACGCACGTTTTACAAAAGTCGATTCCATGGGTTACTGGTAACATAGGAATTTTAGCGCGTTCATAATCACTTTTTCGCGCTATAGCCAGCGCCCAAAAGTGTGGCGGAGTCCAGGTAAATATTATCATTACAAGTAACCAAGGGGCTGCTGCCATTTGGTTTGTTTCTGACACCCAACCTAATAATGGAGGCATTGCGCCAGCCAACCCACCTATAACAATATTTTGCGGTGTAGCACGCTTTAAAAATGATGTATAAACAAATGCATAACCTACCAATGCAAATAACGTTAATATAGCGGTTAAGGTATTAGCCCACACCATTAGCATAATAAAACCCGCAACCCCAATAACAGCTGCAAAACTAAGCGCATGTGTTTTACTTAAACGCCCTTTAGCCACAGGACGATGACGAGTCCTTGCCATTTTTGAGTCTATCTCACTATCAACCACATGATTAATAACCGCTGCAGCAGCAGAAAGTAGCCCTATACCTAACAAGCTAATAAACTGTACAGCCATACCGCGCCCTACATCAGGAGCCAGCGCTAAACCAACCCAAGCTGTTAGTACCAGCATGGCTACCACTTTAAATTTACTAATTGCTAAGTAGTCTTGCAGCAAATTATGAGTACGCGAAATTAGCGATTGAGTATTAACGGGTAGCAGTATTTTTTTATCAATTATAAGTGCCATTATATTTCCCCTTTATGTGCGTGATTTTAGGTAATAACACAACCTAACCATGCTTAATAATAGTATGGCAGCCATCAAGTTATGCGCCAGTGCAACTCCCAACGGAATATGCCAATGTACTAAAATAAGCCCTAAGCTAATTTGGCAAAGCAGGGTAAGCAATACGCTCACCACGCAATTTTTAATTTTTTTAGAGTACGCTTGGCTGTATATTTTCCACATAATTAGCGCCAGAACGATGCAAGTAACCAGTGCCCAAATGCGGTGTAATAAATGAATAGACATACGCGCTTGCTGCGATAACACACCAAATTCATAATTACTGTGCTCAAGTGGTAATTGAAATACGCTACTCAATGAAAACGGTTGTGCGTAATTACACAATGGCAAACCACTACAATGAGGAGCGGCGTAATTTGCAGCCAGCCAACCACCAAGTGCAATTTGGATAATCAATACACTGAGCGCAACTAAACTTAAACCAAAATAGCGTTTTGCGCCGCTATCGCCACCCATAATAGGTTTTGCGGTTAGCCGTAAATATAAAAGCGTTATAAGTGACAAAATACTAAAGCCACCTAATAAGTGGCCCATTACAATAAGCGGCTGAAGGTTCATGGTTACTGTCCACATACCAAGGGCAGCCTGAAACACCACTAGTAGAAGTAAAGCCAAAGGCAATTTAACTGGCGTAGTTGGATATTGGCGCTTTAAAAAAGCCAACACAAATAAACCTAAAATAAGTAAACCTAAAGCACCTGCAAAGTAGCGATGAATCATTTCTTTCCACGCTTTTGCGGTTTCGAACATCATATCGGGGTAGCTTTGAGCTGCTAAGGCTATGTCAGCCTCATGCTTAGGTACCGTTAAAAAGCCATAACAACCAGGCCAATCGGGGCACCCTAATCCTGCATCACTTAAGCGGGTGTACGCACCTAAAGCAACTACAATCAAAGCGAGTAATCCTGTTATTAATACTAAGTTTTTATAATTTTTATACATCAGATACTCCAACTTAAGCTCAACTTAATTAGCTAGAACGAGAATAGTTAAGTAATTTTTTTAGATCTTTTAATAACCCTTTTTGTACTAAACGGTTTTCTTGTGGCTCGACCTTAAAGGGATATTCAAGTACCACTAACCCCATATGATCAATTAAATATAAACTTGCAGGGTTTAAACTCTGTTGTTCGGTAATAATTTTCCATGGTAGATTTTTATTGTCGGGGCTTCCCATTACAGCCATATCAACCTTGCCTTGGTTTTTACCAAGTGCCACATATAAGTTATTAAGTGCATTGAGCTGTTCGCTGCATGGGGTGTTACATTCGTTTGAATAATTAAGTGCGATAGTCCATTGTTTGGGATTATTTTGCGGCCAATTTTTAAGTTTTATTTCTTGGCTTAAAAACTCGCCATTATTAGTAATTGCAGTAGGCAACCAATCAAACTTTAATGCGCCATATGCCAAAATTAATGGGATAGCGCAGCAACCCACAAACAACAAAAGGGGATTATTTTTCATTATGTGTCCTTTTTTTACTCGCAAAAATAGCCACAACAGCACATGCAACAGCAATTAAAAACCATTGCAAAGCGTAGGCATTATGCTTTTGAGGGCTCATAACAACGGCCTCATAATGAGGTGTTGCAATCTCATCACCAGTACCTTGTCTGTAAGCCATAAAATTAATTAATGATTGCTGGCTTTGAGTGCTCAGCATATTCAAGTCGATAGATTGGATTCTTGTAGGTAAGTCGTTATTTGTAGTTTTATCTTCAAGCGTAAAGCTACTTAGGTTATTTTCTTTTATTTGCGCTTTAAGAATAAAAACACCTGTAGGCAGAGCAACCTTTGGCAGTGTATCTCTAGATATAGGCGCTTTTACCCATCCTAAATTAACTAAAATCACTTTTTCTTCGGTGTCTGGCTTTAGTAAAGCAAGTAGGTCGTACCCTACTTGTCCGTTATAAACTTGATTATCTAAAAGCCAATATTGGTTTTGTACAAACCGCCCTTTTAACTCAACCAATACACCAGTTTTGTTCCAGCTATCAGGCAAGTTAAGTAATTGAGACCAGCTCATCACACCACGAGTCTGTTGCTTAGCAATGGCGGTTAGTTGTTGCTGCTTTTGCTCACCTCGCTCCAACTGCCAAAACCCCAATCGCACACACACAAGTACAACAACCACAACCATACAAAGTGTGATTAGTGAGCTAAGCTTTTGTTTGTGCCATAAAACTAACTGCATAAAGGGTCAACTCAGTGATTATTAAAATTATTATCGTACTGTTGTTAATATTTATACTTTTTAACTTATTTAGAGCATTGTTTATTATGGTGTCAGGGAAAACAGGGGGACGACCTATGTCTCACTTTTTAGGTCGTCGCGTATTGTTTTCGTTCGTTGTTTTAATTGTTGTTATTGCAGCGCTTAAACTTGGTTTTATTAAAGCGAATAATTCGCCAATAAACGCTACAGCACATATACAAATACAAACAAACACAGCCACACCACATCAACAAAGTGCCAATACCAAGCAGCTGCTTGAAAAGCAAAGTGCTTATCTTTAGTAAAGTGCCCTTTTAATATCCGTAAAAATATTACAAATAAAAGTACGGTTCCTAGCGTTACATGCATGCCATGAAAACCAGTCAATAAAAAGAACGTATTACCGTAAATACCCGCATCTAGCGTTAGATTAAGGTCATTATATGCATGCATGTACTCCTCAACTTGCAGCCCTAAAAAGCAAACACCCAGTAAAATAGTAGCACCTAAAAAAACCTTAAGTGGAGTACGTTTATTGTTTTCCATCGCTACGTGGGCAAAATGTAAAGTAACTGAGGAAGTAAGCAGTATTAAGGTATTTATAAGTGGTAAGCCTTGCCAGCCCATAGCCTGAGTAGTTTCGCCAGCAGGTGTTGAAACTAGCGGCCAAACAGCTTCAAAAGTTGGCCATAAAACCTCGTTAGTCATTGCATTATTGCCTGCACCTCCAAGCCAAGGTACCGACAATACCCGTGCATAAAAAAGCGCACCAAAAAAGGCCATAAAAAACATAACTTCAGAAAAAATAAACCAGCTCATACCTTGTCTAAAAGAGCGATCCATTTGTGCTGAGTACAAACCTTGGTCCGATTCACTAATTACATTTTTAAACCAGCTAAACAACATATACACAAGCACAGCAATACCGGCATAAAGCAGATAAACCCCGCTACCACCTTCTTTACCTACACTCATAACAGTCAAGCCTGCCCCTACTGCAATAAAAAACAATGCAACTGCACCTACAATAGGCCACGGGCTTTGCTCAGGTACGTAATAATGCTCATATTCTTGATTCATTTTATTTACTCCTAGTTTCACACTAGTTTAAAAAGCTAGTTATTACTTGCCACCAGCTGTTCACTAATATCAAATACGGTATAAGATAAAGTTAATTCTTCAATGTCGCTTGGCAATGCGGTATCAACATAAAAAAGTAATTTAAATTCAAGCTCTTCCCCTGCTTTTAGAGGTTGCTGATCAAAGCAAAAACAAGCTATTTTATGTAAATACTTTGCCGCTTTACCTGGCGAGACTGATGGTACAGCCTGCATTACTTTATCTAGATTGCTGTTATTTTTAGCACTAAACATTACTTCACGCATTGCACCGGGTTTTACCACTACACTGTATTCTTTTGATTTAACTTTAAACGGTGCACCACTTTGTGCGTGAGTAGTAAAGCTAACGCCAACTTCTCGGTTTTGTACTATTTGTGTACTTTGCTCTGCTTGCTCAAGCGAAGGCTTTCCATTAAGCCCTGTTACATCACAAAACACGTCATACAAAGGTACTAAAGCAAAGGCAAAGGCAAACATGCCTATGCAAATAAGTACCAAACGTTTGAGTAGCGGTGCATGTGTCATTACTTAATAACCGGCGGCGTAGAAAAAGTATGATATGGCGCTGGAGAGTCAACTTCCCACTCAAGGCCTTCTGCCCCTTCCCATACTTTTGCAGGCACTTTATCACCGCCACGCGCGCATTTAATTACCACAGCTACAAACAACAATTGCGATAAACCAAAGGCAAACCCACCAATACTTATGATTGCGTTAAAGTCGGCAAATTGAAGAGCGTAATCGGGAATTCGACGCGGCATACCAGCAAGCCCTACAAAATGCATAGGAAAAAACAGTACGTTCACGCTCACCAGCGATAGCCAAAAATGCCATTTAGCCAATGTGATATTAAACATATTGCCCGTCCACTTGGGCAGCCAGTAATAAGCCCCCGCCATTATCGAAAATACAGCCCCTGTTACTAATACATAATGAAAGTGCGCCACTACAAAATAAGTATCGTGATATTGAAAATCAGCAGGTGTAATTGCCAGCATCAATCCCGAAAAACCACCCAAGGTAAACAGCACAATAAACGCAATACTAAAAAGCATTGGCACTTCAAAAGTTATTGAGCCTTTCCACATTGTGGCAACCCAATTAAATACTTTTACTCCTGTAGGTACCGATATAAGCATGGTCGCGTACATAAAAAACAACTCGCCAGCGACCGGCATCCCAGTGGTAAACATATGATGAGCCCATACAATAAAGCTCAATAGTGCTATGGAGGATGTGGCGTATACCATTGAGGCATAGCCAAAAAGTTTTTTACGAGAAAAGGTAGGTACTATTGTAGATATAATGCCAAAGGCAGGAAGAATCATAATGTATACTTCGGGGTGACCAAAAAACCAAAAAATGTGTTGGAACATCACCGGGTCGCCACCGCCTGCGGCATCAAAAAAGCTGGTCGCAAAATACTTATCGGTAAGTACCATAGTGACAGCCCCTGCAAGCACTGGCATTACGGCTATTAATAAAAAGGCAGTAATTAACCACGTCCATACAAATAATGGCAACTTCATCCATGTCATGCCTGGGGCACGTAAGTTCACTATGGTTACAATCACATTGATTGCGCCCATTATTGAGCTAATTCCCATAATATGTACGGCAAATACAAACAATGCAGTATTATCATTACTGTATGTTGTGGACAGTGGTGCATAAAAAGTCCAACCAAATGCAGGCCCCCCACCAGGCATAAATAACGATGCCAATAGGATTAGAAACGCAAACGGTAAAATCCAAAAGCTCCAGTTATTCATTCTTGGCAATGCCATATCTGGCGCGCCAATCATGAGTGGTATCATCCAGTTAGCAAGGCCTGTAAAGGCGGGCATAACCGCACCAAACACCATAATTAAACCATGCACTGTGGTCATTTGATTAAAAAAGTGAGGGTCGACCAACTGTAAACCTGGTTGAAATAATTCAGCTCTGATCACCATGGCCATTGCGCCACCAATTAAGAACATGGTCAGCGAAAAAATTAAATATAAACTACCTATATCTTTATGATTAGTTGTGTAAAGCCAGCGTTTAAAACCTTTAGCTGGGTGATGAGCATGATGAGCTTCATTGGCGTTAGGTTGTTCTACTATGCTACTCATTAGTTCGCCTCCACTTTGGCATCAAGTGCCGTCTGTATTTGACTCGGTTGAATAACATCACCCGTATCATTACCCCACGCATTACGTTTATAAGTAATAACCGCAGCTAATTGCTTTATAGATAACTGCTTGGCAAAAGCTTGCATTGCCGTACCGGGTCGTCCATGGATAACTACATCAATGTGATCTTTTATATCGCCAAGCACTATCGGGCTGCCTTTAAGTGCAGGAAATACGCCCGGTAACCCCAAGCCAGTAGGTTGATGACATGCAGCACAATTAGCCATATATACTTGTTCGCCTAAAGTCATTAATTCTTCTTTTGGGAGGGTTTTATCAAGTAATGCGGCATCTGCTAATGCTGCTTTTTGTTTAGCCTGCTTTGCATCTGTAAGCCATGTTTTAAAATCAGCCTCAGATTTAGCGACCACCACAACGGGCATAAAGCCATGGTCTTTACCACACAACTCAGCACATTGGCCTCGGTAAGTACCTTCTTCGTTTATGTTCGTCCATGTTTCGTTTATAAAGCCGGGGTTCGCATCTTTTTTAACTGCAAAATCAGGTACCCACCAAGAGTGAATAACATCGTCAGAAGTCATTAAAAATCGTACTTTTTGATTTATTGGCAGTACAAGAGGCTTATCAACCTCAAGTAAGTAGTTAGGATTTTTATCTGCAAGATTCGCGATTTCATCTTGCGGGGTAGATAAAATAGAGTAGAACTCTACATCTTCGCCCATATATTCATAATGCCATTTCCATTGCGAACCCGTAATTTTAATAGTGAGATCAGCTTTGCTGGCATCTTCCATTGCAATTAGGGTTTTAGTGGCTGGTACTGCCATAGCAATTAAAATAACAAACGGAATTGCAGTCCAAAGTATTTCTACTTTAGTGCTTTCGTGAAATTGGGCAGGTACAGCCCCTTTAGATTTACGGTGATGAATAAGTGCCCAAAACATAATTGCGAACACTATCACCCCAATCACACAACATATTATAAATATGGTCATGTGCAGCTGATATACATTATTGCTTATATCGGTTACGCCTTTGCGCATATTGTATTGGCTGTTAGCCAAAACTGGGTGCGAAAAAACACATAATATAAGCCACAAGGTAGAGGTCAGTTTACCCATGTGACGGCTCCTTTGATGCTATTGCGAATGCAAAGCGAAGAGGCATACGGCTTAAACGCCAATTCGTTATTTTTATTTTTTTAGCCAATCTTATTTAATATTGATTGGTTTTGCTGCGCCAACAACGAGTTTGTGTATATTGTGTGTTCTCAAAACTAAAAAGCTGTGAGTTATTATTAGCTCAGCACATTAACAATTAGCTAAAAAACGAACAACAAGCAAGTTTTAGTATAAAAAACAATCAGGTGATATTGAATAATTAAAAAAAATCGGTAATCAACTGGGCAACAGGAAGTTCAAAATATGAGCAAAACAAAGGGGTTTAACGCATTCGGAGGGGGAAAATATAAGTGCAAAAAAGTTTACAGCTTAAATAGTCAGTGGGCTGTTTACGCCCTTTTTTTAGTACAAATTCTAAAACAAAAATGCGTACTAATTAGTACGCATTTATAAAACTGCTTGTTTAAAAGCTATTTTTAAAGTCACATCCAATCAGCGTTTCTTATAACGCCAACGGCTAAGCCTTCAATATTAAAAGACTCATTCTCAAGATCTACTTCAATAGAGTCAAAATCGTCGTTTTCAGCATGAAGTAATACTTTACGACCCGCTTTCTCAAGACGTTTTACAGTTACGTCTTCGTCTAGGCGAGCAACAACAACTTGTCCATTTTCAGCGGTTTGAGTACGATGTACAGCAAGTAAATCACCATCCATAATACCAATATCTTTCATGCTCATACCGTTAACGCGTAGTAAAAAATCTGCAGCCGGTTTAAACATTAATGGATCGATTTTGCAGTGACTTTCAACGTGCTCTTGCGCCAAAATAGGTGAACCAGCAGCAACACGCCCTATAAGCGGTAAACCTAATTGTTCTGGCTCTTCTTCTTCAATTAATTGAATACCACGGCTTGCACCTGGTTTCATTTTAATTGCGCCTTTTTTAGCAAGTGCTTTTAAATGTTCTTCAGCAGCATTGGCACTTTTAAAACCTAATGTTTGCGCTATTTCAGCACGTGTAGGAGGCATACCAGTGTCTTTAATAAAAACTTTAATTAGTTCGAGTATTTGAGCTTGGCGGTTCGTTAATGGTCGCATACAACTGGTTTTCCATACAGTACATTTAACTGTGAGTATATACAGTTAAATAAAAATCGCAAATTTAAATTAAGCCTTAAAATAGCTAAAGTAATTTCACTTGTGTACATTTCAAGGATATAACTAAAGCTAAGTTTATAAATGATTAAAAATGCAAAGGAGACATTATGAGTATTTGGTACCAGCCCATCACCTTAGAGCTGTGCAAGCAGTTAGAGCAAGGCGTTAATGGCCAAGGAACATTAATGAAAACTATGGGGATAGAAGTCACAGAAATTGGCGATGATTATTTGGTTGCCACAATGCCGGCAATTCCTGAGCATCATAACCCGATGGGGATGGTACACGGCGGTGCTAACGTTGTACTTGCCGAAACAGTTGCCAGCTATGCCGCTAACTTTGTTGTCGATTTTACTAAATTTTACTGTGTAGGGCAGGAGATTAGCGCAAGTCATTTAAAAGCATCTCGCAACGGCACTTTAACAGCCACGGCTAGAGCATTTCATATAGGTAAACGTAGTTCAGTATGGGAAATAAAAATTACAAATAGCCGCAATGAGCTGTGCTGCGTATCAAAAATGACCGCAGCAGTCGTAGAGCGAAGATAGTTACTTTTCGATTGGGTAAATGGTAATTTCCATACCCGCACCAATCGCAGATATACGCAATAATGTATCTGCATCTAAGGCTTGATTAAAGCACTTAGGAGAAGTCCCTGATTCAAAACCAATATCAAACGTTCTACGTGAACAGCTTAACCATTGCTTTAGCGCGTTACGCGAACACGATTCAATAAGCTCACATATATGGTTTATGGCTTTATCAGGTGTGCTCACCTCACCTGTAGCTTCAATACGCGCTAGTTGACGGTATTCGTCTTTGTCATAATGTAAAATCGTCGCGACTTTTTTCAAGTCCGCCACTAGCAAACTAATATCTTGCTTTGATTCAAGCTCAAGATCTACATTTAAAAATTGAATTTCCGACATCGTTTCGTATTTATCCTCTAATAATTTCATTGCAAACTTTAACGCAGTTTTACCGTTATACCAAATCAACTATGCTCTATTAACCACTTTATATGGATATTTCGCAGCTTTTAAGTATTTTTTAGCATTTAAAGCTGGCTGGATATAAAACATTCAGCTCAATTAAACAGATAAGTCATGTTAGGAATTTAAGTGTAATCTTTTTTATTTTTAAATGATTACAGTAAGCTATAGTTTAAACTGCGACAAAATGTCGCAGTAACTTATCCCATTGATGTAATAAACTAGCTTCTAAAAATAATAAGACTAAAACATGAATAAAAAAATATTTAAACATGCTCGCAAGTTACATAAATGGTTAGGATATTTATTAGCACTACAAATTTTAGCATGGTTACTAGGTGGTTTAATTATGAGTGCAATCCCTCTTGATAAAGTTCATGGGGAGCATCTTGCAACACGTACTCTTAATAACCCATTTACGCAGGCTGATTATGTTGCCTCCCTTGACGATATTGCCTCTCAGGTGGTTAATCCAACACAAATAATTTTTGAGAACTTCTTAACTACACCACTTATTACTGTCTTTAGTAATAACGAGCAGCAAAGCTTCAATGGAATAACAGGCCGACCATTTGAACCGCCAACTAAAATACAAATTACCGCAAATGCTAAAGCACACTTACTTATTGACGCTCAAGTAACAAGCGCTGTACTACTAAAGCAAGGTATGCGAGAAGTTGGATATAAAACCAATGTTTGGCAGGTACAATTTGACGACACATTTAACACAACACTGTACTTGTCAGAAAATAACGGCAAAGTTGTTACCGTTCGCAGCACGCTATGGCGAATATTCGACTTTTTTTGGATGTTACATATTATGGATTACGATGAGCGAGAGGATTTTAATAATCCACTGCTTATTAGCTTTTCAGCAACCAGTGTACTTTTTTGTTTAAGTGGAATATTACTACTTATACAAAATATACGACTAAAACGATTTATCCGAATTAAAAATAAGAATAAATCAAAGTAGTCATATTGGTTTTTGAGAGCTAGCGCCCACTTATCAAAGAGTAAATAAGCCTAGGGCTTATTTTATTCCAAGTGCTTAAATCGACTCAAATGTCGCTTTAACATTTCGTTTTCGAAAATCAACTCATCACGCTCATCCAGCAATTGTAAAACTAAAGCTATTGCCGACCAATCTAACGAAAAGTCATGTTGGATGCGGGCCGCTTTTTTAACTAAGGTCACTGCAGATACCGTAAATTGCCACTGCGTAACATGATCCCCCTCAATTGGAACCGCAATATTATGCTCAACTAGCTCATATAAAATTGCTTCGCTAATATCACTGCTCAAACATAGCTCTTTGCTAGTAAGTAAATCGTCTTTTTGTGTCACGATAATTTGCATTATGGCTTGCTCCAGTTATTACGGGGATCAAAGTGAGCTTTTTTGGCTAATTCTTCCCACAGTTTTTTACTGGCATCATCAACAGATGTTGGATTAACAATTTTAAGCACAGCAAATAAATTACCTTTAGCTTTTTTACTCATTAATCCCTTACCTTTAATACGCAAGCGTTGACCAGACTGACTATTAGAAGGAATAGTTAATTGGATGTTTCCTGTCAACGTAGGTAAATTTAGCTTTGTACCAAGAGCCGCTTCCCATGGTGCAAGAGGGACAACTATATTTAGGTTATGACCTTCAACATCAAATAATGGGTGAGGCACTAAACTAATTTGTAAATACAAGTCGCCATTTTGCCCATTAGCTGACCCTAATCCGCCTTGCCCTTTTAGTCGAATTCGCTCGCCATTTACTGAGCCTGCAGGAATTTTCACTTTAAGTGATTTTTTAATTTCAGTGACACGGCCACTGCTGTCTCGCTGCGGTAACATAAACTCAACAGGCTTAACGGTATCAACTAAAGTCTCTTCAAGAAAAATTGGGAACTCTATTTCCACATCTTGTCCTTTTTGCGCGCGAGCGGCGTTACTTCTGCTCTGCCCGGAACGATCGAATCCACCAGCTCCGCCAAACATTGAATTAATAAAGTCAGAAAACTCTTGGTCGGTTTGAGGATCGCTTTGCTGATAATTACTTTGCGAAGAGGCATTGTTACCACCATAATGGCCTTGCTGTTGACGAGCACGATTTTGTTGGTGACGACGTAACTCGTCGTATTTAGTGCGTTCTTCTTTGTTATGGATGACTTCGTAAGCTTCTGCTATTTCTTTAAACTTATCTTCTGCTTGAGGCTCTTTGCTTACATCTGGGTGATATTTTCTGGCTAACTTTTTATAAGCAACTTTAACCGCTTTATCATCTGCATCAGGCGATATTCCAAGCACTGCATAATAATCAACAAATTTCATTTGCAATCCAAATCCTCATATTGAGTAAGCTTTAAGCATACTCCTTAACGGGTAACCTTGTGTGGTTAAAATACGATAAATATTGAGAAATAAATGAATAGTGAAAGTAACTTTGAGTAAAAAAATTAATCAGGCACTTTTTATTAATATAAGCGTAGGCCTTAAGTTAACTTTATCTTTTATCTTCAGGGCTTTAAACTGCCTATTCCTGTAGTTCACATTTGTGATGGATATGACTCGATTTATTCTGGCCTTATTGGCTTGTTGTGTGTGCGTTTCGGTATCAGCCGAACAATTTACCCGTTTTTCAACGGCTAAAAGACATTTAATTAAAACCCTACCTGACAACGCCAAAAGCATTTACTGCGGTTGCGACATTAAAAAAGAAGGCAAAAAACTCGTTCCTGACCCGTCTAACTGTGGTTACATTCCTCGAAATACCCTTACCCGCTCAGGTAAAGTAAATGTGCGAGCACTACGCATTGAGTGGGAGCACATTGTTCCGGCGTGGGAATTTGGTCACCAGCTACAATGCTGGCAAGATGGCGGGCGTAAAAACTGCCGTAAAGTAAGTGCTAAATTTAGAAAAATGGAAGCTGATATAAATAACTTAGCGCCAGCTATTGGCGAAATTAATGCCGATCGCTCTAATTATCGTTTTGGTATGCTTAGCGAAAACGCCACACAATATGGTCGTTGCGAAGTAAAAGTAAACTTTAAGCAACGTGTAGTTGAACCGCCTGTTTATGCACGAAAACGTATAGCTGACACCTACGCTTACATGCAAAAAACATACGGTTTAAAAATCTCTGATAAACAGCAAAAGTTATTTAATGCATGGCAAAAGCAAGCATTCGCAGATACAAGTAGTGCGAGCAAGCTCTAAGCTTTAACACTCATTTACATAAATCAAAGTTATAAATGTTGAATAAACGAGCGAGTGTTGTAATATTTTAAACAACTTATTTACAAAAAAGCCCTTAACTATGTTTAAAAATAATAAAACCTCGCTTGCCATTTTCACTGCATTTGCGGGCTTTGCTTTGACCGGTTGTGGCGGCGGCGGTAGCGGTATCGACTCAGCCCCTGTAGTTACAACACCTGTTAGTAGCAGTCCAACATGGACTGCGGGTGTATTTGAACCCTCTAACGATTTAAAAAACTTTTGCGAAACCCCGCGTACGGGTAACGATCCCTTTAATAACAACGAGCCTTACCCAGATCAAGCCGGTTCTGCCCTTTACGAAAAACTCTGGCTTCGCTCTTGGAGCGACGAAACCTACCTTTGGTATGATGAGATTGCCGATAACGATCCTGAAAGCTTTGCCACAGTAGCCGATTATTTTGCCCAATTAAAAACAGAGCAGCTTACCGACTCAGGGGCAAAAAAAGATAACTTTCATTTTTCAGAACCTACTGAAGATTACTTTCAAGAAGCGCAATCGGGCGTTACTTCTGGTTACGGTATAAATTGGGCGTTTATTGGCGATACAGCCGACCGTATTTTACGCGTCGCTTATCTTGAAGATGATTCACCTGCAAGCCAAATAGGCTTTCAACGTGGTGATACTGTACTTTCAGTTGACGGTGTTAGCATTAATACCAATACACAGTCGGGTGTAGATACGCTTAACGAAGGTTTATTTAGTCCTACTAACGGCGACTCACATACTATTGTTGTACGCAGTAACGATGGCGCCGAAAAAACATTTAATGTAACCGCTGGCAATATTGAACAAACACCGGTTCAAAATGTTAAAACGATTACAACCGCAAATGGTTCAAGCGTGGGTTACATGCAATTTAATAGTCATATAAGCATTGCCCAAGAAGGGCTTATTGATGCAGTAAATAAGTTTAAAACCGATGGTATTGATGAGCTTGTAATCGACTTTAGATATAACGGTGGTGGTTTATTAGCACTGTCGGCACAATTGGCTTATATGGTTGCCGGTAATGCCAACGTTAACAACCGCTTTTATTATCAAACTCAACAAAACGATAAACAACCCGTTGATTCGCCTTTTCCATTTATTGATGAAGAAATAGATTACTCTACTTTTTTTAGCACAGGTGAAAACCTACCTGATTTAAACTTATCGAAGGTTTATGTATTAAGCACATCAGGCACCTGTTCGGCATCAGAAGCTTTTATTAATGGTTTAAAAGGTATAGACGCAGAAGTTATTTTAATTGGCGATACAACCTGCGGTAAGCCCTATGGCTTTACCCCAACTCATAACTGCGCAACAACCTATTACACTATTCAATTTAGTGGGGTAAATAGCAAAGGATTTGGCGAATACGCTGCGGGTTTTACACCAACCCCTACGCCACAATTTGATGCTGATGTTCAAGGTTGTGAAATTGAGGACGACTTTGATCATCAGTTAGGCGACAGTGACGAGGCCGTTTTAGCCACCGCATTGTTTCATGTTGAAAATGGCAATTGCCCAATTAGAACGGCTGCTGCAAAAGCAGAGCCAGCTAATTTTTCAAGCTCTCGTGAATCTCTCATTCCTTTAAATATGCCTGAGCAATTTACCCAGCGTAATATGGACTTAACTTGGCCAACACTGAGTGAGGAAAGGTAATGGATAAATTATTACTCCCATTAGCTACCTTATTCGCTTTAGGTGGATGCCAAAGTGTAAATAGTGATCCCGCTAAACCCGCTATATTAACGAGCGTTAATCCTAGCGTTATTGCAACACTACAACAGGCAATTCAACAAGCTAAGGGAGGCGCATTAGTAACACTTTCCGATTCCGTATTTACTAAACGTAGCGAACTGCTAATTGATCATGCAATGAGTAAAGGGTCTGATGGCAGAGTAATTATGGGCGCGCATAATATAAAATCTGAGAAGTTTATTTTGCAACTACGTAATAACCAATGCGAGCTTTACTATCCTAAAAAAGAGCTTACTACAGTACTTGAAGGTGTGACCTGTAAAGAGTTATAAAGCACTTTATTAGCGTTTATAAAAAGGCGCGCAGCACATCGCTGTACGCCTTTTTCTATTTTAAAGCGTTATTACAAGTCTTCATGCGGACCAAACACTTCATAATGAATCTGCTCGTTTTTAACACCTAGTTCAAGTAACTGCTTTTTTATAAATGCCATAAAACCGGCAGGACCACATAAGTAAAAGTCGCCATTACTCAATGGTAGCTGTGCTTGTACTGCATTTAGGTTCATTAACCCAGTAAAGTCAGCGCCCTCTGTCGCTTGGTTAAACCACGTTATTGTTTTCAAGTGGTTATTCTGCGCTGTTAGATCATATAAATATTTTGAAAACGAATGTTGCTGAGTATTTTCGCAAGCATGTAAATACATAATCTCTTGATTAGAATTGTCACTTAATAACGTTTCAAGCATAGCCAGCATTGGCGTTTGCCCAACACCTGCTGAAATGAGAACCACTGGACTTGTGTTATTGCGTAAAAAGAAGTCTCCTGCCGGCGGGTATAACTCAACAATAGTGCCTTGCTCTAATGAGTGTAAATAATTAGACACCATGCCAGGCTTTGGCTGTAGCTCTTTTTTAACACTAATACGGTAGTTTTTAGCGTTACTTTTTTGTGAAATAGAATACTGGCGAATTTCTTCATATTCAGCGCCCTCTGGCTTAACTTTAATACCTAAATACTGCCCTGGTTTATGTGTAATAACAGCTTCGCCATCAACTGGCGTAAGTGTAAAACTCGTTACTAGTTCTGATTCGGCCTGTTTGTTGGTTATTTCAAATTGCCGAGTTCCCGCCCAACCACCGTGTTTATTTTTACTGTGCTCATACAAAGCAGCTTCTTCGGTTATACAAATATCAGCAAGTACGCCGTAAGCTTCGCGCCAAGCGTATTCAACATCGGGAGTAAATTGCTCAGGAAGAAGTTCTTTAAGCGTACCAATTAAGTGTGCACCTACAATAGGGTAATGCTCAGGTAAAATATTCAAGCTTGTATGCTTATGATTAATACGTGTTAGCGCTTCTTTTAATACGGCTAAATTATCAATATTTTGTGCATACGCAGCCAATGCATTAAAAAGTGCAAATTGCTGACGACCTGTATCTTGGTTCGCCATATTAAAAATATTTTTAAGCTCAGGATTATGACTAAATAAACGCTTATAAAAATGATCGGTAACAACCGTACCCGCCTGCGCTAATAACGGAACTGTGCTTTTTACAATCTCAATGGTTTTATCAGATAACATATGTATTTCCTATGGATGAACTAACCACGACGCCCATCAACACGACGCCGCGTTAATATAGGTGTGCAGTGAATTAAAAATAATGAAAAAGCTACTAACCACAGCAAAGCACTTATTTGCCAAGCAAGGTGAGGCCTAATAATAAAAGGGAGTAATGAACGAGTAATAGCGGCCACAAGCAAAAATGCAAAAGCAACAGCCATGTAATGAGGAATAGCGAGTATCCGCCCTGTATGACCATGCGATACACGCGTCATCATTGCTAAAATCATCATACCTATTGTGCCAATAGTGATTAAGTGCAGCGCATCTTTAAATTGCATTGCACTGCTATAAAAGCTAAATGCAACCATCATTAACCCTACGCCTAACGCTAAGTAGGAAAAATGTAAAGACCATAACAACGGCACTCTCAATACCTTGCTATCCCACCAACAACCAGCCCTAAGCAGGTGAAGCGCAGCAACAGTTGCAACAACTAACGCAGGATTAATCGTGTTCAAAAACAACTTGTTGATGAAAAATAAAGTGATAGCCACAATAGATAAATACATAACAGCTTTATCTATTTTAGGAGTGCGAACTTGTGCGGCTAACCCCAGACCTTTAGCGGTAAAAAATGGTAAAACGCGGCCCGCAACAATGCCAACTAGTAAAGTAATAACCAGCACTGCGGTATCAACCACACCAAGTGCAAGCTGCATGTTTTGTTGTAAAACAAGTATTAAATACAATACATTGAGCCCACAAAGCACAGCTAAAATAGCTAAAAACGGATAGTTACTTTTGCTATTGGCTTTTAATAACATATTAGCCAACGCGGTTATGGCGCCTAGCCACCAAATAACTTGTAATGTAAGTGCAGCATATAAATTAAAATGAGCAATATCTGGCAGTACTACAAAAAATGCTAAGCGCGCTGCAAGCCATATAAACGTAAGCCACATAAGGGCTTTGCCACTTATGCTCGGCACGCCTGTCCACGTTTGTGCTGCGGTAAGTAAAAAGCCAACAGCTACAACTCCTGCAAAGCCAAACAGCATTTCGTGCGCGTGCCATAATGTCGCAGGTATCGATAAGTGCCAACTTGCATGGCCTGTTAAAATAAGTAGCCAATACCCCACTGACAAAAATGCCAATAAGCCACCGCCTAAAAAGAAAGGCCTAAAAGCTAGCATCCATAACGACCATTGAGATACTTGATGAATAGCAACGCGTGCTGGCATTGGCTCAGTTAAGTTTATAGGGCGCATTATTTTATTTCCTGCCCTACACCATACTGAGCAAAAAAGTATTCAGCGCACGCTAGTGCCTCATGCAGTGAACTAAACTGTGTTTGATTATTTAAATTATTCAGCATTAGTGTGTTCATGGCGATCTCTGTAACTAACTACGTTACTTAGCTATTACACATACTGTGCCAACAAGTTTAATTAATTAAATTCAACAAGTTAAATTAAATCACTTTACAGTGTGAGTCTTTATGACCTACTATAAATTAACTCATAAAAACACAAATAGGTCATTTTGACGTGAACCAGCAATTCAACCTTACACAAGTTGCTCTAGAGCTTGCTCAAAGTACACTACACGAGCATAGCTTTGATAAATTACTAGCAACGGTTGAGCGGGTTATTCCAAGTGATGCAAGTGCGTTATTAGTGCTTCAGGGCGAACAATTAAAACCACTGGCAATTAAAGGATTAATGCCCGACAGTTTAGGCAGACGATTTAAAATAGTAGAACACCCTCGCCTAGAAGCTATTTGCAAAAGCACACTCGCGCTTCAATTTGCGCACGACTGCCCACTACCCGATCCATACGACGGATTACTATTAGCTAAAACCGGCGACATACCGGTACATGCATGTTTAGGTTTACCTCTTTATGATAAAAACGCGCTACTTGGCGTACTTACGTTTGATAGCCTTAACGCCAATGCATTTAACAGCATAAGCGCTGATACACTCAATACCTTACAAACGCTGTGTAGCGCGCACTTTAAAACGGCCTTAGAACTTGCCCATTACAAACAGCATGCACAGCACTCAAGTGCATTAGTACAAGAACTAAATCGTGAAGCATTAACACGTGACGGCGGTGAAATTATTGGTCAAAGTCCACTAATGCAAACACTTAAAAACGAAATTAAACTCGTTGCAGCATCTAACTTTAGCGTGCTTATATTAGGTGAAACAGGGGTAGGGAAAGAGCTTGTTGCACGTAATATTCACTTAAATTCAGCTCGCAAAGATCAACTGCTTATTCACTTAAATTGTGCATCGCTTCCCGAAAACCTCGCTGAAAGTGAATTTTTTGGTCATGCGAAAGGGGCTTTTACAGGCGCACAAAATTCGCGCCAAGGTAAATTTCAATTAGCTGATGGCGGCACGTTATTTTTAGATGAAATTGGGGAACTACCCCTTGCCATGCAAAGTAAACTATTACGAGTGCTACAAAGTGGCGAAATACAAACGGTAGGAGAAGACACGCCAAAGTACGTAGATGTACGCGTCATTGCCGCAACCAACAGAAATTTAAAAGAAGAAGTAGCTCAAGGTCGCTTTAGAGCCGATTTATACCATCGCCTCAGTGTCTACCCTATTACTGTGCCACCACTTAGTAAACGCGAGCACGACATAACACTCTTAGCTGGTTATTTTATTGAGCAAACAGCCCGTAAATTAGGGATAAAACAATTAAAACTAAGCCCTGAAGCGCAAGTACTGCTTAATCAGTACAGCTGGCCAGGTAACGTGCGCGAGCTTGAACATGTCATTAGCCGCAGCGCCCTAAAAGAAAAACAAAGCCAATGGCAAAATCCGATAATAACCATTACAAGCGAGCACTGTGACTTAACACCGAGTGCGCCGCAAAACTCTCTAGTAGCAAGCCAAAGTACAACCAACACCTTAATCAACCAACCTTTAAAGCAAGCTGTAGAATCGTTGCAATACAACGTAATTACCGAGCAATTAAAGAAGCATAACTACAACTGGTCAGCAGCAGCAAGAGTACTTGAATTAGATAGAGCAAACTTAGTACGCTTGGCTAAACGCCTAGGGATAGAAGTAAAAAAAACACTATAATCATTTAAAATACAGCTAACACGCTGCTAAAACTATTGATTAGCAGCTAACTTACTAAAGTGTGTTTTTAACAACCCTGCAAAAGCTTGTACTTTAGCAGTACGATGCACTAAGTGATGCGTGACTAACCATACATCGGTAGGCCAGCTTAACTCACTGTGCAATATAGGCACTAAATCAGGATATTGCGCCGCTACGTCATGTTGTAATCCGCCAATGCCTAGCCCTTTAATGATTGCACGAGTCGCTTCTGCAGTTTCAGATACTCGCAGCTTTATTTGCGATGCAGGAATGTGCTCATCAGCCCATGCAAAATAAGGCACGCGGGCATTAAAACCTGCCACGCCCGATACAAAGTTATGTTGTTGTAAATCAATTAATAATTTAGGCATACCGTATTTATTAATGTAACGTTTATTAGCGTATAAACCCGATGAAAGCTGCGCCAAATGCTGAGCAATATAATCGCCTTCATCAGGTCTTGGGCCTGCACGCACTGCAATATGTGCTTGTCCGTGATCGAGCCTTAGCCTTTTTTGTTCTAAAATAACCTCAAGCTGCACTTGTGGATGTAGCGCCTGAAATTGCTCACATACATCACCAAGGACATCCATGAAGCCACTTACCGTCGTTAGCAACAAACTACCTCTAAGGGTGCTATCGGCCGCTACTATATCGTTATGTAACTGCTCTAAGGAGCTATGGATTGTTTGTGCTGTTGCAAATAACTTGGTGCCAATTTCAGTAACCTTGTAGCCACGAGCATGGCGATGAAAAAGCCGTGCATTTAAGTTTTTTTCAAGATTATTAATTCGCCTAAGCACTGTGCTGTGGTGCACATTAAGCTCCTCGGCCGCTGCTGTTAGCGTGCCTAACCGTGCTACTTCGAACGCAACTTTAACGTCTTGCCAATCTTCAAATTTTATCGCCATGCTGCCTACCTTTTACTTATGTGCATATACGCACACAAGTGTTGCGTTTATTAGGGTTTTCTACAAGTGAAATTTTGCTACATTAGTCATGTAACTTAAAACATTAAAAGGCCACTACCATGTCAGCACCAAAAATTATCGCCCTAGCTGGAAGCCTTCGCCAAGAAAGCTTTAACCAAAAAATTATTAATGAGGCAGCACGTTTTGCTCTACAAACAGGTGCTGAAGTAGAAGTAATAAAACTAAACGAATTAAACATCCCACTATTTAACGAAGATATTGAAGCGCAAGGTACACCAAGCGATGTACAGCTTTTAAAAGATAAGCTACGTACAGCCGACGGTATTTTACTAGCAAGCCCAGAGTACAACGGCTCTATTACCGCAGCACTAAAAAATGCGATTGATTGGGCATCGCGTACAGAGCAAGGTGCTGTTCCTGCTTTTCGTAATAAAGTGGTTGCTTTGTTTGCAGCATCGCCTGGTGGGCTTGGCGGCTTACGCGGTTTAAATCATGTGCGTGATATATTAAGCGGCATTGGATCGTTAGTACTTGCCGATCAACTTGCAGTACCCGCTGTGCACACACTGTTTAATGAGAATGGGCAAATAAATGAACCTGTAACGGCTGAAAAAGTATCAGCCCTCGCTCATCAGTTAGTAAGCGTTGCAAGTAAGTTAAGATAACTTGCACGCCTAAATAACTAATTACTTTGTCGCTGCTATTTTGGCGGCGATAAAGTCGGTATGCGTTACATATAAAAGCCCTGCTACTTTACGTATAACGTAGTCTTCTTGGGGATCTATTTCTCCATCGGCATACGCTAAGCGCCATAATAACTCTATTATTTCTATTCGCTGCTCCGCGCTACAATGCTCATTAATCTGTTTTGAAAACTGAAAGTAATCTATCGAATCATCTAAGCTACTTGCCGCATTATTAGTAAGCTCATTAACCTCAGTGTCTGTTAAATTAAAGTACTTTTTTAAGGTTACAGTCAGGGTTCGTTGTTCATCATGTTCAAGCTTGGTATCTGCGCGCATAACTTCAATTAATAATGCAGCAACCGCTGTTTTTAAGTCGTGCTCTTGCATACTTGGCTGCTGTTCATCGAATACAGCAAAAAGTTGTTTTATTTGTTTGAACATCACACTTTCCCTTTTTGGGTGTTAGACTAATACGTAAAGAAATCGACCTTATTACTCTTATTAATGGGTATAAAGTTCGCAAATTAAAGGATACATTTTATGAAAGGAATAAACACACCACGCTTATTTATAGGCGCTACGCTGGTGGCCCTTTCGAGTGCAAATACTGCACTTGCTGAAAAAGCCGAAACCGAGAAGCTCTACGACTTTGATAACAAAGTACATTACTACCAAACACAAATTGGCGAAGACAACTATAAAATAGAAATCCAGTCAGACGATTACAAACACTTTACCAATCAAAGTGTATTTTTGTTACGTCATGCTGACCGTCTATGCCGCGGCAATACCTTTATGTTGAAAGTACTTGAAGGCGTGCAAGAGTACGAACGCTTTCCAACAAAACCACGCGCTTACCAACCTGATTTAAGTGTTTTACTCCAATGCGAAACTAAAGAAGATACAAGTAAGGGTAAGTAACCTTATTTATAACCCCAAGGTGCTGATGGTGGAGTAATCGGTTTAGTTAAATCAAAATCCACCTTAAACTCACGTCCTTGGCGAATTAATCGATAAGTAAATACTTCTGGGTAAATATACATTTGCCATGTATTACCTACAGACTGCGCAAGACCTTGTTTTACAAATAACTCTTTAGAGTATTGGTCTGCTGGAAACGACTGTATCTGCGCAGACCCTGCATCAAGCGTATGGCCACCATACATAGTTGATGCGTCGTCTGTTCCATCTTTATGACGATGATCGTGCTTTAAACTCAAGCCGCTACCCGTTTTAGTTATGATCCACGTACGTGATGCATCGTCTCCTACATGAAACGGTACTTGTAACTCAGTCTCACCACATTTACGTACATGCATAACCAGTTTTTTATCTGTAAATGAGCTTGGGCCTTTCGCGTTATCTACCGCTACTTCACCTTCAAAAGCTTTACCACAATGCGCTGCAATACTATTAAAAAAGGCATCATGAGTAGGAATAGACACTAACGGTGCAGGGCGTGCAAAGGCTGTCGATGAAGCAAGTAATAAAGTTGCTGCAGTTAATAATTTCATTTTTTTCTCGTTATAGTTATTTTAAAACACCTGTAATAGTACAGTTTTCTTAAGTACTTTATTAGAAGTATCTAAATAAAAATGAGAACAGGACAACTAGATAAAATTTTAAGTAATGATTAACGACTAAATATCTCTGCACTCATTAACAATCCTACTTTTATAAATATTAATTGCACACTCCGAGATGTGATTTTAACGTCGGGAGTCGCTACGCTCGAACGACCCACGTGATGGATGTTGGTATGAGTGTGTGTTAACTGCGCACATTTCACTTTTCTGCAGATGTAAAAAAGCCCGACTATTTCTAGTCGGGCTCTCTACAATGTGAGGTCGGTGCGCTACGCAGTAGGATGTCGTAGTGCCCACAGCGGTAGAAAGTCGTAGTGCCCACAGCGGTAGAAAATCACAGTGAAATGCTACTGTATCGACCGACTGAGATATTGAGGGGTTTTGTTGCGATTTTCACATCGGGAGTCGCTACGCTCGCCCGGCCTACGAGATGGGTGTTGCTGTGAGTGGATGATAATTGCGCACATTTTACTTTTCTGCAGATGTAAAAAAGCCCGACTATTTCTAGTCGGGCTTTCTACAATTTGAAGCCTGGTAATGTCCTACTTTCACATAGCAAATGCTACACTATCATCGGCGCTGTTTCGTTTCACTACTGAGTTCGGCATGGAGTCAGGTGGGTCCAAAACGCTATTGTCACC
>NZ_JACJFD010000001.1:0-453242 GCF_014164415.1 Pseudoalteromonas sp. SG43-1 | reverse complement strand
GCCTCTAAAAAGCAAATTCCCATAGCATAAACAACACCAACTCTGACACACCGAGCAGGTAGCGCCTCAGACCAACAAGCGATTATGCAACACAAACTGCGTGTCGCATAAATACTAAAGTGTTATGCCCTATGGAGCGAAGTTTGAAGTTCAAGGATTTTTTCAAGGATAAGAATACAACGGATGCCGTCTTGGATTGCATTCAAGAAATTCTCTGGGACGAAGGAGACGAACTAACTTTACACATCGAAAGACTCTCACATGCTTCTAAAGTAATTTACCTTGCGGAGACTTGTGAAGGACAAATTAATAACGGAGGTTTCGACCAGTTTTTCTGGAACTCGTCAGGCGATTTCACGCTGGAAACTATAAAAACACTTGAGGAAATAGGAGCGATAAAGTCTGTTCAACTTTTCAATAAAGCCACTTCTTGGTTTCCAAACTCAACACCGTCAGCGGATAGAGAAGCCAGATGGAAACAACTAAAAGTCTTCGAAAAATCTACCGCATATGAAAAATTGCTGGATGCATTGGATAAAGAATTTTATAAATACGAGGACAATATCATGGCGTTAATAGACGATTACATTAAAGCACATCCAGACTCATCAATACGGGCATAACAAGCCAATCAACACACTCACTGCGTTCGCTGGGACGCATACACGCGGGGCGGCTTCGCCATTATGCCCCACATGTATGCGCCCGTTATTGGAAAGTTAGATTTCGGCCTACTTCTACAATGGTGTTTTAATCATGAATAAAAGATTAGAAAATATATTTCATAAAATAATAGATTTTTTTGAGTTAGTTGAAGGGGTTGATAAAACAGGGATTAAGCAGGTTAAGTTATACGGTAAAGAATATACAATTAAAAAATGGAATGATCTGAAATATAAAGAAAATGTAAAAACAGTCATTCGATTCTTTCCAAAGAATAGCTCATCGCTTATAGAAAGTTACTTTTCTAGTGCTTTGCTCGGCATACTTTTAGCTAAAAACAAAAAAGAATCCATAATTAAAGAGTGCGCTGAATTTGTAAATAATGTTAATCGAAATACTAAACTTAGGTCTACTTGCATTCCTATTGAAGGCGTTGATATTAGAGTTGATTGTATAGACTTTGGATTTGGTAAGCTTTATAAAAATGATGCTGGTGTTTTGCCAACAATTATTGATGATAGAAAGGCTTTACATAGTTACCAGCACGGTATTAATGCTTTAGAAAGTTGCATGTGTTATTTCGAAATAAACGAAGAAACTGATCATGTAAAATCATTGAAAATGGCCAAGTCACTTACTTTATACGTAGTGAATTTGTTAAGCTTTTACATAGGTTCAACTCAGTTTAGGACTGATCCTTCTGTTGATAATTGGCATAGCCGACTCAAAGAAACAGAGTTTTTTCGCAAAAGAAAAATTGCAATATATGACTCTGAGTCTAATAATCCTCAAATTTATTATGAATTCTATAAAAATACAGATGCTTATAAAGATTCTGATTATTCTCTAGATTTTAGTTTGTTGACATCTGGGCACGACACTAGCCAATGGCTAAGTGGATGTATGGATTTGATTGAGCCTAATTCTGCTAAAGCAACATATCATTTGGTAGATGAAAATATTAAAAAAATTATTTTATCTAGCGAGAATGCAAGTCTCTTAAGTTGCGTTCTACAAAAAAATGAAATAGAGAAAAGAATTTTCCAATCAATAAATTGGTTTGGTAAAGCCATCAATTCTAATGTTTATGAAGAGCAGTTTTTATTTATTGCTATTTCAATAGAATCATTGCTAGTAGGGGATGAGCCTGCAGGTCCATTTTCAAATCAAGGGGGGATTACTCAAAAAATATCTGAGCGATCCGCTTTTTTATTAGGTAATGATGTTGAGAATAGAATTCAAATTGAAAAAGATGTTAAGAAACTCTATGGCTTACGAAGCAAGATAGTTCATACTGGAGCTAGAGTTGAAAATAAAGATGTTATTCAAATTGAAACTATGGCGAAGAAGCTCATTTTGATTTTTTCAGAAAAAAAATATACATCACATGATAACTTTCTAAAATGGCTTAAGCATGCCCAGTATATTTAATAATCTAACAAGTTAATCAACTGGACGTATTACGGTTGTCATCGTTTTTGCAAAAGAAAAAGCCGCAAAAACACACCAACCTACACGCCAGTTATTAAGGCGTTACCACTGTTTGCAATTGGCACTCTCCTGCCACTCGACAACATAAATAATGATTATAACTGGCAAGGTATTTTACTGTGTCGGATGGCGCTTCGCTTATCCGACCTACACTGCCTAATAGCTATAACTTTTCCTCAAACCTCGGCACTTTTCGCTTATCTGCCTTATTCATAGCAAGCTCTTGAATTTCTTCTTGCTTAAGCTCATCGGATTTATCTTCCAATGATTGCTGATTAGCGTTTTCGTAAGAAAGCTCAGTAAGGAGTGCAAAGTGATCAGAGCCATACTTAGCTAAGCGCTTAATACGCTTTACTTTAAAGCCTTGGCTGTGAAATAAGTGATCGAGCGGCCAACGCATAAAAAAGTAGCTTGCATGAAAGGTGTTATAAAAACCACGGCCTTTTCGAGGGTCTAAAAAGCCACTTATTTGCATAAACAAACGGGTGCTACGCGACCATGCTACGTCGTTTAAATCTCCGGCAACTATAGTAGGCCGTGTAGGGTTTTTAAGTGCTTTAGCCACCATTATTAGCTCTGAGTCGCGCGGGCGTGATGAGTCTTCTTCGGTCGGGCTTGGCGGTGCTGGGTGAATAAAGTGCCCTTGCATTTGCAGGCCTTCATCGTTTTCAAACAGAATATGAATTGAAGGAATATCTTCTTCTATTAGCTCACATATTTGTGCATCGAGTATTTTAAACTTGCTGTATAAGTGCATGCCGTAACGATTGTCTTTAGGGCATTCTATGTAATACGGGTAATTTTTTTTAATGACTGATAATTTATTTTCCCACCAGCTATCGCTTTCAAGCGTAATGAGTAGGTCGGGTTGGTGCTCATCTACAAGGCTAATTAGCTGCTCACTTTTATGGTTCGACATAAGTACATTTGCCGACATAATTCGTACGCTGTGGTCTATATGCTTCGGTGCGCTTTGCACTTCTTTTTTAGCTAGCCACGTATACGGGTAAATCCATTTACCTTGTAAAATCATTATAAGTAATGAGGTTAAGGCTATAAATACATAACCTATTGCGCTACTTTGCCATAATAAAAACAACGATGTAACGGCTACAAAACTGGCAATATAAAATACCTGTAAGCGCACAAAGTCGCAGCTACGCACTAAGTAATGCTGGCTGTACGACATTGGCAACAAGGTAACCAGTAAAAAAAAGCCAATAATTATAGCCAGCGCAATAAGCATTTTAATATCCTTATAAAGTTAGTTTAGCGACTTAAGATTGAAAGTATTTCTCGGGTGTCGTGCACCATGTGAATAACTGTACGGTCTATTTCAATACTCACTGTACCACTATCTCTAGAGCGTTCAATCACTCTACCTCGTTTATATAAATCACGATCTAAAAAGTCGCCTCGGTGATAGCTTTTACTTAGCCCTGGTGGCGTCCAACCTGCGCGAATTAACTGCTTTGCCTCTTTTTTAGAAAGGTAGTCATTGTCGTTGTGTTTATGTGAATGATGCTTATTATCGCCGTGTTTATGACCATGCTTATCTTTATGCGGTTTTGCGTTTGCACTGATTGAACATAAAGCCAATGCTATTAGTGCTGTGTATGTTAGTGCTCTCATAAATAATCTCTAGCGTAATTAATAGCTAAAGGTTAACAAACACGGCTGAACATCATATGAAACAGCTTACACTTATTTAACGTTGTTTATATTGAGTTTTACAATGGCTTCGCATAATAGCGGGATCGCGTAATTTTAAATGTTTTGTTTTACGCCCTGCATGGCGCTTACGCCAAACTTTAAAACTGCCTTTTGAAATATTGTCGCGCATAAAAACCACCAGCTGCGGATACTTTAATCCGTATAGCTGCTCTATTGCCTCGTAGGGGGTTCTATCTTCCCACGCCATTTCGATAATGCGTGACTGCTGCTCTGCGTTAAACATGGTATATCTCACAAAATTTAACTTATACGCTAGGTAAAAATACTTAGATCAATGCAATTAAGCTCAGTAACTGTATAATTGGCGTTCAATTTATGTATTTTAAAAGATATCGAATTTTTATTTATGCGCGCAATATTTCTGTTTTTAGCTTTAACTTTACCTTCATTATTACTTGCAGCGCCAAGTAAGACTTTGCGCTGCGTAACAACTCACTACCCGCCTTTTACTATATTTGATGAGAAAAGCGATACGTTCACAGGTTTAGATATTGAATACTTAACCTTTATTGAGCGTAATTTGAATCTTAAAATTGACGTAATTCATCTGCCATGGGCGCGCGTTAAAAAAGAAATGGCGCTGGGCTACTACGACTGCTATTTCTCTTTGGCCAATACAGAGGAACGAGCAAAGTATTTAGATTTTACAAGCGTGCCCTTGCATACTACTAAGTATGGTTTATTTGCTTTAAACAAAGATAAATTGCTCACTGACGATTTATCAAATACCCCAATAGCGATGCTACGCGGTGTTGCTGTGCCTGAGGTTATTGCTAAAAAGTATAAACTTGATGAGAATAATCTGCTTCGCTCACTTTCAACTAAAGACACTTTTGAGCTGCTAGAAAAAAATCGCGTTGAATACGCAATAACTAACTATCAAGCAGGTTTGTGGTACTCAAAGGAATATCAAAACGTATACGCTAGGCAGTTCAATGAGTTTACGTTTCCTACTTACATTGCTTTTAAGCGTGGCGTAATAGATACAAAATTAGTTGATGAGCAAATAAAGCGCTTTAAAGCACAAACTCAATAATTAACACTGTACACGTTAAGAGATAACCAATGTTTACAAAACTACCAAAGTGGGTTGAATATGGCGCGTTTACGCTCGCATTTATAGCGGGCATAGTTAACGCTGTAGGCTTATTAGGTTTTGAGCATCAAGCCATTTCGCACTTATCAGGCTCTGTTACTTTGTTGGGTATTAAGCTAATGAGCAATACCTCAGCCGCTTTGCTGTTGTTTAGCATACTCATTAGCTTTATGTTGGGCTCGGCGCTTTCTGGTTTTTTACTTGCAGGGCGTTCATTAAAACTTGGCCGCCATTACGACACGCTCTTATTTATTGAAGGCGCTTTACTATTAGCAAGTGCCTACCTACTTAATCAATCTTATGTTTATGCAATTACGCTTGCCTCTGCTGCTTGTGGGTTACAAAATGCGTTAGTCACTAATTACAGTGGCGCGGTCGTTCGTACCACACATTTAACGGGTATTTTTACTGACCTTGGTTTAATGATAGGTAAAGCACTTAAAGGTGAGCAATTTGATACGCGTAAAGGCGTTATGTTTTTACTTATTATTGCAGGCTTTTTATTAGGCGGTGTAGCCGGTTTTGTTTTATTTGAGCATTACTTAGTGCTGGCTTTGGTGTTTCCTGCTGTGGCTTGTTTTGTTTTATCAATTACGTATCGGGTTTATAGGTTACGTACGCTTTAACGCAACGAGTTTAAAAGCACATTAAAACCGCATATTATAGAGGCAATGCAATATAGATTACTTTCAAGGAATGTATGAAACCTTATTTTTTGCCGCTGATATTACCCTTTAGCCACACTGCGTTTGCCAATAATCAAAACGACGATGCAATAGAAACCATAACAACTACGGCATCACGTATTGAAGCGCTATCTACTCCACTCCCTTTATCAATAAGTACACTTAGTGAAGCGCAGCTAAATAGCATAGCGCCTACCCATATTGAAGAAGCCCTGCAACGTGTAGCAGGGGCTAATATTCAACGCGGAAATGGCCAAGAGTATTTACCCGCACTTCGCTCTCCGGTACTTTCGGGCGCTGGCGCTTGTGGTGGCATATTGACTTTGGAGGATGGCATACCACTTAGAGCCGCTGGGTTTTGTAATATAAACGAGCTATTTGAGGCGCACAGCGAAATGGCGCAGCGCATTGAAGTGCTAAAAGGCCCTGGCTCTGCACTTTATGGCTCAAACGCTGTGCATGGTGTTATTAATGTAATAACGCCCGACACCACACAAGGCGGTGGCTTAGTTGGTTTAGATTATGGCTCGTACGGTTATACTCGCTACAAATTACGCGCAGGGCAAGATTACGGCAACAGCGGTATCGGCATTAACGCAAGTGTTACCGACGATAGCGGTTACCGCGACGACGAAAGCGTAGAGCAACAAAAAGTAAATATTCGCCATCGCTATTCAAAGAATAATTTATTACTTACCTCAGGCCTTACTTATACAAATCTTGATCAGCAAACTGCGGGATTTATTACAGGCTTTGAAAGCTATAAAAACGAAGACCTCGCGCAAAAAAACTTTGACCCTGACGCATTTAGAAAAGCACGCGCATTTAGAGCATGGAGCAATGCAACATGGCAATTAAATAACAATGATGTGCTCTCGACTACGTTATATTTTCGCGACCAAAGCATGGACTTTTTTAAGCACTTTTTACCCGGCACACCGCTTGAAAAAAACAGCCAAACAGGTTTTGGCGTACAATCGCTTTATCAATATAATTTACAACGTAATGTAAAAGTAAACCTAGGGCTTGATGGCGAATACACGCAAGCCGACTTTACTCAAAGCCAAAACGAGCCCACTCAAGGTTCTGCATTTTTAGTTGCTACAGTACCCCAAGGTAAGCATTACGATTACGATGTAAACGCCACGCTTTATGCCCCTTTTGCATCGGTTGATTGGCAATTAAATAAATGGTTACTTACCGCAGGTGTGCGCTACGAGCATATGCAGTACGACTACACCAATAATATGCTAGCAGGTAGAACAAAAGACGATGGCACAGAATGCGGCTTTGGTGGCTGCCGATACAGCCGCCCTGAGAGTGGGAAAAATAGTTTTAGTAATCTATCGCCAAAGCTTGGGGTTAGTTATCAGTACAATACAAATAACACGCTTTATGCAAACTTTTCTCGCGGTTACAGAGCGCCACAAGCGGCTGAACTATACCAATTACAACGCGAGCAAACTACTGCAAATTTAAGCGCCGAAATAGCAAATAACGCAGAGCTGGGTATTAAAGGAATTTACGAAAAACTACGTTATGGCGTGTCACTTTACGCTATGAGTAAACACAATACGATTTACCGCGATAGTGACTTTTTTACGGTAAATAATGGCAGCTCTCGCCATCGTGGTATTGAGCTTGAGCTTGACTACCAGCTCACTAAGTCGCTTGCGCTTAACTTTGCTGGCACTCACGCAAAGCATACTTACACTAACAACCAAATACTTAACGGTTTAAATATAAACGGCAACGACATAGATACCGCGCCGCGTAATATGGCTAATCTCGATTTAACATGGCAGGCATTAAACAACGCGCAATTTGCTTTGCAGTGGCACCGCGTTGGTAACTACTACACCGACCCAGAAAACTTAAATAAATACCAAGGGCATGATGTTTTAAGCCTACGCGCACAGTGGCAAGTTACTAGTAATCTTGAGCTACTTGCTCGTATTATTAACTTAACTGATGAGGCCTATGCAGAGCGCGCCGATTACACCAGTTTTACCGGCGACAGATACTTCCCGGGTAGGCCTCGTAACGCGATGCTTTCGGCAACTTATACGTGGTAATGCTTATTTAAGGGCTAAGCTGATTTAAATCGCTCATGTATTTCATGGGCGACTTTTTCATTACCTTTTTAAACATAGTAATAAATGCACTCACCGACTCATACCCTAATAACTCCGACACCTGCTGCACACTTTGCTTATCAGAAAGCGCTTTTAAGGCTGTAATTATATGCAATTGCGTACGCCATTTTCCAAATGTCATACCGGTTTCTTTTTTAATTAACCGCGCTAATGTGCGCTCAGTTAATGCAAACTGCTTAGCCCATTGTGGTAGTGTTTTTCGGTTGTTTGGCGTGTTTATAAGCTGATCGCTCATGGTTTGAATTACCTCGTTTTTAGATAATACAAAATCCAGTGGTTGTACGGGCATTTCAATAAGTTGATCAAATAACACCTGCGCTAAACGCGCTGTTTTACTATTTAAAGTATAGTGCTGATTATGCCCAGCCAACTCACACATTAGCTCTTTAACCAACGGCGTAATAGCTAACGTACAGGTATTTAGCGGCATACCGTTTTTACTACTATCAATAAATAAATGACAAAGCTGCGCGTTATCAGACGCCCTATTGCTATGCACCTTTTTTGCTGGGATCCAAATTGCACTGTGCGTGGGCACCATCCACATTTTGGCCGATACTTCACACGTTACATACCCATGCAGCGCTAAAATTAATTGCCCTTTTGGATGGGTATGTAGTGGTATTTCGTGACTTGCATGGGCATGCTCTATTTTGGCTATTATGGGCTGCGCCATAGTTTCAAAATTTTTAATGTCGTCCCAACCAAATGCATCAAACATAGTTTTGTCTGTTTTTAGTTATTTAATGTCATTATCTCTAAATTATAGTTTTTGCTAAGCCTTTATACTAGCGCCCATTAAGTATTAGCTTTAATGGTCTTCCCTTTTGTTAAATAACACACCTAAATCACGCTTTGCTGGCATATTACTTGTGCTTGGCATATTACTTATTGCCGCAAATTTACGCGCCACATTTACAGGTATTGCACCTGTGCTTGAACAAATTATTAATCACTTTGGGCTTAGCGCATCGCAAGCTGGTTTTTTAACAACACTGCCACTCATTGCCTTCGCGGTTGCATCGCCAATGGCGGCAACTCTTGCTAAAAAGCAAGGGTTAGAGCGCACCTTGTTTGTGGCTTTGTTATTTATACTTGCAGGGGTTGCAGCGCGGGTAATAAATACCTCAGCCATGCTTTTTGTAGGCACCGCTATTATTGGTGTGGGCATTGCCATCGCAAACGTATTATTACCAAGTTTAATTAAGCGCGACTTCCCTGCAAAGGTTGCGTTAATGACCTCAGCCTACGTGCTTACTATGGGCGTGGTATCGGGTGGGTTTTCTACTTTGGTATTTCCGCTTAGTCAGTTAAACGGATTAGGATGGCAACTTGCGCTGGGCTCATCAGCTCTTATTACTTTGGCGAGTATTATTGTATGGATGTCGCAATTAAGTAAGCACACAAAACCCGCGAGTATTGCTCAACACACCGACACGTCAAAAAGTGTATGGCGTTATTTACTAGCATGGCAAATTACCCTACTGCTGGGCTTAAACTCGTTTTTAAATTATATAATTATTACGTGGTTACCAAGCATATTAACCGAAACTGGTCACTCAGCTACCCAAGCAGGTGCTTATCATGGTGCTTTTCAAATAGCGACTGCATTACCGGGTTTAATATTAATTCCGTTACTTGCCAAATTAAAAGATCAAAGCGCGCTTAGCTTTATTTTAGCCATGTTGAGTGCACTCAGTGCATTGGGGCTGCTTTACATGCCTAGCTTTGCTTTTGTTTGGACCCTAATGCTGGGCTTTTGCTCTGGGGCATGTTTTATATTGGGGCTGTCGTTTATTAGTTTACGAACTGACGATTCGCAACAAGCAGCGTCGCTTTCAGGTATGTCGCAAAGCGTAGGTTATTTGCTCGCGGCTATTGGTCCTATGCTAGCTGGTGCATTACACACTACAACAGGCAGTTGGAGTGCGCCATTGTGGTTGTGCGCTATTGCCGGAGTACTGTGTGCTTTATGTGGTTTGGGCAGTGGTAAAAACACCACTTTAGCTAAATCAGCTAACTAGCTGCTGTAACCACGAAAATAAACCAGACGAAGGTTTACTACTCGCGTGCTTTTGCTCATAGCGTTTATTCGTTACTTCGCGCTGTTCACGGCGCTCTTGTGCTAAATTAGCTTTTGCAGTAAAACGCAAGCGCTGCTCTTGAGTAAGCTCATCATTAAAACTAATGGCTGTTTTTTTCACTGCTCGGCTGCTTTTAGGTGAACTACACATATTATTCTCCAAATGACTGACTTATAAGTAGACAGTCATTTGGTTAAATAAATTTCAAACCGCTTACTAAAAAAGTAATACTGATAACCCCAAATAACTAGTTTTGTGGGGTTGTATCAAACGCAGGTACTTCGTGTAAGCCGCTCAACCAGCTCAATGTTGATTTAGCCCAAATTTGTGCTGTTGGCGTAAACTGATCACGCTGATCAACCGCGCCAATACGCAAGCCATATACACGGTCAGCTTTAGCTTCGTTAGTTGCATAAAGTGTTGTACCACATGTGCCACAAAAACCTTGCGCACGCTTGTTACCACTTTGCGCTGTTTTAACAAACTCTTTTGGCTCACCTTGGGTAAATACTACCGAATTTGGCTCTGCAATTATAACGGCTCTAAATGGGCCGCTCGACATACGTTGGCAATCGCTACAATGGCAAACAAGTGCATTGTTATTTTGAGACTTTGCCTGGTATTTAATTTCACCACAGTAACAGCTTCCAGTAATTTCCATTATTTAAATCCTTAATGCTTATGAAGATTGAATCGAGATATAAGACCGGCAGTATCGATTCATTATTTTTAATAATATAAAAAATTGCTCGCCGGTTCATTTGTATATTCGGTTAGGTTTTTAATTTTTGAGAGTGATTTTTTCAAAATTGAGCAAGTGCTACAAACATGATGCGATGTTTTAAATAAAACAGCAATACCACGTTAAGCTAATAGCGTAACGTGGTGTGTTTAAGCTATCTTTTATGTGCGTTTAAATAATCAACAGCTAACAGGCTGAGCGCCTTAGTGCCTACTTTAAACGATGATTCGTCGGCATAAAAATAAGGTGAGTGATTACTAGCCACTGTATTTAAATCTTGCTCACTTGGTGTGCCGCCTAAAAATACAAATACACTCGGCACTTCTAATGCGTAAAACGAAAAGTCTTCTGCGCCGGTTATTTTTCCCATTTCAACTACGTTTTCATTACCTGCTGCTTTTTTAAGGCTAGGTAACATTTGCGCAGTTAACTTTGGGTTATTAATCGTTACCGGATAACCTTCGTGAATGTGTACCTCTGCAGTAGCACCTGACGATTTAGCAATGTGCGTGGCTGTGGTTTTTATTTTTTCAAATATTTGTGCTCGGTTATCCATATCAAAGTTACGAATTGTACCTACCATTTCGACTTCTTCAGGAATAATATTATTACGTACCCCACCCGCTATCTTACCAAACGAGACAATAGCAGGCTCTTTGGTAATGTTGATTTGGCGACTAACAATATGATTTACGCCTGTTACTATTTGCGCAGCTGCGGCAATGGGGTCAACCCCAGTCCACGGTGCAGAGCCGTGTGCCTGCTTGCCATGTACTGTTATTTCAAACCGGTCTGCACTGGCCATTGCAGGGCCACTTCTATAGCCAATTTTACCGCTGTGCAAACTAGATGTTATGTGTAACCCAAAAGCAGCCTCTGGTTTGTATTGTTTATATATGCCTTCTTTAAGCATTAACTCAGCGCCCCCCTCTTCCCCCTCAGGTGCGCCTTCTTCTGCAGGCTGAAATACAAACATAATATTACCGTGTAGCTCATCTTTCATGTTTGCAAGCACTTGTGCAGCGCCCATTAGCATAGCCACGTGCGTGTCGTGCCCACAAGCATGCATTATGCCTACATCTACACCACGGTAATTAGTGGTTTTAGTTGATTTAAAATCAACATCTGTTTTTTCAGTAACTGGCAGCGCGTCCATATCTGCGCGTAGCATTACTGTCGGGCCAGGCTTTGCACCTTTTAATAGCCCCACAACACCTGTATAAGCAATCCCTGTTTGTACTTCCATACCCAGCGACTTTAAGTGCTTAGCGACAATACCTGCTGTGCGGGTTTCGCGATTTCCAAGCTCAGGGTTTTGATGAAAATCACGTCGCCAATCAATAACCTGTTGCTCTATCTTTTTAACTTGCTGATCAATATTTGCATTGGCATTAAACGCACTAAGGGCAGCAAAGCCCAACGCTATTGAAATTAGTGATTTTTTCATCCTGTTTGTCCTTATTATATTTATTGGTTTTATAATATTGATGAGCACGAGCCCTTATGTATTATTGAGAACATAATTAGTTTGCTCTATAACCACTATTACTGAAGGCTCTACAATAATCAATCCCATTTAAGCTAGATGCTCAACTATGAAGGGCCACTTCACTTTTCACTGGTTTTATCTATTTTTAGTTTAAAGTTTTAGCGCTAATTAAGCCTACCACTTTTGCTTTTGTTGATTTAAAAATGGCACTAAATAGTCCACCAAAGCGCGGACAGTTGGGCTTAATAAACGTTGCGATGGATAGAGTAAATTCACGGGTAATGGGCTTGGTACATAATCGCTATTCAAACTATAAAATAAGAATAGCAATGTAGAACCTCCTAATGTTGGAGGTAATTATTTATAAGCATTCGCATTTTTAATGCTGTCAAAATCATTAAAGCGCACGTTGTGCTGCGCCATTACTTTAAGTATTTTTTTACTTAGCATTTGGCGTAAATAAAACGGCTGATTTGGCACAAAATGATGAATGGTATGCGTTTTACCAAAGTTAAAACAAAATAAGTGAAACGGCATAAATAAACGACTCGTTAGTACATGAGTTTGTTCAAGTATGTTATTAACGCCACCATAGTAATGCATGCTTGAGGTAACAAAATTAAGCGAACTTGAACGAATAATATTAGGCACAATGAGCACAACCATTAAAAATTCAAACACATCCATTGTACTTAACAACCAACTAGGTGAATTTAGCGAAAGTGGTATAAATAAATCAACAATATGAAATAAAATAACGCTATATAAAACAGCAAAATACGCAGTCGCTATCGGAAATCCCGCATTAAAAACACTCGAAAAACTAAAGCCATTAATTTCTTTTCTAAAACGTTTAGTAGAAATAATTAGCCCTAATAACCCATCTACAATAACTAGCGCACGTAAAAATGGATTTTTAATACCGTTTCCCACCAAGCGTTCTTCTAGGTCTTGTTGTGTGCCTGAGGTTTTGTGATGGTGTAAATGCATTTTACGTCGGTACCATGGGCTAATAGTATTTGGCCGCATTAACCATACTACTAACATCATAAAATTATGCATGAAAGGCTGATTGCTAAAGTATTGTTTATGTATAAGGTCGTGCTCTAACTCATGGGAAATAGACGCAGCAATAGCGGCAAGTACTATACATGCCCAAGCAGGTATTAAGGCTAAATAATATAAAACACCAACACCAATTAATGCGCTAAGCGACAGCAATAAAATAATTAACCCTAAGGTATTTTGATGTTCAAGTAATGGGTATTTTTGACGAAGTAATGCTTCTTCTGCCTTAATAGCTTTAACAATCGATTGAATGTTCTGTTTGGCACTTAATTGGGTCATAATTAATGTCTTAAAAACCTTGTTGTACAAATAATACCTGAATCAAGCGCAAAATCGGCATAAAGCAGGAATAATTATTATAATACGATTCACTATTATCAATAGTTCAATTGCTTATTTATTCAATCGCATAACAGTTTAATAGCACTCATAACCCAAAATATTCGCTTTATATATCAGCCCAAAAAGACTTAAAAAATTCACCGATGGAGTCTCCTTGCTATAAACGATCAATTATCAACCAGTTGTTTATGCAAATAAAAGAAAAGGCTTGCCGCCCCCTCTTTTGTTTGTATAATGCGGATACAGAATAAGAGGTATATAAGTATCCTTTTTATTTTAAGTGGTTTTTCTTTATCTTTTTATGCTTAAAAGATTAAAGAAAAATTATGCCAGCGTGATGAAATTGGTAGACATGGGGGATTCAAAATCCCCTTCCGAAAGGAGTGCCGGTTCGAGTCCGGCCGCTGGTACCACTTTTTGAACCTCAGCTAATTATTGGCTGAGGTTTTTTTATGCCTAAAATTTAACTAGTAATCTATACCACTTCGCTTTACGAAGTGAGCTACTTTTAGGTAAGAAAACCGTGTCGATAACAAGGTAAAACCTAGTTAAGTTTAAGCAAAAGCCACAAGCCTTCCAATGAAGCCATCAAGGTAATTAGAAAGGTACATAGCATGCGAGTTATGCGTCTTGCTCTTGATTTGTTATATTCCCAATTCGATTATTTAACTCTTCGTCACTAACATCTTCTTTATGTGTACCAATGATCCATATATGACCAAATGGGTCTTGTAGTGTGCCGGTCCTATCACCATAAAACTGATCATGTACGGGTCTTATTTCTGTTGCACCAAGCTCAATTGCTTTTTTAAACACGGTATCAACATCTTCAACATAAAGCATAAGGCTTAGCGCTGTACCACCGAGTTCTTTTGGGTTTTTTAAATGCTCTTCAGAACCATTATCTGAAAGCATAATATGCGAATCACCAATTATTATTTCTGCATGGGCTATTCCACCATCAGGTAAAGGCATCTGCATTACATGTTCAGCACTAAATGCATCACAATAAAAATCTATCGCTTTTTGTGCGTCATTCATAATTAAATAAGGTGTAACTGAATGAAACCCTTTTGGTATTGCTGAGACTGCCATAATATTCTCCTTTACTTACACGGTGATTTTTAATATTTAATTAACTAAATATGCGTTTAATTGCCCCTAAATTTAAGCTTAGCTCATACAAAAAATTGCGTTAATTTTCGAGGTTTAAACGCTTATGCCAAGCAGCAATACTTTTATCAGGGTATTCTTCAAACTGCTTGTCACCTTCATTAATGGGCGCATTTACCCAATTTGCTTTACTACCAAGCATTAAATGAGTGCGCTCTGGCGGTATGGGTAACTCACTATCTATTGCACCAGCAAAGGGATGAACTTGCTCAGGCCAACGTGCATCGTATAACCACAAGTTAGCACTACAATGCTTACAAAAATGACGCTCTGCAGGGCTGATTTTATCGCCTATTTTTGCATGATAAATAGTTATGTGTTCACGCCCTGTAACCTCAAGCGTGCTGTATTGCGCGTTTAAATTAATAACTAACCCGCCGCTCCCTGCGGTTTTACGGCATATAGAGCAGTAACATAAATTGTAAGGATAAGGGTGTTTTGAGTTGACCGTAAATACCACTTTGCCACAGTGACAAGCGCCATTAAGCTTCATAATATATCCAATATTTATTGTTGGCTTGAACTAATACCTTAACTAGGTGAGCTAAAAAAAACCACAACAATTACATGCTGTGGTTTTTTAATTATTGAGCTTACTAACGCTCCCAATATCTTAAATTACGCAATGTATTTATAAATTTATCGGCTGAATGTGCCTCTAAATCTATCCAACCATCATCTACTTTTCCATCAAGGCCTGCCGCTTTAAATAAAGGCTTAGCCTCATTTGTAAAGCCTATAAATTTCATATGTGCGTACGCATCACTTACAAAGTCTTTAGCTTCTGCTACGGCAGCTAGTTTTTTAGCTCCATCTTCGGTGGTGAGTACAAGTACCGCATCGTATAAAACCGATGGACCACCATTAATAACCTGATCAGCTTTAAAGTGTTTACCTTTACTGCATTTAGCACCGCCAACTTGCGGGGCAATAATTTCAAAGTTTGCACCTTCACTTTTAAGTGCATTGGTAACCGAATTGAAAATTTCTGCATTAAAGCCATCACTTACTAAAATACCTAATTTACGGCCTTTGAAGGTGTTGGGCGCATTTTTCAAAATACTTAACGCATCAGATACAGGTAAGTCTTTACGTGTTGGCATTGCAGCTTCTGCCGGATCTGGCATTTCTTGCAAGCCAAGTCCTTCGGCAACTTTATTTGCGAGGGTTTCGTCAATATTTAACAAGTGCGATACCAAACGTTCTCGTATTGGCAAATGCTCAACTTTAGACAGCTCAAACACGTACGCAGATTGAATATGCGCCTGCTCTACCTCTGTTTGACTTAAATAAAATTGACGAGCTTGACTGTAATGATCGCTGAATGTTTCTGAGCGATAACGCAGTTTATCACCGCCACTTACTTCAGGTTCCTTTGAGCTTTTAAAGCCATGTACTGGGCATTCGCGCGGGTTGTTTTCGCCTGCGCTCCATGAGTTTGGCTCATAATTAACACGCCCTTTTGGATTGTGCATTGCCATGTGGCCATCTTGCTGAAAATGACGCATTGGACATTTAGGCGCATTGACCGGAATATGCGTAAAGTTAGGACCACCTAAACGCTTGGTTTGAGTATCTAAGTATGAAAAGTTACGACCTTGCAGTAGCGGGTCAGGTGTAAAGTCGAGCCCCGGTACAATGTTTTGAGTACAAAATGCTACTTGCTCTGTCTCTGCAAAAAAGTTGTCTACAACACGGTCAAGCACCATACGACCAACAATTTGCACTGGTACTTGCTCTTCAGGTATAAGCTTGGTGGCATCAAAAACATCAAATTCAAATTCATCAGCAAATTGCTGATCAAACACCTGTACACCTAGTTCCCACTCAGGGAAGTCGCCGTTGCTAATAGATTCCCACATGTCTCTGCGATGAAAATCAGGGTCCGCGCCGTTTAGCTTAAGTGCTTCGTTCCATACTACAGATTGCATTCCGCCTTTTGGTTTCCAATGAAATTTAACAAATTTTTCATCGCCTTTGGCATTAATAAATTTAAAGGTATGAACACCAAAACCTTCCATAAAGCGTAAAGAGCGTGGAATAGCTCTATCAGACATTGCCCACATAACCATGTGCATTGACTCAGGTGACAAACTCACAAAGTCCCAAAAGTTATCATGTGCTGTTTGCGCCTGCGGAAAACCACGATCAGGCTCGGCTTTAGCGCTATGAATTAAATCAGGAAACTTCATTGCATCCTGAATAAAGAATACCGGTATATTGTTACCCACTAAATCCCAGTTTCCTTCTTGGGTATAAAATTTTACCGCAAAACCGCGTACATCACGTGCTAAATCTGGAGATCCTTTATTACCTGCAACCGTAGAGAAGCGAGTAAACACAGGCGTTTTTTCACCTTTTCGCTGAAAAATATCTGCACAGGTTAAATCTTCAAGCGTGTCGTAAGTTTCAAAATATCCGTGTGCACCATAGCCTCTAGCGTGCACTACACGCTCAGGAATGCGTTCATGATCAAAGTGAAAGATCTTCTCGCGCATTATGTGATCTTCTAATAATCCGGGGCCACGTTTGCCCGCACGTAATGAGTTTTGATCGTCACTTACAGGGCAGCCCTGCGCGGTGGTCATGGTAGGGTGTTCATCCGACGCTTTTTGATGCAATTCGCCGCCATGCCCTTTATTACCTGAGTATTTAAATGATTCAGCCATGTTTAGTCCTTCATACAGTTTGATTTAATGGGTCGATAGTTTTTATGAGCTTTAAAGCTAAAAGCGACTATGCAAATGCAAAATAAAGACCAGCCATCCAACCTAGTAAAAAAGGACTGTACAGATAACAATGTAGTATTTGAGATGATTTATAAAAGAAAAAGTTACACAGGTATGTAACTTTTTCACACAAAAAAGAGCACTTAAAAGTGCTCTTAGGTTTATGCATTTTTAAATTTAGTTAATCTTTATTCTCGTTAACTAAAATAACTTTACGATGCGGGAATGGAATTTCTATATTGTTTTCATCAAGGGCTTTTTTAATAAGCTCCGGCACTGTGTATAAAATTTCAAAGTAATGCTCGCCTTTACAAAATGGCCTTACTAAAAAGTCTACTGAGCTGTTGTTAAGAGTTTCTACTTCAACAAAAGGCGCTGGATCTTTTAGTATGTGTGGGTGCGCTGCAAGTACCCCATCTATAACTTTACGTACAGCCGTTGTATCTTCACCGTAAGCAACACCAAAATGCATATCTACACCACGAATTGGATGATGTGAATGGTTTATAATTTGCGCGCCCCAAATTTGACTATTTGGTATAATAACCTGTTGATTATCGAACGTTTGTAAAATAGTAGTAAACATATCTACTTCTGTTACTTTACCAAAACGCCCTGCAGCCTCAATAAAGTCATTCACTTTATAAGGTCTAAATATTAGCAACATAACGCCTGCGGCAAGGTTCGACATTGCACCTTGTAACGCCAAGCCTATAGCAAGTCCCGCAGCACCGAGTAAAGCAATAATAGAGGCTGTTTGTACACCAAAGCGATTTAACACAGCAATAATAACGAACGCTAATATGATGTAGCGAGCCATGCTGCCTAAAAAGCGAAAAAACGTATCGTCAAGATGAGTGTATTTATGACACAAGCCAATAATTAAATTGCGTACTTTGCCCGCTAACCATAAGCCCGCAAGTAAAATTGCAATTGCTAGTAATATGTTGGTTGCCCACGTAATTGCAGCGGGTAAATATTGATTAATATCAATGTTGTTTATTATGTCTTCCATTGTTTTTCCTGTTTTAAAACTTTTAGCTAGTTTTAGCTAGTTTTGCTATACCAAGCGCAACAGTTCAACAAAAAATTAACCAAAGTACGAATATAGGTTCAGTTTTACATGTATAAGCGCTTTGAAGGAGGGATTTCTTAACTACTGCTTTTAAAACGATGGATTGATAAAATATAATTTTAAGCCCTATTTAGCGCCAATATTTAATTAAAGATTATACCCAGTAATATCTTGCTATAACGCAGTTTGGCTCATATAGTCAGCAAATTATCACACCTTATTTTGAACATCTTTGTTTATGAAATCTTCTGCCCCTGCTAGTGATTTTGGTACTTTATTAGGTTATGCACCTGGTAATGTTGCTGTTTACTCATCTGATTATGATACGGCTGACGAAAGCATTTATCCTAATCGTAGCGCCTATCGTAGTTACCTAGACGGTATTTACATGGGCTATAAATGGCAATGCGTTGAGTTTGCCCGTAGATGGATGTACCTCAACCATAGTTATATTTTTGATGACATAGCCATGGCTTACGATATTTTTGAGCTGCGTTCAGTGCGCGATGTAAATAGCCAAAACAGATTGCCACTAAACGCGTTTAAAAATGGTGCTAAACATCATCCTCAAGTAGGTAGTTTACTTATATGGGAAGAAGGCGGCGAGTTTGAAGAAACAGGTCATGTTGCTGTCATTGTTGAAGTGCATGAAGATAAAATACGTCTTGCTGAGCAAAATGTAGGGCATCAAATATGGCCAACAAATCAAAACTGGTGCCGTGAACTAAAAGCAAAAGTAACTAAAGATGGCGACTATTGGATTGAGTGCTCTTACAACGACGCCACTATTTTAGGTTGGATGACACAAACTGATGAAACAGAATATGCTGAGCCAACGTTTGAGCTAAACACTGACTTATTTACTATAGAAGCCCATAAAGCAGCAGATACAGGCCAAGCAAACAAGTCATGGTTAAATATTGCGAATGACGATGAAGCTGCCTACGTAGAAATGATGCAAGGCCATAAACTTACATCCGTAGATGAGGATCAGCATAATTACTTTGCAATATCTCAAACGGCGCAGCAAAGCATTGAGCATGCAACAAATGAGCTGCATGGCTTATTTATGCATGCAACCGACTATGTATTGCAGCACCCTGAGTTATTAGAAAAGTTTAATTTACCCGATGTTGTGCTTAATAAAATTCGCCAATCGTGGGATAACCGCTTAAACCAATTAATTACCAGCCGGTTTGACTTTGCCTTAACAGCAGCAGGTTTAAAAGTTTACGAATACAATTGCGATTCGGCATCGTGTTACATGGAAAGCGGCAAAGTTCAGGGTAAATGGGCAAAACACTTTGGCGTTAAAACAGGTGTAGATGCAGGCCAAAATTTATTTAAAGATCTCGTAAAAGCATGGCGTAAAAGTGAGGTAAAAGGTCTTGTTCATATTCTGCAAGATGATGAACCAGAAGAACATTACCACGCATTATTTATGAAAGAAGCTATTGAAGCCGCAGGCTTTGAATGTAAGCTAGTAATTGGCTTAAGCACACTTCGCTGGAATGAGTCAGGCAACATAGTAGATACTGATGGCGCACAACTGAGTTACGTATGGAAAACCTGGTCGTGGGAAACCGCACTTGATCAAATTCGTGAAGAATGCGAAGCCGACCAATCATTAGGTGATAACTTTGAACCACAATTCAAAGCTGGTGAAACGCCACGCTTAGTCGATGTATTACTGCGTAAAAATGTCATGGTGTTTGAACCGCTGTGGACATTAATTCCAAGTAACAAGGCTATTTTGCCAATACTGTGGAGCTTATTCCCTAATCATAAATATTTACTTAATACCGCGTTTGAGCTTAACGACGAGTTATTACAATCCGGTTATGTAGTTAAACCAATAGTAGGACGCTGTGGCGCTAATATTCAACTTATTGATGAGCAGCAGCAAGTTATAGAAAAAACAATGGGGCACTTTGCAGAGCAAGACCAAATATACCAACAACTATTTGCACTGCCTAAAGTAGACGACTACTTTGTACAAATATGTAGTTTTACAGCCGCCGGTAAATACTCTGGTGGTGGCGTGCGTGTTGATAAAAGCATGATCATAAACGGTCATAGCGATTGTATGGCGCTGCGTATTAAATAATAAACAATACTAAGCCCGCAATTTGCTGCGGGCTTAAGTTTGTGTAGCCCTTCCCTCTTTTAAGTTTTATAGCTATCTCAAGCGAGTTACTCCTGTTAGAGTAAATTTATTAAACACCACAAATTAAGGTATTTCATGGCGAATCAATTTAATGTACTCGGCACACGCTTAAAACTATGTTGCGGTAATGGTGGCTACACACGTGAAGGGTTTTGTTATGTACCAGAATCAGATCTTGGCAATCACAGTGTGTGTGCAATTATGACTGATGAATTTTTACAATTTTCAAAATCACAAGGTAACGATTTAATAAGCCCGAACCCTCTTTACGATTTCGAAGGTTTAAAAGCCGGTGATAAATGGTGCTTGTGTGCAGTAAGATGGCTTCATGCTATTTCAGCAAACGTTGCGCCACCAGTGGTGCTTGAGGCTACAAATAAAAAATCATTAGAAATAGTGCCGCTCGATGTTTTAAAAGCGCACGAATACATAGCCAACGTTTAAATACACCTAAGAGTAACTAAATCGAAGTCTGCATATTTTACAAATATATGCAGGCTTTTCAAAAACCCAATCTCCTCTGCAGCCTTAGAAACCTTAATTTAAAATATAACCAATTGTTTTTGAATCACTTTTCAAATAAAGCAACTTACGGCATAACAGTTGCTTCATTAAGTTTAAGTCATGCTCATAACGCAACATATTATATGAGCAACACATTACTTAATGTAGGAGAAATTATGAGTAACAATAACGAATCAAACAAAACAACTAAATTTACCGCGCCAGGTATGAGTGACGAATCAGCCCAAAAAACAATAGCTACCCTCGATAACCGCATGGTTGCATTGATAGACTTACAACTAACTTTAAAGCATATTCACTGGAACGTAGTGGGACCTAATTTTATTGGCGTACATGAAATGATAGACCCACAAGTAGACATTGTGCGCGAAATGACAGATACAATTGCAGAGCGAATTGCGACTCTTGGTGCAGTACCTGTTGGCACACCAAAATCAATTGTAGATCGCCGTACTTGGGACGAATACTCAGTAGGCAAAGGCCTAGTAACCGAACATTTGGCTGCGCTTGATAAAGTATATAATGGCGTTAATGCCGATCACCGCAAAGCAATTGAGACTCTTTCTGAGCTAGATCCGGTCTCTGAAGATATGATCACCAGCCAACTAGCCGATTTAGAGCAATTTCAGTGGTTCATACGAGCACATTTAGAATCATCTACAGGCGAATTACAAAGCTAATACATCTAAAGTAAGAAAGCCCAGCATTGTTATGCTGGGCTTTTTTTTGCGTAAAAATCTATTTATCGCTACCTAGCTTACCGCCCCCACCCCAGCTAGTACAAAATCAATATAAAAACAATAGAAAATTGGTATTACCAAAATGATTTTTAATTATTTTAACCTCTCCACTATTTCGCAAATTTATAAATCATTTAGAACTTTTAATGGTCGCTCTTCCAATTCAATATCACTTAAAAAGTAAACTAAACACGTATAAAAGTACGACATAAAATTTCAAAATAGTACTAACAAATGTATTAAATAGTACAAATAATATATAAAAATGCCTTTGGTAAAGATACTTCAATAAAATTCATTCAAAATACAAAAAATAAAAACACCCTATAAGCCATTAAATTTATTAAATATAAGAAAAATAAAAGAGGTTTTTGTAATACACATTGTGAAATTTTGGTAAACAAAGGTTGTAAATAAAGTTGAATTGGATTAATTTCAACCATACCACCTGTATGACACACTACAGGAAAGAAACAGTTAAATTGGTTAACCAAGCCAGGTAACAACACACACACACAATGACGCAAGTCGTACCCAAACGGGAGAGATACATGAAACTCAATCAAATTACTTCAACATTAATTAATAAGCATAAAAGAAGTAGCTCTACAACAATCAGTGCCGCAGCCCTTTTATTAATGGCTTCTTCAAATATTGCAGCGCAAGAGGCTCCCGCAGCTTCAGAAACGGCAGCTGCAGACATTGAAGTTATTGAAGTAAAAGGCATGCTAGGCAGTATGAAAGCCGCCGCTATGCTTAAGCGTACTGACGGACGTATTGTAGATGCGATTGTTGCTGAAGACATTGGTAAGTTACCAGATAATAATATTGCAGAAGCGTTGCAACGTATTACTGGCGTATCTATTAATACCGATTTTGGTGTGGGTGACAGTGTTTCGATTCGTGGCTTACCTCAAAACCGTGTTGAATTAAATGGTCGCTCTACTATTGGTGACTCTCGTGACGGCATTAGCTTGCAAGATTACCCATCAAGCTTCTTAAAAACAGTAGAAGTAGTTAAGTCTCCTACTGCCGATATGATTGAGGGTGCATTAGGCGGAACAGTTAGTTTAAAGACAGTTCGCCCATTAGAGTTAGATAAACTAACTGGCGCAGTTTCATTAGATGGCGAATACGCTGATAAAACAGAAAATGTAGCTCCTATTTTTAGTGGTTCAATTGGTAACAACTGGGACTTTGATGAAATGGGTACCTTTGGTGCCATTGCTATGTTTTCATTCCAAGATCGCGAAATTCGCCAAGATGAAACATCTAGCCGTGTTAAACCTCAAGATATCGAAATTAATGGCCAAGAAGGTAATACACCTAGTGGCAACGCTATCGTAAGAGACGAGCACAGTGTTGAACAATACGTAGAGCAGCGTAAACGAACTGCTGTAAATTTATCTCTTCAATGGGCACCACAATCTGGTAATGGCATGGTGTATCTTGATTTAAGCGGCACAAAGCGCTCAGGTGAACAAGCTGGTAACTCTATTTTAGGTGTCGCAGGTTCACTATCAACAGATGCAAATACAACTCAAGATGCTAACGGCGTAAATAATTACACGTTAACAAACGAGTTTGGTATTCCTAAAACATACAGTGACTTTCGTGAAACTGACTCGTTTTCAAATGCACTTGGTGCAGAGTGGAACCTTACTGACAGTATCAAAATCTCTGGTGAAATTGCGGTAGCATCATCAGAAAGCGTAAGACCTGATTCTGAATTTACACTTCGCCCAATCGAAAAATCAACATTTGAAGCAAGTGGTGGAACTCAGCTAACAAATCATTTATATGATGGTGCATTTTCTCAAGACGGTAATAAATTACCAAGCATCATTCATTCAGATCCTAATGCATTTACTGACCCACAAAACTTAGCACTTCGTACGTTTAAAAGTGAAGATAGAAGAACAGACAATGACGAAACAGCTATTCGTTTTGATGTTGAAATGTTTGAGCCACTCAGCAGCTTAAGCTGGGTATCTAAAGTAAAAGCGGGTGTACGTGTTACTAACCGCGATTACGAATATGAGCAATACAAAGTAGAAATTAAAGACATTTATAAAAATGCATTTAACGACTCAGACGGTTCGTTAGCCACTTTATGGGTTGATGACTACAACGCTGCTTTTTCAAATAGCTTTACAACAGTTAGCCACGACAACTCATTTGACCAATTAGGTCATTCGGGACAAAACGACCTACTAACCTTTTTAAGCTACAACGGTTTATCTAACCCTGCAAATACTTACGCTCAGCTTCAGCAGTTACTTGCAGGTACTAACCTAGCGTCAACAGGTAGTCTTTCAGATAACCAAGAGTTCCAAGAAAGCGCATACCGCAACGTAGTTGAAGATACTGCTGCCGTGTATATATCAGCCTACTTAGACTTTGATAACATCACTGCAATTGTGGGTGGTCGTTATGTAACTACAGATTTAGAATCAAGCGTATTTCTTAATGGCGAAAAAGTAACTGGCGACAATGACTACAGCGACTTTTTACCAAGCTTAAACGTAACGTATAACTACTCAGACGAAACATTATTCCGCTTTGCTGCTGCAAAAGTTATGCGCCGCGCTGACTTTAGCGAACTAAGCCCTGCATTTGATGTTAATAACGACATTACAGGTGCAACGCAAGGCTCTATTGATTTAGAACCATATCGTGCAACGCAATACGACTTATCTGTAGAGCATTACTTTGACCAAGGTAACGTAATTTCTTTCGCAGTATTTTATAAAGATGTTGAATCTTTCTTAAGTAACGAAAGTAGCTGTGTAGCTGCATCAAGCACTTCAACAGGTCAAAACGTAACTCAATGGAACCAAGTATGTCAGCTTGACGTTGCAGGTGTTTCACAAGATAACCTAGTTTACTCGGATGCAACTGACTTCCCAGTAGATGCTGATGGCTTTAACCATGTAGCAGGCTTACGTGACGCAGGACTAACGGGTATCGATACTGTTAAAAATGTAAACGGTGAAAACGGCTCAGTACAAGGCTTTGAAGTTGGTTATCAACAGTTCTTTACAGACCTACCTGGTGCATTTTCTGGCTTAGGCATTAACGCAAACTACACATACGCAGACAGCGAGCAACCAAACGGTAACCCGTTATTAGATATTTCTAAAAATACGTATAACTTACAAGTATTTTGGGAATACGAAGGTTTCTCTACTCGTCTAGCTTATAACTACCGTGACAGTTTCTTAGATACTGAAAACGAGAAACGTGTAGAAAATATTAACTCAGACGGCAGTATTTCAGCAGAAGGTACTGTTTACGGTAATAACTACCGTGACGACAGAGGCCAGTTAGACTTCTCTGCAAGCTGGGATATTAACGAAAACGTGACCTTAGTAGGTAATGCGACCAACTTAACGGGTGAGCCTTCTATTTACCTATCTGAACTAGGTGGTGCTTGGAAGTACACTGAAGCGGATCGCCGTTACAGCTTTGGTATTCGCGCTAAATTTTAATTTTCCCTAGAAACTAAAGCCTGCTTTTATGCAGGCTTTTTTACGTCTATAAAAAAGTGGCACTTGTGTTAAAACATCGCACAATTTTTATAACTAAATATTTATTTAAAGCAATAAAATTATCATTGAATAATACCCCAAACTAAAATTTAGATACCGCGTAAACAATATCAACCTTCTGCACTTCACTTTTAGCGCACAAACTAAGCACCATACATTGCACTAAAAACCAGCAACCTTGCAGCTTGGTTATAAAATGTCTAGTATTCTAAAGCTGTACTTATAATTGGTACGAAAAAAGGATTAACAATGTTTCTAAAATACATAACAACAATATCAATCACATTATCATTACTATTATTAACAGCATGCGGCTCTGGGGGAAGTAAAACAAAAGAGGCTGAAAGCATTGAAATACCACAATCAAAAGCGGTTATTAATAACAGTCCCTTAAGTGACTACAAAATAATTATCTATGGTAATAGCCATAGTTCACAGTTAGGGGGCTTATTAGAAATAATTATTACAAGCCAGTTACCTAGCACTTCAGTCAAAATAACGACTGTCAGTGGTCGATTTTTAGATGAAATAGTCGCAGTAAATGCGAATGTCGATAAATTAAAAAGTGATAACTGGAGTCATGCAATTTTTCAAGGCCAAAAGTACTCACAATCAGGTTCGACTGACTACCCTACAAGCGCAACTGAGCGATTAATCTCGAACGCAAAAGAGCATAAAATTACACCTATTTTATTTCCAGAGCATCCTCAAAAAGGGGATCCAGCAGAAGCAAAGCAGGTTTACGACCTCCATTTAGCAATCAGTCAAAAACAACCTAGCTGCATAGCGCCAGTTGGCTTCGTGTGGAATCGAGTATTAGAAATAATGCCTAGTATAAACCTTCATAGTGCCGACGGTAATCATGCATCCTATGCTGGGAATGTCCTTACAGCGATGACCTTTTATCAAATCATTACCTCGGAATTAACAGACACAATGCCATTTATTCCTGCTATAGATTTAACACAGCAAGAACAAGCCTTATTTGGACAAGTAGTAACAGAGGTGCTTGAGTTATATCCGGCATGTGGTGCTAAATAATCTTAAAAAATTTAAAACTAGATTTTAGATTTAGTGATTTCTTGAGGTGCTCAATATCAGTACATTAATACTACGCACATAAGCTGATTAAAAGATACCTCAGGAAAATTCAATTTTCACTTTTTTGCCAAATTATAAATTTAATATCTTGATAAATAATCACCTGCAATTTATTAAAATAACCGTCGTCCTAGCTATACTTATTTGAATATTAAATTTACTATCAAAACGTTGTAACTATTAGCAGGAAAACTAAGGTGCTGTCGCGTTTATATAATTTTATGCCCGGTTTAAATACATTGCTGCACTATGAACGCCAATGGTTTGCTGATGATGTAAGGGCGGCGCTATCAGTAGCTGCAGTGGCTTTACCTGTTGCCATTGCTTACGCACAACTAACCGGTGTTAACGCCGCCGTAGGGTTATACTCTTGCATACTGCCAATGATGCTATATGCACTTTTCGGCACTTCAAAACAATTAATAGTCGGCCCAGATGCCGCAACCTGCGCCGTTATTGCCGCTGTAGTAACACCTCTTGCTGCAGGTGACAGCTTTAAGCATTGGCAACTTGTTGTCACCATGACCGCCATGACCGGCTTTTGGTGCTTTATAGCCAGTAAATTTAAGTTAGGTGTATTAGCTGACTTTTTATCTAAACCTATTTTAATGGGCTTACTAAACGGCGTAGCCATCACTATTATTGTGGGTCAATTTTCTAAAGTATTTGGTTTTACTTTTGATGAGCGCTACTTACTTGAACGCCTCGGTGGTGTGCCCACATACCTAGCGCAAACACATGTTCCCACCTTATTAATGGCTTTGTTTACACTGGCGATCTATTTTGCCATGAAACGGATAAAGCCCAGGTGGCCTGCATCTATGTTTGCTATTACCTTTGGTGCGCTTTTGGTATGGATTTTTGATTTAAAACAATTTGATATAAAAACCATTGGCACCGTAACTGGCGGACTTCCCGTTTTTAATACCCCTGTTTTTGATTTAGGGATTATTCGTGAGCTGGTGGTACCCGCACTTAACTTAGCCATCGTGAGCTTTGTTAGTATGATGCTAACTGCCCGCAGCTTTGCTGCTAAAAATGGCTACGACATAGACGCCGATAAAGAATTTAGAGCGTTGGGTATTGCCAATATAGCGTCAGCTCTTTCGCAAGGTTTTGCCGTCAGTGGCGCCGACTCACGCACCGCGGTTAACGATGCAACAGGTGGTAAAACACAGTTAGTATCAATAATTGCAGCAGCTATTATTGCGCTCATAGCTGTATTTTTAACAGCCCCACTTGAATTTATTCCAAGCGCAGCGCTAGGTATTGTACTTATTATTGCCTCTGTACACTTACTCGATTTAAAAGCTGTTTGGCAATTAAAACGAAAAGACAAACAGGCATTTTATCTCGCCTCAGCCACCTTACTTGCGGTGTTATTTATTGGCGTTATACCAGGGATCACACTTGCTGTATTACTAGGGTTATTTCAATTTATTCGCACTGTTATGCGCCCAACAGACAACATATTAGGCGTAGATGTTAACGGTGTAGTAAGAAGTTTAGACGCCACAGATAAAGCAAAAGCAGTGCAAGGTGTGTTCATCTATCGCTTTAATTCACCTTTAACTTACTTTAATGCCAGCTACTTTAAACGCAGATTACTTGAGCAATACGCAAGGCAAAAAGACGATACACAATGTGTAATAATTGACGCTGTGCCCTGCTTTACTCATTTAGATTTAAGTGTAATGGCCATGCTTGCAGATCTCGACGTTATATTTAAAAAGCGTGATATAAGGCTTGAGCTTGCAGGTAGAAAACGTCAGTTACTTTCGTGGTTTGATATTGCAGGAATGAAGTCAGGAAAAGAAGGTATATATATTCACTCAGATTTATACATCGCCCTAAAAAGAAATAGCGTAAGCCAGCACACGCAAGAGGTTAGCTTGTTTGAGTCAGACGAAAATAAAGAACCGCTCACACAGCAATAAAATACAATAAGCAGATCAGCTAACTGATCTGCTGTTTAGTATTAATTACTTTTTATACTTTTGGATAGTTTGAAGGAAAAAACGCTTTTTTAGCGTCTTCATCAAACTCTTTTTTAAATTCGATGTCAGTGCCAATTGCGCGTGCGCGTGCAACCGCTGGGCGGTTATTAATACTTTCAAACCAGCGCTTAAGATTAGGATATGGCGCTAAGCCCTCTTCACCTAGTACAACCGGTGCTTTATCAATCCAGCCCCATGCAGATACATCAGCAATGGTATATGTATCACCCACTATAAAGTCACGACCTTCAAGGTGAGTATCAAGTACTTCGTAATGGCGCTGCGCTTCACGTAAATAGCGATTAACCGCGTAATCAAGCCCTTCTGGCGCCATGTGTCTAAAGTGTACACTTTGCCCTGAATACGGACCTAAACCAGATGCGATAAACATTAACCACGACAGCATTTCAGCGCGGTCCTCGCCCTTGCCTTCAAGCTTCCCATACTTTTCAGAAAGGTACATTAAAATAGCATTCGAATCGAACACACGTGTTTCACCATCAACAATTGCTGGCGCTTTAGCGTTTGGATTAATTGCTTTAAATTCAGGTGTATGTTGCTCACCTTTTAAAGTATCAAGAGGAACAAGTTCAAACGGTAAGCCTGTTTCTTCTAAAAAGAGTGCAACCTTCATTGGGTTAGGAGTATGGTGAAAATAAAATTTAATCATGTAAAGTTCCTCAATAATTGAGCAACGATTAAAGCACAACTTGAGCGGGTGTTCAAATTAAGTTTTAACTAAGTAAAATACACAGTTAAAACGTGATTTAATTGTGAGTATTTCGTGATACTACAATCTTAAAAATTACTTATGCTAAAGAAAAATAAACTTTTGTATGAAGTAATATGCTTAAAAATCAATTGCAGAAGCAACAAACTAAAAGTATGGCAAGTATTAGCACTACTCATATTTGGCCCATTAAATAAAAAGCCGATATTGAGCAACGCTCAATATCGGCTTTATTAATCATTTAATTTTGTCTAAATTAGTCGGCTAAAGTTGGAACTGTAATAGGAATTACAACCCTTCTTACAACTGCGCTACCATCACCTCTTATCCAAAGTATCACTTCGTAATTTAATTCCTCAAGAGAGGCATTTTTAATCCCTTTCAAATTAATTTCAAAGGTCACTTCTTCATTTGGTTTAACGTTCTCAATTAATACAGGGGTAATAGTTTCAACCCACTGCTCTCCTGAAATCACTTCAATTGAGAGATCGATTTCTTTTAAAGCCTCATCAAGAGCTGAAGAAATAGCCGCTGCAATTTCGTTACTATCATACGACAATAAAAATGTTTGTCCTTTGGTAGCTAACACAATTGAATCTAAATCATCTGTAGCTAAGCCAATTGAGCCGCTTTGCAATCCAAATACCGTCACACCTTTTTCTTGTAATACATTGATGACCTCAGTTTTGCCCGCACCCGGGTAATTCTCATCTATATCTGAATCATGAAATGGCGCGTCTGTCGCTAATAAAATAACTTTTAAAGCACCTTCACGCCAACCAATATTCATAGGTTCAATATCACCTAAACTAGTATAATTTCCATCGTTGTCTATATCTCTACCAGCTCCAGTTACAGCTTGGTACAAACCTTCTAACTGTGATTCTTGATAATCATTACCTGAATAAATGGTTAAATTATTGATTCCTGTTTTTGCGGCATCTATATCTGTAGTCACCGACTGTAATAAATAGAACGCTTCATCACCATCGTATTCATGGCCGTAACCATCAATAGGAAAGTCTGAAAAAGCAGAAACCCCAAAAGCAACATTAATTCCACGACCAGATAAGTTTTCTAATATATTGTCAGCTTGCTCTTTTAAGCTGGCTATATCATCAGTATAACTACCGCTTACATCAATTAAAAACATGACATCAATTGCTGTCACAGTAGTTTCAGGTAAGGTAAAGCTTAACTGCGAAGTAGTTTTATCCCCTTTAGATAAAGCAATTGGTGCCTTAACATCTAAAACAGAATCAACAGTTAAATCGGCTGTTTGTATTGCAGAGTGAATATTTAGTAACTGCGTAGGACCGGTTGTGCCTAGAGCTTTTGACTCTTCAGAAAGCGTTAAATTAGAAGATGTAGCAACTAAAATATCTTTAATCTCCGCTGCTTTTAATGAACTATTAATTCCTTTCACAATCCCTGCAGAGCCTGTTACTAAAGCAGCTGAAAATGATGTACCTACGCCTAAGCTACCATCAGTATTCCCCCACCCCATTTGATCACCAGGAGCCGCAATATTTACGACGTTACCCATACGTGTAAAATCAGTTTCTTTATCATCTGCATCTGTTGCCGCTACAATCAATGTATTTGTTTGCCAAGCATCTTGGGCGATATCATTGATATCAACTAAAAGTTGATCATCATTTTTTTCACAGTTATTACCAGCCGAATAAACTAGTAATACATCTTTTTCTTTTGCGTATTCCACTAAGTTAGTTTGTTGTAGACGCCAAATTCTATTACTTTTTAATCTAACTTGTGAGTCGTCAGCACAAGTGCTTGTATCACCCCAAGATATATTTACAATGCTCGCACCGTTATCTATAGTCGCCTTAGTTCCTGCTATTAAATCTGTTATATAAGTTTTAATAGGAGATTCAGATGAACACTCTTCAGTAGTTGATCCATCCTTACAACGCTTAACATAAATATCGGTATGTATTAAGTTGGCACTGTGATCAACACCATACACTGCACTGCCTTCACTCGTGTTATATCCAGCAATAAAGCTAGATACCCACAACCCATGAGAACTATCAGTTTCTGTATCATCACCTTCAACAACACCAAATTGGCCATTCTCTTGTGCGCGTAGACGAGTTAAGCGAGAGCTTTCAATGCTAATTTGTCCTGCACCTATACCGGTATCAACAACACCTAATGTCACTGGCGCTAAAGTACGTTCTTGTAATGCATCCCATGCTTTATCTGCGGCTACAGCTTTAACCCAATAATCTCCAGAAAAAAGAGGCTCATCAGTGCTTTCCTCTGCAATATATTGTATTACAGTGTTTTTATTTTTGATTACATGATTATAATTACTAATCAGACTTAAGTTTTTTGACTCTATAACAGTATTTAAACCTGCATGCCTAACGCCGCCCATTTCCCCAATTTTTGTTATCAAGCTATTTTCAGAAGCGCCTTCTCTAACTCTTATCTGTAATACTTTTAATGCATCATCAAAACTTGCGATTCCAGCATCATTATTACTAATCTCATCAAAAACAGCTTCTAATTCAGCTTCTGTAACATCATCGTTTAAATGTACTAATACTTCATTCAGCGCTGCCTCAACGGTTTGCCCATCTATAACAATATTTTCACTACCACCAGGTATAGACATAACACTTGCGGCAACATTAGTCACATCAACAAAAACACTACTTGTAGCTGTTTGACCATCATTATCTGTCACTGTTAAGCCAAAAGTTAACGTTGTATCAAAATCAACTTCTGGAGCAATAAATTTTAAAGAATCATTAGTTAAGTTATCAATTTCAATGATAATGCCGTCAGTTTGTTGCCAAGCATACGACACTATTGAGCCATTAGAATCTTCTGCTATGCTTGTAATTTCTACTTCTGTATTTTCTTCAACAGTGACTCTTTCGTTTAAGCTCAATGTTGGTTCTACTAGTACATTTTTAATAGTAATTGAAATAGAGTCAGATGCAGTCAAACCACCATCATCAGTAGCAACTAATTCAAATACAACAACTTGCTCTTCATCTACTTCTGGCGCTGTAAAAGAAAGGGTGCTTGTATCTAAGCCGCTAAGCTCTAAATCAATCCCAGAGGTTTGCTGCCATGCATAGCTTGCTATTGTACCGGTTGAGTCTTCAGCTGTTCCTGTAAATGAAATAGATTGATTTTCATCTACGATAAGGTCAGCTCCTGCATTTACTGAAGGTGCTGTATTGGCTACTACTTTAGGTGTTTCACTAGTACTAGATGGGTCTTTATCACTGCCACACGCAGTTAAAATAGAGGTTGCGATTAAACACAATGCAAAGCACTTTGTCTTTTTCATTTAATAAATCCTTTTGAAATTTACTGATTTTTAGTAAATCAAACATCCGTTTAAAACTAAAATCGGGTGTTTTGACCCAATAAAAAGTTATACTGAAACCTTATTTTAACTAAATGACACTTAAAGGCAACAATTAAAAACCAAATAAAACAACAGGATAGCAACTTAAGCAACACAATACCGTACCACTTATCAGAACAATAAAAAAAATAAAACACAAATAATTAACTTAATTAAAATAATAAAACGAAGCGATACTTCCTAAAACAACTCACTCCCCCCTTATTTCTAGATAAAAAAGGCTAAAAAACTAATTAGCATAATATTTATTAGGTAAATATAACCTTGATAAATATCGCACCTTTATTGCCAATAAATAAATAAAAACTCAAAATTTGATAACCTCTATATAAAAAAAACACTTACACACTAAAGGTTGACGCTTTTAACTAACAAACCATCAAATTAAGTATAATATTTCCTAAAAATAAAATTTAGTCATGTAAAGTATTTCAATAATTGAGCAGCTAAATAAAATACACAGTTAAAACGTGATTTAATTGTGAGTATTTCGTGATACTACATTCGTAAATATCATTTAGGCTGAATGCAATATCAGCCTTTGCGAGAAGTAACATGCCTTTTAAAGCACTATCCCATCCATTTTTAATTTCACTTGTTGGGTTAATAATTTTTTGCTTTCAAAGCCAAGCTGCTGAGCAAGTAACTATTTCCAGTACAGCTAATCCGACTACCTTTTTAGAGCTTTACACGTCGCAAGGTTGCAGTAGCTGCCCACCAGCAGAGCGCTGGATTTCAACGCTTACAGATGATGAAAAACTATGGACTGATTTTATCCCTATTAATTTTCATGTTACTTATTGGGATTATTTGGGTTGGAAAGACCCGTTTGCCTCTGCTGTGTTTAGTAAAAGACAACGCACGTATAAGGCACTCGGTAAAAGTAGGATTGTAGCTACTCCAGGATTTATGGTTAACGGCAACGGGTGGCAAGGTTGGTTTTATAAACAAGCTATTCCTGTAGCTAAAGCCCGTTATTTAGGTAATTTAAAAGCGACTATAAACAACAGTAAAATTAATCTCGAATACGATACTGTTAATATCGAAGATAATACTGACCAAAACTTAATAGCCCATGTAGCTCTGTTAGGCTTTGGCATAGAAACACAAATACACAGCGGCGAAAACGCAGGCCATAAGTTAAAACACGACTTTGTTGTTATTGGCTACGAGCAAAATGACATGCAGACCAAGCAGCAATTATCATTAGCTGACTTAACCCTGCCTCGCGCTAAAAAAATATCGCCAACAAAGCAAGCCTTAGTGTTTTAGGTATCTAAAAAAGGCGATCCTTCCCCACTACAAGTTGCAGCCGATTGGTTTTAAAAATTACAGTTAATTGAATAAAATTACTAATTAACAACTCAGCGCGCAATAAATCTCCTTGTATATCAACTATAGAAAAAGGCTTTCAATAATTTAAAAACTAATGAATTAGCATTGTTATTACAAAGAATTTATTCTTTTTCATTGTGTGTATCTGTATAAAACATAAATAACATTGTATTTACATCAACTTTTGTTTATAAAGTAAGTTGAATGGACTCTTGAAATAAGTAATTGACTTATAAGTATAAAAATCAAGCGCCTATCAATAAAAACTTCTGCAATTATCTATATGGACAAAAATTTATGCGAATTAACCAAAGCCACATTAAAACAATTGTAATCGCTGCAATTACAGCTTCGTCTTTAGCTGGGTGTGCTACAACATCATCAAAAGTAATAGAAACACCAACTGTTGCTAGCTATAACACAACCTACTCAGGTGCAAAAAGCAAACTAGTCGTAGGTCAGTTTGTAAACCGTTCGAGCTTTCAAAATGGTATATTTGCATCAGGCCAAGACCGTTTAGGTAGCCAAGCAAAAACAACACTAATGAGCCACTTACAACAAACAAATCGCTTTAGTGTGCTTGATCGCGACAATATGGCAGCCCTTGCGGAAGAGGCAAAGTTAACAGGTACAAAACAAGTTCTTAGCGGTGCTAAATTTGTTGTAACTGGTGATGTAACAGAGTTTGGCCGTAAAGCCATTGGCGATCGCCAGCTTTTTGGTTTATTGGGTAAAGGTAAATCGCAAATTGCTTATGCTAAAGTAACGCTTAATGTTGTTGATGTTACTACATCAGAAGTTATTTATTCAGTGCAAGGTGCTGGTGAATACAGTCTATCAGAACGTGAAGTTATTGGTTTTGGTAGCACAGCTTCATACGATGCCACATTAAATGGCAAAGTACTTGACCTAGCTATTCGCGAAGTCGTTAACAAGTTAGTTACTGGTCTTGAGGCTGGCCAATGGGGCAATAAATAATGAAAAAGCTAATTACCTTAGCATTTGTTTGTATAGCCCTAACGGGTTGTAACTCAACGAAAGAACCTATTTACTATTACGGCGACTATAGCACTGCCGTATACGCCTATTTAAAAGCAGATGACGTAACAGCCGAAGAGCAAATTAGTATGCTTGAGCAAATTATTGCCGATGCCGCAAACAAAAGTAAGAATGTTGCACCTGGCCTACATGCTCACCTAGGTATGCTGTACTTTGAAACGGGTAATCCTTCATTAGGCACTACTCACTTCGAAACTGAGAAATCACTTTTCCCAGAATCAGTTCATTACATCGACTTCCTTCTAAAATCTGCGAAAGGCGCTTAATATGCTTAATTTAAAATCATACACAGCGATCGCATTAGTCGCATTACTCGCTGGTTGTGTTTCACCTCCACCAGCACATGACTACACAGCATTTAAACAAGCAGACCCTCACTCAGTTATTATTTTACCTCCGCTAAATAATACACCTGAAGTAATTGCACCATACAGTGTGATGACTCAAATGGTCGCGCCTATAGCTGAGTCGGGTTTTTATGTTTTTCCTGTTGCTTTAGTTGATCAAACCTTTAAAGGTAATGGCCTCACTGTTGCAAGCGACGTACACCAAGTACCGGCGAATAAATTACATGAAATTTTTGGTGCAGACTCTGCGCTTTACATCACTATTGAAGAATACGGCACTAGCTATGTTGTAATTTCTAGCGAAACAGCTGTAACTGTGTCAGCCTCACTAGTTGATTTACGCACTGGCGAGCAATTATGGCAAGGTAAAGCAAGAGCCTCTTCAGCTGAACAACAAAGTAATGGCGGTGGTGGCCTTGTAGGTATGCTTGTTATTGCAGCAATCAATCAAATTGCTGAAACGGTAACCGATAAAGGCTTTGAAATCGCAGCAATGACTTCAACACGCTTACTTTCTTCAGATGTTTACAACGGCTTATTATATGGACCTCGTTCACCTAATTATGGCCAACCAGCACCAAGCGAAAAGAAAAAATAAACTTTATAATTACTAATCTATTCTAGAGTTTTAAAAGGCCGTACTACCAAGTAGTAACCGGCCTTTTTTTTGGACGCTCAATTAGTACCGGCTATGCGCAACAGCCGTACGACTATTAATTATCTCAAACCAACCACTTTAGCAGTCGTTCAATTTACTTATGTTTACAAATAATTATGATTTAACTAGATTTACTGATTATTTTTATTCACAATTCGTTCACTTTTATACATTAGTTATGCTCAGCGTCATGGCTAATCTTATATTTCAGTTTATTTATATGGCTTATCAAAGCTCAGATTAAGGAAGATGTAATGCGAAAGCTACTCTCTGTAATATTTTTATCAACGAGCTTCATTTCCGGTTGCGGTGGCGGGGGTGAAGACGCCCCAAACTCCGCTGTAACTGCTGTTAATGAAACATCAAAATCAATTAGTGCCACTTGGTTTTACGAGTACCCAAATAAATGCTTAGAAACATTTCAGTTTAATACAGATGGTAGTTTCGAAATCAATTCTAATCAGTCGAATGTAACCGGTAGCTACTCATTTGATGCATCTGTTGATAGCGGTGAACGTCACTCATTAACCCTAAGCTTTGAGCAACAAAATCAAGGGTATGACTGTGAAAGTTCTTTTGATTATATTGTTGGGGCTAACCTTGAGCTATTTGCTAGTTTTCCTAATGAACAACAAATGCAATGGTATGAATCAGGCACTGGCGGCAGTGCTATTTTTACACTTGATAGAGCAATAACGTTGTCTTTATCAAGCGCACCTACTGAAGCAAAAGCAGGTGAAGAAGTTACATTCAATGTAAATAAAGATGCTGAGTCAGACACCCCAGTCGAGTTATTATACGGACCCACTGGAATGACGGTATCAAGCAAAGGGGAAGTAAAATGGACCCCACTATTACCTATGATAACGCAACAAAATACGGTTAAATTTGCTTTTACATCTGATAGAACCCTTGAGCCATTAGTTAGTGAAATAAATGTAACAATACCAAACTTTAAAGCACCTACAATGCGAAAGGATATTGAGCTCACCCATATATCTAACGGTATGCAAATTGGTAACTTCATTGGCGATGAAAATAACGAAATGTTGGTGCTTGATAAATTAGGTGGACTGTCTGTTATATCTCAAAAAAGCGATGGATTCGAATCAATTTACAGCTACCCATACTCTTTTGGCGGTAATCAGAATGAAATGCGCCTATCTGTATTTAAAGAAGATAATGGCGTAAACAATACCTTTGTAGGAACAAATAATAATATCTATCAAGTAAGTGGTTTTACACAGCCCCCTCGCAGTGTATTTTCGACAAGTAAAACTATCCACAATTTTATGGTAAAAAATATTGATAGTGATAGCGAACCTGAATTAATCGTAATTTTTGGTGAAAGCTATAGCGCTAAAGAAGCTGTTGTTTACGACAATAATTTTCAAACAGAGCTTTTTAGCTTTTCTCTAGAGGGAGATTCTCCTATTGAAATAGCTGTTGCCAATATCGATAGCGACACATCATTAGAATTAATACTCTCAAACGGTGAAGTTTTTGATATCCAAAGTGCTAGCAGTCAATGGTTTAACGCTGACGGCTTTGGCCCAATTATGGCAACAGGTGACGTAAATAGCGATGGTATAGATGAGATCATTAGCACTGAAGGATGGAATTCGATAACAGTATGGAATGCTAATGATCGCTCTCAAATCCTAACTATTAATAATCAGGATAATTGTTCTGTAGCCACAGCAAATATAGATAACGACCCAGCCGATGAGATAATAATTGGCGACTGCCAATGGGGTCAAGTTCACGCCTACGATATTACTGTTAATACCCATGCAGAGCTGTGGACACTGCCACTTATAGATCATGGCAGCGCTGCGATGGTTGTTGGCGATATTAATAATGATGGTAAAGAAGAAATTGTTTGGGGGACAGGCTTAAGCAGTTCAGGTAAAGATATACTAGTAGTCGCTGGTATTACTCCAAATCCCGAAATTTTATGGCATAACGCAAATAGAGAATCACCTTCACAATACGATTCCTATATTGCAGCTGGGTGGGCAAATATAAGCCCTGAAAAAGAGGCGGCAGTTTATATAATTCCTAGTACAAATAGTGGCTATATTCGCCCTCGATACTTAACTATGAATGAAGATGGTGAAGTTACACCTAATTATAATAGCTCATCAAATATTCTCGAAGCAGCCCTAGCAGCAATAGGTGATATAGATTCAGACAATTATGATGAATTATTTATATTTGGAACTCGCAATTACTCTCCTTCCCTAAACGTAATTGAATTAGAGTCTGATATTTCTAAATGGCAAGTAACGACAGAAGATGACTCTTCTAATTATAATACTTTAGAGGTTACTGATATTAATAACGATGGCTATGACGATGCATTAATAGCCACATATGAAACACTTACCGTACACGACATTAGTAACAATAATATTCTAGCTACATGGACAGCTAGCAGTGCCATCACCTCAATTACTGCCACAACAAGTACTTTAGGGGAAAAATTAGTAATACTAAGTACTCGAGATAGCCTAACAACTCTTACCTTTGAGAATAATAAACTGAGCATGCGCTCCAGTTCAGTAAACTCAGAGGAATGTAAGAGTCTTTATGCACAACCTCAAACGGATAGTGTTTTATGTTTTTCTCCTGAATACTCATATCAGGGTAATTTAGTTACTTTTTCATTAGACTTAGAACTATTACTAAAAGCTCGAATTAATGGTGAAGTAACAGGCCTAATACAATTACCTTATTCTGATAATGTATTAATTACCACAAACTCAAGTGACAATAATTATTATTCACAATCAAGTCTTATCTCTGAAGTTAGTACAAAGACAGGTGACATTATATGGCAAGGCTACCCATTAGCGGGAGAAGTAATGGGTAACTCAATAAAATTTGGCAAAATAGGTAAAGATACAGTGCCACTAGTTTTTGGCACTAATGTTGGAATGTTTTTAACTCATTAATTTAAATTAAAGGGCTACTTGTGGTTTATTAAAAATAATAAACCACAAGTATGCGCGAGAAAGTAGAGATAATTTAGTTTTGACTAAATAAACATGAGGTTTAAAAACTAAATTTAATAGCAACAGAAAAAATAGTTTTTATAATAATACTAACTAAAAAAGCCACCATAAAAAACATAGCAAATGCTGAAACAGCCCCGCCACCGGTATACCCTGCTTTAGCTTTTTCCACCATCAATACATAAATTCCTAACCCTACGCTTACCTTAAACCATAGCCAGTAATCGTTGCTAAAAAGAGGAATTGCAGCAAAACCTATTATGGGCACTAATATTTTGCCCTCTTCGTTTTTGTGTAATAAATAAAAAGCCATAATCGCAATATAAAATAGAGCCGTTATATCAGGCATATAAATAACTTCCTTGTAAGAAAATAATAAAACCAATAAACGCGGCGATTATACCTATTACTGAGTCCCTATAAAATCTGATAATTGTGTTTACTTTTTAGCTGTGCAATATTAATTCACTAATAAGTACAAGGATTGCTAAACCTATTTACAGGTTTGGTATAAAAACTAAAAGGATGAATATGATTAAGCCATTTTACGCTAGCTGTTTGTTAGCCCTCTTGCTATTAACACCCAGCCTTGTAATAGCAAATCCGACAGCCTCGCAATATCAGGAAATTCTTAACGAGAGCCTAGTTGAAAACGAGCCCGGGGTATCGGTAATTATAAGCAAAAATGGCAAAGTACTTTTCAAAGGAACGCGCGGGCTTGCCAACCTTGAGCATAACATTGCACTTAATGAGCAAAGCGTTTTACGTTTAGGTTCTATTTCAAAACAATTTACTGCAGCTGCAATTATGATGTTGCAAGAGCAAGGTAAGCTAGCGGTTACCGATGATATTCATAAGTATGTTGCAAGCTTCCCCACCGAGGGCAACCTCGTCACAATCGAAAACTTATTAACCCACACCTCAGGCATAGCCAACTACACAGATGACGACGACTTATTCGATAAAGAAATACAAGTACCCATCAGCGTTGACGATACACTCAAGAGATTTGCCAAACACCCAATGGTGTTTGAACCCGGCGAAGCGATGGCTTATTCGAACACGGGCTATTCACTGCTAGGTAAAATAATTGAAGTGGCGAGTGGGCAATCTTACAAAGACTTTATTGAACAAAATATATTTAAAAAACTAGGGATGACTCAAAGCAGCTATGAAGGGCAAGAAATTGTTGCTCACCGCGCAGCTGGGTATGAGCAAACAGAGCAAGGCTTTATAAACACAAGTTATATTAATATGGACTGGCCTTATGCCGCAGGTGCGCTTATATCTACCCCAACCGACTTAAACATTTGGTTTAGCGCATTATCGTCTGGCAAGCTTATTAGTAAAGCAAGTTATGAGAAGATGGTTAGCCCTTTTAAACTCAATGACGGCAGCTTTTCATCCTATGGTTACGGATTAATTATTAAGCCTTTGAATGAATACACCGTAATTAAACACACTGGCGGAATAAATGGCTTTTTAGCACATGCACGCTATATTCCAGAGCAAAAGCTATATGTTGCAGTACTGGCTAATTCAAACCACATAAACCCTATTTTTATCAACGAAAAACTCACAGCCAAAGCACTGGGTATTGCGCTCCCCGAGTTTAAAAAAGCAGATGTAACAGCGCAGCAGTTAGCGCCCGTATTGGGTGATTACCGTATTGATAAAAACACCTTACGCAGCCTAATTTTTGAAAATGACGTTTTGTATTCTAAGCGCACCGGTGGCGATAAAACAAAACTAATTACCATGTCTAAAAATAGCTTTTACTATCCTAATTCAAACAATTACTTAGTAATAGAAAAAGACAGCCAAGGCCAATTAGTAATGAAGTATTTTAGTGGATTATCAACAACGCCCACTGAGGCGATTAAAATTTAGCGACAAGTTTGAGCGAGGCACAAAATGCTTCGCTCTTGCTAAATAGCTCTCTCTAAAGCTACTTTGATTTATTAAGCATCGCTTTTAAATCGGCAAATGGAGAATGCGTTGCAGCCTCAACTTTTCGCTCTGTAGTCGACCCGCCATACATAATATGTTCGTGGTATTTATTGTGCTCATTGTCGTGGCAATAAATACACAATAACTCCCAGTTACTGCCATCCTCTGGATTATTACTGTGATTATGATCTATATGATGCACCGTTAACTCACGTAAATTAGAGTACTCAAACTCACGGGCACAACGCCCACATACCCAAGGGTACAATCTTAAGGCTTTAATTCGGTAACCTTCCTCTTGCTTCACATAAGCCTGAGGTACTGCGTTATTCTTACTCATAGTATTCCTGGTAAATTTACTATTTCGGTGATCAATACTAAAAAAAATTAATTACTGACAAATCACCAAAAGAAGTATCTATATGCCGGCCTGTTTGCTCCCACGCGCGTAGTACGACCATAAGTTTTTTATTGTCGGAAGTCCAAGAAATTCCACCGCCGTATGCTTCAACTTTTTCGGCGCCCGAATCTTTTAACCCCACCCTAGGGTTTGTGTTTTGAATATGCCCTTTACCTACTTTGTATTCAGCAAATACGTGAACATTATGCGGTAACGAAAATGATAAAAGCGAGCCAATACTCGCCCCATAAGAATTAGAAATTAACTTAGTGACCTGTGGCACAGGTGAATTTAAAAAATCAGCCTGAAATACAATATTATCTTTATTCTCAAGGGATACATGCTTGAAAGACCACGCGCCAACAATACTTAACGACATATCAAATTTGTTACTTAGCTTTGGCCTATTAAGAAAAAAATGCTCAAACAAAGACGCTTTATTATTGAAGGTATAAAAATTGTGTTGGCCAGATAGCTCAAACTTGGTTGAACGTGTATTTTGCGAGAAAATTTGATCCGTTTGATTGCCGCTTAAATTGCTAGCCGTGCTTTGCAGTCCTTCAAGCGTTTGATAGTTAAAAGTGATTTTAGAATTTTTAAACTTTCTATATGAAAGCAGTATATCTTGTGTTTTTGTTTCAACATCATCTTCAAAAATATCGGCAGAGTAGCCAATTTCAATGTCGTTAATATCAAAAAACACACCCACACGTTGGTTGTTTATGGGCTCTAACGAAAACAGTGTTTTTTGATTACTTCCAGCCAAGTCATCGTATATTAATGCGTGGCTAGTGCTTGGGTTTGAAATAGTTGTTCGTACAGACTTTAAGTCAAAGTCAAAAGCCAATACAGCACCAGATTGAAATGCCGCTAAAACGGCAAAGCCCACAATAACCAAGTAATTGCGATTCATTAAAAACACTCAAAAATTAATTTGTATTAGAGTAGCGTTTTTTTCACCTTAACTTATCACAAAAGATTAACAATTGATGAAAACTTTAAATAATGCGCTTTATGCCATTTTTTGGGGTGCTTTCAAGGTCAAACTCACTTACATGCTTAATTAGCTCCGGGAAGAACGCTAAAAACACGGCTTCTAATTCATCGTAATTCTGTGCTATGTCATCAGCCGCGCCCGCAAAAGTGTTCGTAAAACGAATGCGTTTGGCTATGTTATCGAGCGCAAGCCCTACCCCCTCAACGGTTTCGTACTCTTTAAACCAATCGTTTTTAGTCATACTTGTTACAACATGCTGCATTCGCGGTGGCATAACAGGTATACGGTTATTTAAAAGCTGATAGCTGGTGTACTTAAAATCACTTAAAGGTTGCTTGCTAAATCGTTGCCAATGCACAATTAAAAAGTGATCAAACACCACATCAATAGCCACACCCGCAAAGCGTGTACGCTCGGGTGAAAAGTATTGTTTAGCGTGTTTAACTGCGCGGTGAGAGTCGGTAAATTTATCAACTAAATAATGGTTATCGAGGCCATTTTTAACTGTGTTTGGTAAGTGCTTTACATGTCTTTTTCCACCAAAGTCACCCAACAGGTTCCCAAAGTGAGAATCGGCTGTGGGCTGCGCTAAATAAAGATGAGCTAAATAATTCAAAGTGTTCTCTGATTGGCTAATACAAATAAATAATAACGCAAATTTAAACCAAACTCACATTCGTGTTTAAACCAGTACTTATGGTTTTGCTTACCAGTTTTTACTCAAACAGACTGCAAAGTATTGTATAAACATCGCAACTATAAAACGTCTATATAAAAAGCCGCTATATCAGCTATGGCGGCTTTTAAATGCTTAAGCTTTGTTGTTAGTTTAGTTACTCGACTTTACCCAATTTCCATTATCATTTTTGCTATAACTATTTTTAACCGCCGACCAAGCTACTTTGTGCGCTGTTGTTTCGCGGTCATCATCGTTTTTTCTATCGCTAGGGTCCTTATAGGTATCCCACGCACTATTAAACGCCTCTTGATATATGTCTTGAGCATGTTTAGGTAAGTTACTTTTTACCGACTCAGGTAGTTCGTCACGGTTTTTATATGGCATAACTTTCTCCTTATATTTACTCAATTACGCCACAAGCAACACGTTTGCCACCGCCACCTAATGGCTTTGGCTTATCTGCATAGTTATCACTTCCTTCGTGAATCATTACTGCGTGTTGTTTAAGTTTTTCAAGCGTGAGCCTTGGTGCTAAAACAGGCGATTTAGCTTGGCCACTTTCATTTACATACAACGCCGGTAAATCGCCTAAATGGCCATCCCCCCAAGGAGCATCATGATGCTCGCTAGCTTTTGGATCGAAATGCCCACCAGCGGCGCCCCCCGGCACAACTTTCTCGCCTTTTTTCTTGGGTTCACAACTAGCAAATTGGTGAACATGAAAACCATGCTGCCCCGGTGTTAAACCTTTTAAACTTGGTGTAAAAACAACGCCGTTATCATTTTCTGTTAGCGTAATAGTACCTAGTGATTGCCCTTGGCCTGACTTAGTTACTTGGTGCATTTGAACTTTTACATTAGCCAGTGCGCTATTTTGTAGTAACACACCGGTAAGTAGTATCGCAAAAGCTGGTTTTAAAACGCGGGTTAAAGATCTTTTAGCGTTTGAATCAAACTGCAAACAATTCATCATCATCTCCTCGTTTAGTATCAAATTAATAAAGCAATAACGCTAAATTAAGCGACTATTAAATAAGTAGCTTCAATGTATATACCAGCCCTACGCGGAAACATGAATTTATATATTATTTATTTTTAATCTATTGATTAAAAAGTAAATTTATAATTTTTATTAATTTTAAATAAATAGCTAATTAATTAAAAAAACTGACTTTCACCCAAAAGTTAAACAAAAACCAAGGCATATTTACAAACAGAATGGCAACTTTACAAAACTGATAAAAGAAGACTACCAACGATCCAGTCCAAAAAGACAAGCCAAGTTAAAAGGCAGCTATTAAAAAGGCCGTTATTATATAGGCGGTAGTCTCGAGAGTTGGTGTTGTTAGGGGGGCCTTACGACATGTAATAAAAAGCGCCTATCTAAATAAGTCTTTTCTATAATCAAAGCATGTTTAAAACCAATTTACTTATATATGGAGTTTATTTAATGACAAAAAATTACGTTAATATTTATGATTGCTCCGCCGTTAAAAACGAAAAAAAAGGTGAAACGAAGTTTCACCTTTTTAATTAATTTTGAAACTAATTAGTTAACGTTAAGCCTTAGAAACGTTACTTGCGCCTGCATTGTTAAGTATTTCTTCAATAGCGTTTTTGTTGTCACTATCGTACTTAACACCAATTAATATAGAGCCCTTTTCAATGGCATCTTCATAATATTTAATTTCGTGCTCAGGAATAAATGCACCAATTGCAGCACCTAAAGTACCACCTACTGCGGCGCCTGCGCCACCAGCAGCAAATGCTGCGACTAATGGTCCGGCAACTAATAAGCCCGTACCACCTGTTGCTACAGTACCTACTGCAGTAAAACCGCCAATAATTGCAGCAAGAATACCACCTGAAGCCGCGCCTACAAGGCCACCTTCAGCGGCTTTTGTACCTTCGTCTACAGCAAAATCTTCCTTTGCGTATGAGTCGTTGGCTACAATGCTTATGTCAGCTTCATTAATACCTAAAGCTTCTAATCTATAAATTGCGAGTGTTGCTTGTGATGCACTTTCAAATAACCCAGTAATAACGGTACTCATAATAACTCCTTTATTTTATTTAAGAAAATACACTTACTACCAAGCAAAACCCAAACCACAAATTTAACTAATAAAAATCAATACCTTAAATAAATAATTGTATCAATTTACTTATTTAAAAGGTAAAAGTTGCTAAGCTTTGTAAAAAACTCCTACCTAATATAAGAAAACTTACTAATAAGCAGTACACAGCTTTAACAGAAAATAAATTATTACTTACTCCACGTAATTTCAGCTAATTGGTTGGTCGCTGTTTGATGAATGATCAGCCCATTATTCCCCATGCGCATATGCCTAATTAAGCCAGAGTAAACTCCTTCTTTACTCGGAATTTGCCAGCTCTGCATAGTTTCGGTATTAAGGTCGAACCTTACTAAGGTTTCAGGACGCTTGGCTGACTCGTTAAACCAAATGGCGTTATCGGCATATTCAATTGCATACGGGTGACTGTTTTCACCACTGGGATTATCCCACTGCGTTATTTTACCGTTTTTGGGGTTATAGCGGCCAAGTTTACCCATACCAGAGTTAACATAAAAAACCATATCGTCAGGCGTAATGGCTAATCGCCTAGTATGCGTTTTAGCGCCTGGGAGTTTTATCTCACTAAGCTCCATGGTATTTTTATCAACTTTAACCAAACAGTTACTACCATTACACGACACCCACGGCGTACCTTTTGAATCAAGCTTAATACCATATGGCCGCGAGCCTTTAGTGGGTAAAGTAGCTAATTGAATATCGCCAGTTGTAGGGTCTAGCTTGCCAATCATATTGCTATGCTGGAGGGTAAACCAAAATATTCCGGCTTCATCAAATACACCAGTATGCGGGTCGCGGGCATTTTTATTTGGCATTTTATACACTTTAAATTTTTCGGTTTTTAAGTCTAAATATCCAACCGTGCCATTTTTATTGCCTAAAAACCAAGGGGTTTGATTTTTATCAAGCGACACACTGTGCGCATAGGTACCACTTGGCAGTGTGTACTCTTTCATATCGCCGGTTTGAGGGTCTAACCTGCCTAAAATATTACCCCACTGGCCAACCCACCAAATAAGTCCGTTTTTACCTTGCACCGGATCGCGAGCGCGCTGCCCAAGCGTTGGCACTTGCCAGTACTTAAAGCTAAGCTTTAAATCGCCGGTAACAACCTTAGACTCGCGCTTGGTATTAACAGGATAATGCTCAGCTAAATAAGCACTTATATCTTTATTAAGCGCAGTATCTGCGCCCGCATCAACCATATAGCTTATTAATGTTTGCCAGTCCTGCTGGCTATAACCCGCACTGCGCTCAAGATTAGTTAAACTATGGCAACTAGCACAAAGCTGCTCAACTAGCGGCCCCTTATCGTTGCTCAGCACTGGTAGCGGCACTGCCAAAGTGCCCGACACTGTCATTACCAAAACGTATTTATTAAATAAAAATCGATTTTTACTCATAACGCCCTCCCTTGTTTTTTAATATTAAAGCATAGGGTGGAAGTGTTTACTATCTGTACAGCAATGAGTGCGATAAGCCGCCTAGAAGGTAAGTTAAATTGCAGAGTTAATATCTAAAAAGAAGATTTTGAGCAGAGTTGCGCACGCTCTACAGTGGTTATTTAGCTTGTGTGTAAATGTGGTGAAAGTGTGATGTGAGTATGGTTTTAAACGACTAATTTGCATAAAACAAGAACGCCCTGATTTAAAAACGCCTCAGCCTATCGGTACGTAAATTGCTGTTATTAATATTCTTACTTAAAGAGTTATACATAAATAACGCTGCCGTTATTTATAAAAAGGAGAACATTATGAGTAATAAACAACTAATTACGACAATAGGTATAGGTCTCGCCGCTGCATCTGCAGGTATGTTAACAAGGAAAACCTTACAAAAATCGTGGGAAAAGGTTACCAACGAACCAGCTCCAAAAGATAGACCAAGCGAAGAAACAGATCTTAAAGAGGCCGTTACATGGGCAGTAGTCTCAGGTATTGGTGCGGGTGTTGCAAGAATGGCCGTACGCTACGTACTAGACAAGCGCCGCTCCAAATAAACCTACCCAATTAATACCTCTTATAAGTATTAAGCGTAGTGTGGTGAGGCGCTAAAGGCGCCTTGCGACAACCACTCCCCAGTTGTCGCAAGCAACTTGGCAAAAGCTTAGGTTAAGGTTACTTAACTATTGAGCTAAAAAATATATTAATACCCAAATCGGAGTTCAGTGATGAAACTTAAAAAGTCGGATGGCGCGGCTGCGCCACTTATCCGATCTACATAGGTTGAAAAACTGGAGGTGCCTTGCAACATGACCCTTTATTTTAAGCAGATACACTCTATTGGACATTAACTCCCTTTCAAAGTTGTTGCCTGCCTACAAGCTTGCGTATAATGCCCACATTCCGGCTGCATTTTTTAGCCGCTAACTTGGATTTTAATAATGAAAAAACTCTCTGCAGTGCAAATAAAACAGCAAGCGCTTGTACTCAATACTGCTGAAAAATTAGAAGAGCAAGGCCGCGCTGAGCTCCCAGGCATGCTGCAATGCTGGTTTGATGTGGAATATCACTTATTTCCAAGTTCACTACTGCTGTGTTTTCAGTTTGAAAACGAGCAAGCCTTAGCAGCCGCAGAGCCAGATTTATTAAAATGGCAAAAACGCTTAAGCGGCGCAATGCTTAAAAAAGGCGTGATTTTAAAGGATATGCGTAAACATTTAGTGTTTACCTTAAAAGGGCCAGATGATTAATAGAGGGTCTTAAAGGACTATAAAGCCTTACGCTCGTATTGCCTAAGCACATAAAACCATAATGAAAAGCGTTGCATTACTGCAACGGCTTTTTACTTTTATGAGCACTTAAAATAGAACCCATAAAAACCAATTTCGACTCGGGGATTTTTATTAGCAGATGATGGTAATTGGCCATAAAACAATAAGAATGCACTTCAATATTAAAACGAAGGCTTGCTTGCTCAATGCAGTATCAAAAACACTTCCGACCCTCATCACTAAAAAGGTATTTTCACGGCCTTCTCAAAGTTTCATTACACGGTTAAACGTATTCTCATACTCTATTCGCAGCGGTCTAGACATAATAATTAACTCAATGAGCAATAAACTATAAATCTAGACCATTGATATGAAGTTAAAATTAGACCCTTTTGGTTTATTTACAGATAATTTAACGTAGCTGGCTAATCAACAAGCTCCCGTATACCTTTATTATAGTAGTCATCGTTTTGTTTTCGATATTCGTTAGGAATACCGCCGACAATATCTTTAAACACACGATTAAACGTAGCAAGAGAAGAAAAACCACTTTCAAGTGCAATGCTCAAAATACTCCACTCTTTGGCTTGTTCACTTGCTAATAATGTCTTCGCATAATTTACACGGTATTGGTTAATAAACAGATTAAAGTTAGCTACTTTATAGTGATAGCGAATTGCTCTACTAATTTTGTATTCCGGCACTTTGAGCGCTTGTGCAAAATCCGAAATTTTAAGGCTAGTTTGTAAAAATAACTGCTGCTCGCTCATCAGTTCAGCAATACCTCCTATTAATTCTGAGGGCACTTGCTCTTGGTGATGAACACTACCACAAGACTCTTTTACATCATCAGTATCAAAAGCAGTCTTGCTCTTACTATTGTGATTTAACTTTTGCTTATTAGTAGTAATTGCTTGAAGCAGCATAACTCCCTGCATTGCAAATACTATTAAAAGTGCAGATGAAGTTATGATAATGGGGTTATACAGCTCAATTTCAGCCGCGCTAAAAATAAACTTAGGAAAAATACTTGCATTAAACACAGCTAAAACCCAAGCGCTCCCAAAGATGACTGATTGCATTTTTTGTGACTGTGTTTTTTTACTATAACCTCTAAACGCCTCCCAAAAAGAAAGCGCAAGGATACTTGATGAAAGCAATATGGTGATCTCATTCACCCCTTGCTTTAAGCGCCACATTATATCACTGGTAGGTAAAGGCTGAGGATCAAGGCTCACTAAGTAGTGCCATGTTTGATTAAACATGATCAAGCCGGCAATGGTTGCAGCAAAAGCCACATGCCTGCGGGAAATTGGCGAATGCTCACGAAATAACGTTCTTGCAATCAGCCATGAAACATTACATGTTGCGCAAGTGAACAACCCGATTAAATATTGATACGCGCCAATACTTTGCGCACTGAGCTTTTGTGCTGCCACCATACAAAGGGAACCACAAAAAATCACAAATAAATAATTAACCAGCTGCTTATCTTTTTTCAGCGCATTTAAAAACATTAACCCCATACAAACAAAAAGAAGAAGATAATAAGGGGAATAATTTTGCATAATAGCGTGCTCTTAAAATGACGTTTTAACCAACAACGTGGCCTGAATTACATGGTACAAATTAACATGTATGTTGGCAAAAAAACTTTGTTAGTGAATGTGTCTATACCACCCTAGCTAATTACAAAAAATTATCAATATATCGTTGCTCAAATTCCGAATTTGAGAAGAAATCACCATGAAAGTCTTTATATTTGGGCTATTGAAAAGATTTCCTGGAAAAGCACATGTTAATGCAAACAATAAAAAAAACGCCCAATGAGCTACTTGAGATGAGTAAAAAAATGTGGTTCACGTGCCTTTTAATGGCACAAACCTGCTTTGTTATTTACCTCTCCTTGGGATACGGGCTTACGGGGGTCACTACGGGAATATCTGGCTGGAGTCGTATAAATAGCTCCGCCTATGTTGCCAGCGATCCCACCGGTAATTCAATGTACGCTCTGCATGTGTTACTCGCCATCATAATGATAATTGGTGGTAGCTTACAGCTAATACCTACAATAAGAGCAAAGTATACTAAGTTTCACCGCTACAATGGTCGCGTGTTCGTAATGTTAGCCTGTACCATCTCTTTAGCAGGTATGTACCTTATGATAGCCAGAGGAACCGTTGGTAACACCTTAATGCATGCGTTGACTATGCTTAGTGGTTGCGTGGTTATTTTAGCGAGTATATTAGCCGTACAAGCGGCCAGAAAGCGTAATATCACTAAACATAAAATTTGGGCGATACGTTTATATCTTGCAGCAAACGGCGTTTTATTTTTTAGGCTGATGATTTTTGCCTGGTTTTTAATGTTCGGCTCACTAGGAATTGATACTGCAACGTTTACAGGTCCAACCGTGTTAACTATTAGCGTATGTTCTTATATTATGCCGCTGCTCATAGCTGAGTTAGTCAGGTATGCAGGTAAAACGTCTAATAGAGTAATAATAATCGCCACCGCTGCTTTAATGATGTTGATATCCATTGTATTTTTAGTCGGCTTATTTGGTGTAGTGTTTGCAAGTTGGTACCCAGCGATAGTTGGCTAACATACTCAATAATCATTAAAGAAGAGAGAACGATGTAAGTGGACAAATACAGTGTAAAAAACAGTTAAAAAACGTCATCACTTAAAAAGTGTATTTTTTATTCTATTCATAGCGGTCTAGACATAGTAAGTAACTCAATGAGCAATAAACTATAATTTAGACCCTTGATATATTAAGCAAAATTTCTCTCCCCTTGGTTTTTAACAAACAACAAAAGCAAATTTCAGTCGATTCAACGTTAATTGGTTGCCCTAAGTTAGCAATAGTAGGATAGTAAATTACATATAAAACAATAGCTTTATCTTAGGAGTATTATGATCAAAGTATTATTAGCGACCAGCTTAATTGCCTCTTCATTCGCTGCTTTAAGTAATCCTTTAACTGTTGAAGAACAGCGTATCAACAAAGCCCAATCGGCAATGCCAAATGTTTTAAATGCATTTACCTCACAAGTATCAAGTTTTGAGCAACAATTTAAAGAATTAAACGACTTTAAAAGTGCAAAAGCATTAGTACAAAACTTTAGCTTTGAACTGTGGGAAAACGCCAAGCAACGCATAATAAAAACCAGTAACTACGACGACCGAGAGCTCTACTGGGCACGCCTGCTTTCAAGTAAAGTAATACGCACAACTTCACCTAAATTCTCAATTACGCAGGCTCAACTAAATACTTTACTAACCCTACTTGAGGAAGGCAGTAGAGGCCGTACCGACCTTGCTTTTTCATCAGGCAGCACTAAAAAAATATTACTAACAGGCTTTGACCCTTTTTTACTCGATAAAAACATAAACCAAAGTAACCCCTCAGGTGTTGCGGCGTTATTACTCGACGGCCAAGTTATTAATTATAACGGCATAAGCGCAGAAATAAACACCGTTATGGTGCCTGTACGCTACGAAGACTTTGATCAAGGTATAATAGAGTCGCTACTTGCCCCCTACTACGCACTTAATAATGTGGACATGGTAGTAACCGTAAGTATGGGCAGAACAGAATTTGATTTAGAGCGTTTCCCAGGTAAACGTCGCAGTGTAACCGCCCCAGATAATGCCAATATTGTATATGGTGGAACGCAAACAAGCCCAGTAATACCAAAGCTTAATGGCCGACCACTCCCAGGCAATGAGTTTGTAAAATTTAGCTTGCCTGTAACTTACATGCAACAAGCTAAAGGCCCTTATAAGGTTATCGACAATCACGAAGTCACCACGCTTGAAAAAACCTATAAAGCGGGTTCGTATGGCGAACTTAAAAATAGTATTGCGGTAAATGGCGGCGGCGGTGGTTACCTGTCTAACGAAATATCGTACCGAAGTATTCGCCTGCGAGATGCGCTTAATTCAAGTATACCTACAGGACATATTCATACCCCACGGATACAACAATTCGAACCTGAAACAGAAGCTAAAATAGTAAAACAAATAAAGGCAATGCTAGAGCAAAGCTTAGTAGCGCTATAGTTTATAACAACCAATTTAAGCGCGTAATAAAGGGCAATAATATTGCCCTTTATTCTCATGCACTCTCCCACGGTTAATCACATGGTAAATGCATTCTTAAACTTTATTCACCGTGGTCTCGACAGAGTAATTAACTCGATGAGCAATAAACTAAAAAGCTAGGTATTTGATGTCTAGTCAAAATTTAGTGCCTTTGGTTTCAATAAAGCCTTGGATAAGGTTTTTATTAATAGAAGCTTGATTCAACTTCTTTTAGAGCTTCTTCGTCTGACAATTTTGAAGCCTCACAACGAACATAACCTTTTACCCTCGAAATTATATACTTTGCGGCTCCAGCAGTTTCAACATGCTCAAACTCATCTTCTGCTGATTTGATTACGTCATAATTGCCAGCACATAACTCTTTAGCTCTACGGTTAAACGTTTCATTGGCTGCATCAAAGTTAGTCCATGGTGAAAAATTTGTTTGAGCAGTAATTTTATAGACACCATCAGCAATAATACGGTCTTTGAAGCCCCCACCTAATGAGCTTTCACCGTCTTCATTTATATTGTGATAACTAGAGCACCCTGCAAATATGAATAAACTTAAAACAGTCAGTATTTTTTTCATTATTAAAACCTATTTTTATTAATATAATTATTTAAACTTCTGCATTTTAGGGGAAGTTAAATGAAAAAAATACTATGACTTTTACCAGCCCTCATATATCTGTCTAATTGCGATGTTCAGCAAAGCTGAACATGAAATAAAAAATATGTTCTCGCGCCTTATTTCACGGTTCATAACTTGGTAAAACGCATTTTCATACTCTTTTCGCAACGCCTAGAGATAGTAATTGACCTAATGAGCAACAAACTATAAATCTAGACCTTTAATATGTAGTCAAAATTTGGCGCCTTTGGTTCCAATAGAAAGTCGACTTGCTGCACAAATATTATAGGGCTTTGGGGATCTGCATGAAGCTAAATCCTTTTACCATACTAGAGAAATAATTAACCCCTCGCAGGGCGCTGAGCTTACGGGTAGCGGGAGGGGTGTTGTTACGGGTAATTATAGGGCTTAAAAGTTTAACTTCAAGATATTTGTAGCTTGGCTGATATTGGCACTAAACGATGACTGAGCCGCAAACCAATAGCCTTAATTAAACATCAATGATGCTCAATTAAAACGCTTAAACTCATATGGCGTTCTTTATTCAAGCCATGGTGTATATTCACATCAATCGACGTTATTACTAGGTGCATAGTCATATTTAAATTGAGTTAAATAATAAGAACACTTGGTTTTTGAATAAAAATATCAAGAAAACACAGCTGCCTGCTTGACTGGAACTTTCTAATGGGTGATCCCTCTGGTTTTTCTATAACCTAAAGTCATTATTCAAAAAATAATGTAGATAAAAACATTAAAAGTACGCAAAGCATAAAAATTACAAAATACACTTTAAATAGTATCGAGGCTTGAGCTGGCACCTTATTTCTATCACTTAATAAATTATAACATTTTGCATACCAATCAAATAAAAATACACTGCCATAATGAAGTAAACCATGGAGCACCATAAAAATATTTAGGGAATAATAGCGGTTTCCTGACTCTAAAATATCTTCAACTGTTCTGAGCTTTTTCTCTTTTAAATAAAAGGTTAAAGGTAAAATAATGATAAAAATGACACCTAGGCCAACACCGAAAAATATCAAATCCATTATTTAATCAACAAAGAAGAAAAACAGTCAATCTAAACCCAAATATGCAATAATGCATGCTAATAAAAACATAGAGCTAAATATTATAAATAAAATATAATAAAGCTTAAACCACACCTGTAAATTTTTCGGGACCTCTTTTCTTTTTTCTATTACTTTATAACGTCTTGCATACCAGTCGAATAGAAATATAGAACCATAGTGTAATGCTCCGCTACCAGCAGTTATGATATTTAATGAATAAAAACGGTTTCCATCATCTAGAGCATCCTCTATCAGACGTGTTTTTTTATCTTTTATAGCTATTAATATTGGTAATATTAAAAAAAAGAAAAGACCCGCAGATGTAAGAAATAGAGTTAAGAACCACAATTTAATAGGCTCCATTACTGTTCAACAACCTCATATATTAACTCGCCAGCAACCCCTCCAGCATGGCCTCCACCAAAACCTCCAAGTACACCACCTGTTCCACCCGCTACGATACCACACCACAAAAGGCTCGTTCCTCCGGATGGTAAACCAAAAACTACACTACATAATGTATAGGACCCAAGATAGCCTAACGCTGCACCTCCTAAAACTGCACCTCCAGCTTTGCCTGTCTCAACATACTTAGCCTTAGTACAAGCTTGCTCATTTCCTTCTGTGCATGCTTTTACAATATTTGCACTTGCCTCGACACCTGTCAGCGCAATCCCAACATACCCAACTCTTTTCAGGTTTTTGGCCATATTGGCTACTGTTTTATAGTTTTGGGCAAATTCAGGAATACTTTTAGCCATCCCACCTTGTTGTTGCCAATGATGTATCATGCTTTTAGAGCTTAATCCTAAATTTCGCCTTATATCACCCGCCACTAAACTTCCGCCTAAGGCTGGCTGAGCAAAGCGGCTTAGGGCTGTATCTAAACGAGTAAAAAGAAGTTTGCGCCTATGGAAAAACTGTTGGTTATTTAAATTGCCATGCGCATTGTATTGATTAACATATGTCTTTTCTAACTCCTTTAAAATCGCTTTAACTTGCCCAACGTGTGAATTCCAAGAGTTGTTAGCAACACCTAAATACAACCCATTATACTTAGCGACATTACTAAGCAGCTCATAACGCTTAGAAAGTATTTCTTTTTCATGCTCATCGAGCTCTCTTAGCTTTTTATCTACTTCAAGAGCTGAAGCCTGAAATTGCTGTTCTAGCTCAGTGCACTCCATTGTATTGATTGGCGATATCAACACGATCTGCCCTGGCTTTGCATAGCCATCAACAATATGTGAGTTTACAAATTTAAAGTGTTTAAATGTCTTTTCAGAAGGGGTGTTATAAAGTGCGATTATTAAAGCATCTATACTCATTCGCTTTTCTACAATATGAATCGCGTAGTCGTTTGGTACTAAGAATTGATCAGTCATATTCGCTCCTTGCGTTATTAATTACTCTAAAAAGCATACTACATCATGTAGTTTTTTTACATATCTCAATGCTTACATATATTAAAAAATGAATCAATAAAACACCCTAGGATAATTAGAAATACAATCTATAAAAATTATATTAATTTGTACAAAGGAGATGAGAGCTGTTCACGTCATTAAACAATACGAATGCACTTCAATATTAAAGCAAAGGCTTGCTTGATCAATGCAGTAAAAAAACATCTAAAATCGTCATCACTCAAGAAGGTATTTTCACACCCTATTCCAATGTTCATCGCATGATAAAACCTATAAAGCCGGTTCGTACGGCGAGCTTAAAAATAGTATTGCGGTTAATGGCGGCGGCGGTGGTTACCTATCTAACGAAATATCGTACCGAAGTATTCGCCTGCGCGATGCGCTTAATTCAAGTATACCTACAGGGCATATTCATACTCCACGAATACAACAATTCGAACCTGAAACAGAAGCTAAAATAGTAAAGCAAATAAAGGCAATGCTAGAGCAAAGCTTAGTCGCACTATAGTTTATAACTACCAATTTAAGGGCGTAAAAAAGGGCAATAACATTGCCCTTTTATAACCCGCATTAAGCAAAGTGTTCAATACATCAAAATCCAAGATCATTTAGTCTATTAAAATAGATACAGTATTTTAATCTATTAACTTCTATAGCTCACACAACGACATTTCATGTTTTGGTTTTGCTATTTTTTTACTTGTTAGTGTTTTTCCTGTTTCTGTATCAAGGGTTATAACATCCCAATTTTGGTTTTTATTGGTTGTTATTAATACTTTTAAGTTCCCCTTACACAGCTTTGGTGGAATGTTTATTTCAGTCCAAGATAATTCAATATCCCATGTACCATCCAGCCTATAGCAACTGCCTGTATTCATAGAGCTAAGCTTTGCCCACCCGCGTGGATGGCAAGCAATTAAATAAGGTTTTACAGCTACCACTGTAGACTTAGGCTTAACTTTAAAGTCTGTTGAGGTTAGACCATTCTCTTCAATTTGAAGAGCATCTCCTGCTGAACTAATAACATAAAAGTTATTATTAGCTTTGAAAAATTGTGACGCATAACCTCTTGTTAAAGACCAGTATTTTATTGGTTCCTTGTTATAGGGAATAAAACTCACATATGATGCATTACTACCATTTATTATTTTATAACCTCCGAGTAACCAGCCATTATTTGAGTCAAAAACAGTAGATACGCTATCAAGTTCAATAGATACTTCATTACCGTTAGGTAGCAAGTACATACTTGCAGCAAGCAGGTTATTACTAAATAAAAAAAAAGCACTCATCGTCACTGATAAAATGCAGATACTTTTATTAATTTGATTTATAACGTTCATGATATTTATATACCGTAAATGAAGTGCCTCGTTTAAAAGCACCTATGGTGAATAAGCGATCTCTATCGTTAGGTTTTAAATGAATACACCCATGTGAAGGTACCAATCGAACAGTCGAACCGGTTGTTTTTTCGGCTTCGTTCTCTGGCGTAGTGTGAAACATTTGCCCTGATAGACGCTCTTTTCCATCAAGTATTTTATTCCCATTAATATCTTTAAACCAACGAATAGCAGTAGGCCCGAAATCATTGAACACCCACTTGTCAGGTACCACCTCTTCTCCATACAATTCTTTATGCATTTCCATAATCGCACTACGTACAGGTAGTTTATATAACTGATTTAGACTTCCCCACTTACCACTTGGTAAGGCATACCAAATATCTCCTTTTGCAGGCATATCTTTCAACTTAGTACCCCAAGTTAGTTTTGATGTAGGCCAAGTAGGTGTTCTATAAGCTTCTGTTTTGTCTATTATATAATGACCTGCCGTAGTCGGCTCTTCGGCCATATTGGGATCATTACCAATTTGTGGAGGGCCTCCCATCGCTTCAAATTGAGCGAATTTCAAACCATTTTGCTTTATAACCAAAAGGTCCTGACCTGGATAAAAATGAACTTCCATATGAACTTAAACTCCATTTACTTATAATTTTATTTTCCTGAGACCTAAATAGAGGTATTTACATTAGGTCAGACAGCTAATTTTTTATACAACATTACTGTACCTAATAACCTAGTACACGTAAATAACTCATAAAAAAAGCCTATGCCACATCTAGTATCTTTTATCCTAGGAAAATAATCTTATGCTTGGATTCGTCAGAAAATCAACAGGGGGGTGCCCCCTTTGGTTTCCTTATAGTTTATAACTACCAATTTAAGCGCATAAAAAAGGGCAATAACATTGCCTTTTATTTTCTCACGCACTCTCCCACGGTTAATCACATGGTAAACACATTCTTAAACTCTATTCGTCGTGGTCTAGACAGAGTAATTGACTCGATGAGCAATAAACTAAAAAGCTAGATATTTGATGTGTAATAAAAATTTAGTGCCTTTGGTTTTACAGTTAACTGAGGGCTTAATTAGCTCTTAATTTATTTAATGCTATTCCAGATAGGTAACTCTTGCCAATTATCTGGAAAGCCCATTTCTGTTACGTCTACATTATAAGTATCAATTAAACTAGCTAACTTTTGCTTCAAATGATTGTTAGGGCTAATTAATCCATAAAGTAAGCACACATAAATAGTATCGAATTAACTTTAAAAAAGAGCTTTGCAGGAGCACTGTATTATCTCAAGCTTTAGCTATAAGTAATTGCGACTGTAACTGTGAATTTAGATAAATAATTATCGGTTTAAATAATAATTATAAATTTAAATGTTTTTATTTAGATAAAGAAATACAGGTACCAATGACAAACTTAATTCAAATAGTTTCATTCTTTATACGAGAGCTACATTCAACAATAAAAAAAGGTGAGCTATAAAAGCTCACCTTCTTTGTTCATTCGCAAACTTATTTATACGCATTCGCAAACTTATTTATCATGAACATCTCTGCTCTTAGTCGCGATAAGTCTCTACCGCTGGGCATGAACATACCAAGTTACGGTCGCCGTATACGTCATCAATACGTGTAACGGTTGGCCAGAACTTGTTTTTAGCTACTGCAGGCACTGGGAATGCAGCGTAAAAACGGTCGTATGCGCGGTCCCATTCGTTACCTAACACGTCGCCTTGTGTATGCGGTGCAAACACTAGCGGGTTATTTTCGATTGACCATTCGCCAGAAATTACTTTTTCAATTTCGCCTTTAATTGACACCATTGCTTCGATAAAGCGATCAATCTCACCTTTTGATTCAGACTCAGTTGGCTCAATCATTAATGTGCCAGCTACTGGGAACGACATAGTTGGTGAATGGAAGCCGTAATCTTGCAAGCGCTTAGCTACGTCCATTTCAGTAATGCCTGATTGCTCTTTAAGCGGGCGTAAGTCAACAATACACTCGTGAGCAACACGGTTGTTACGACCACGGTATAAAATTGGGAAGTGCTTGCTTAGCTCATGCGTTAAGTAGTTAGCATTAACAATTGCCATTTCAGTAGCTTGTTTTAAGCCCTCTGACCCCATCATGGTGATGTAAGCCCATGAAATAGGTAAAATAGCGGCTGAGCCGTAAGGCGCTGCCGATACCGCACCGTTACCGATGTTAGTACCTGGTACGTTAATTACGCTGTGGTTTGGCATAAACGGCGCAAGGTGTGATTTAACGCCAATTGGACCAACACCTGGACCACCGCCACCGTGTGGAATACAAAACGTTTTATGTAAGTTTAAGTGCGACACGTCTGAGCCAATAAAGCCTGGGCTTGTTACGCCAACTTGCGCGTTCATGTTTGCGCCGTCCATGTAAACTTGGCCGCCGTGCTCATGAATAATGTCACAAATTTCGCGAATTGTTTCTTCGTATACGCCGTGCGTAGACGGGTATGTGATCATAATACACGATAAGTTTTCAGACACTTCCTCAGCTTTTGCTTTAAGGTCTGCCATGTCTACGTTACCGTTTTTGTCGCAGTTAACTACCACAATTTTCATGCTCGCCATTTGCGCTGATGCAGGGTTAGTACCGTGCGCAGAGCTTGGGATTAAACATACATTACGGTGTGCATCGCCGCGTGACTCGTGGTATTTACGAATCGCGATTAAGCCTGCGTATTCACCTTGCGCGCCAGAGTTTGGCTGAAGTGATACTGCATCGTAACCGGTAATGTTTACTAGCCAGTCGTGTAGCTCGCCAATCATTATTTGGTAACCCTCTGCTTGATCTAGCGGGCAGAATGGGTGAAGGTTTGCAAACTCAGGCCACGTAATTGGGATCATCTCAGCAGTCGCGTTTAGTTTCATGGTACATGAGCCTAACGAGATCATTGAGTGATTAAGCGATAAGTCTTTGCTTTCTAGTCGCTTAATGTAGCGAAGCATGTCTGTTTCGCTGTGGTAGCTGTTAAAGTTTGGATGCGTTAGTACTTCGTCGTCACGTACTAAACTTGCAGGGATAGACTCGCTGCCATTTGCTTCAACGTCTGCTGCAATAGCGTCAACACTTAGGCCATGGCCTTCGCCTAAAATAATATCGAATAACTCAGCGATATCTGCACGTGTTGTAGTCTCTGATACCGAAATTGAATACTCGCCTTCGTGGTTTGTTGCAAAGTTTACGCCTTTTGCAATTGCACGCGCTATTACGTCGTCTTTGCTATCGCTTACTACTGTTAGCGTATCAAACCAAGTGCTGTGCTTAAGTGCGATGCCTTTAGCTTTAAGGCCACTTGCTAAAATATCAGCAAAGCGATGTATACGCTGCGCGATAGTTTTTAAGCCTTGTGGGCCGTGGTACACCGCGTAAAACGCTGCCATGTTGGCAAGTAATACTTGTGCTGTACAAATGTTTGAATTGGCTTTGTCGCGGCGAATGTGTTGTTCGCGCGTTTGCATTGCCATACGTAGTGCGTCGTTACCTAAACGGTCTTTAGATACACCAATAATACGACCTGGTAATGAACGTTTGTATGCGTCACGTGTTGCAAAAAATGCAGCATGAGGACCGCCGTAACCCATAGGTACGCCAAAACGCTGAGCCGAACCAAGTACTACGTCTGCGCCTAGTTTACCCGGTGCTTTTAATAGTAATAAACTCATTATGTCGGCAGCAACACAGGCAATGGCCTTTTTGCTTTGTACGCCAGCAATTAGGTCAGTTATGTCTACCACTTCGCCTGATGTAGTTGGGTATTGGAACAATGCGCCAAATATGTCGTGGTTTACGGCATCTTCTGCTTTACCTACAATTATTTCAAAACCAAACTGCTCGGCACGCGTTGTTACTACGTCGATTGTTTGTGTGTGTACGTCGTCGGCAATAAAAAATGCATTGGCTTTTTTAGCTTTTGATACGCGTTTTGCAAGGCCCATAGCCTCTGCAGCGGCTGTTGATTCGTCAAGTAGTGATGCGCTTGCTAAATCAAGACCGGTTAAATCTAGGGTCATAGTTTGGAAGTTTAATAATGATTCTAAACGCCCTTGTGCAATCTCTGGTTGATACGGTGTGTACGCTGTATACCAACCTGGATTTTCTAGTACGTTACGTAAAATTACGTGCGGTACGTTAGTTGGGTGGTAGCCTTGGCCAATGTACGATTTGAAAACTTTATTTTTGCTTGCTACTGATTTTAAGTAGCTTAGTGTTTCAACTTCAGTACGGCTTTGTCCAACTGTTAACGGTTGCTCTAGACGAATGCTAGCCGGTACAGTTTGGTCAATGAGCTCTTGCACACTCGATACTTCTAAAGCACTTAGCATATCGCTTACTTGTGCTGGGCTTGGCCCAATATGGCGGCGAATAAAATCTTGCTTTTGCTCTAGTTCTTCAAGAGATTTGGCGTTTGACATGTGTCCAGATTCCTATGATCCAAAAAATGTGGCTACTGCTGATGGGTAAACAGCAATAACTTAAAATTCTTATAATTTAACAGCTTACTTTGTATGGAAAAGTTAACTGTAAAATCATAAAAGCCCCGATATCTAAATAAAACACACGGGGCTTTTAGTTATCTACAAAGAATAATTATTCTTCGTCGATAGTGTGCGAGTAACCTTCAGCGTCTAATAAGTTGTCTAGCTCAGACTCGTCAGATGCTTTAATACGGAATAACCAACCGTCGCCGTAAGCGTCGTTGTTTACTGTTTCTGGTGAGTCTTCAAGTTCTTCGTTAATAGCAACAATTTCGCCACTGATAGGTGCGTAAATGTCTGATGCTGCTTTAACTGACTCTGCTACTGCACAGTCTTCGCCAGCGTCTACTTCGTCGCCAACTTCTGGTAATTCAACAAATACCATGTCGCCAAGAAGTTCTTGTGCATGCTCAGAAATACCAACAGTAAATGTACCGTCGCCTTCACTGCGAACCCACTCGTGTGAAGGTGCGTATTTTAACTCGCTAGGAATGTTGCTCATTTTATTTGTCCTTTGGTTTATATTGGGAGGATATCAATCACTGTAATTACACTGATTGATATAACCAAATTATTTAAATTATTGATTTACCGTTACGTACAAAGCTAGGCTTTACTACTTTAACGTTTACTAATTTTTTACGCATTTCTACTTGAGCTGTATCGCCTGTTGAACGTGGTACACGTGCAAGGGCTACACTAAAACCAAGTGTTGGTGAAAAAGTACCAGAAGTAATAATACCTTCACCACCATCAACAATTACTTTAGAACCGCTACGCAAAACGCCTTTTTCTTCAAACACTAAGCCAACTAGTTTGTCAGTGCTTTTTTCTGCGCGTTGCTTAACAAGTACGTCACGACCAATAAAGTCACGATCTTCTGGTTCCCATGCAATGGTCCATGCCATGTTAGCTGCAAGTGGTGATACGCTTTCGTCCATATCTAGGCCGTAAAGGTTCATACCTGCTTCTAAACGTAGCGTGTCGCGTGCACCTAAACCAGCAGGCTTAACACCTGCGTCTAGCAGTTGTTGCCATAAATCGGCTGCTTGGTCGTTCGGTACTACTATTTCGTAACCGTCTTCGCCAGTATAACCCGTTGTGGCAATAAATAAATCACCTACTTGAACACCAAAAAATGGCTTCATACCTTCAACAGCGGCTTGTTGCTCAGCATTTAAAAGAGTAGCTGTTTTTGCTTTAGCGTTAGGGCCTTGCACTGCAATCATTGCAAACTCTGGGCGCTCTGTAACAGTTACGTCAAAGTCGCTCGATACGTTAGCCAAATGCGCTAGGTCTTTTTCGCGCGTTGCTGAGTTAACAACTAGGCGGTAAAACGTTTCACTAAAGAAATAAATAATTAAGTCGTCTATTACACCGCCTTGCTCGTTAAGCATGCCTGTGTAAAGCGCTTTGCCTGGTACGGTTAATTTTGCAACGTCGTTAGCTACTAGCTTACGTAAAAATGCTTTTGCTTGAGGCCCTTCAATATCAACAATAGTCATGTGTGATACGTCAAACATACCTGCGTCGGTACGTACGCTATTGTGTTCTTCTATTTGTGAGCCGTAGTTGATTGGCATTTCCCAGCCATGAAAATCAACCATTTTTGCGCCCGCTTCTAGGTGCTTAGCATGTAGTACAGTTTTAGAAGTCATAACATTCCTTCACGTTTAAATTAACCCTGTTTAGGGCGTGGCTTAAATAGATATAAAAACAGATAAACATTGTTATGCTCGCCTGTTGTTTTTATTCGTTATGCGGCTTCACTATGCATAAGTGCAAAGCCTTGCGCTTGCATGTAGCTTTGCCATTTTTGTAATTCTTGTTGTTTAGCTACTAATACAAAGTGTTGTTCGTCGTTTTTATCAATGGCGGTAATAAATACATCACCGCTTTGTGCACCGTAGCAAAGTTGCGCGTCAGAAAGGCGCAAACCTGGTGTTAATTTAAAAGCATTAACTAGGGTATCAAATGCGTTGTCGCCACTTAAAATAAAGCTTGCTAGGTCGGTGCGTACTACATAATCAATATCAAAACGTAATTGCTGCTCGTTTATAAGCGCTTGTAGTTGAAGGCTTGCGTTGTGTGGTAGTACGAATCTAAAGGCGGTTTCGCTAAAGTAATAAACAGCAAAACTGTAGTCAGAATTATAGTCGCCATCAAGCGTGCCTTTTAAGCCTAAACCGCTGGCGGTAAGCTTAGTTAAATCAAGGCCTAAAATAGTGCTTAAAAATACACTGGTTTCGGTTCCGCTAAAATCCATTACAACGTGATTGTTGTTAGTTTGCAAAGCGTTAGTAACCGCACTACTTGCGTTGCTGTGGCGGGCAAACATTATTGGGTTAAAAGTCATAACAAACACCTGTGTATTTTCGATTACAAAAGTATATTGCCCACGTCTATCAACAACAAATTGTAATTATTTATCAACTGATAAATAATACTTATATATATGGCTATATAAATTGTAATTTTAAATATGAAAAACATATCAACAGACGGTTTACGTACTTTTGTAATGGTAGTTGAAATAGGTGGCTTTGCTAAAGCAGGCGATTTACTTGGCCTGTCGCAACCTGCTGTAAGTTTGCAAATCAAGCGCTTAGAAGACGTGCTCGGCTATAAACTATTTAAAAAACAAGGGCAGCGCCAAGTATTAAACCAGTACGGCGAGCTATTATTGCCTATGGCAAAACAAATGATGCAACACAACGATGCTATTTTGCAGCAGTTCACCTCAGAAAACATTGCAGGTAAAGTGCGCTTGGGTATTCCGAGCGAATTTGCAGCGCGTATTTTACCCTCAATTATTGGCGACTTTGTGGCGCTCTACCCTGAGGTGTCGTTAGAGGTTAAGTCGCGTTTAAGTAAGCATTTGCTTTCGGCTTCTCGCCAAGATCAGTTTGATTTAGTACTTGCGCTAAATGAGCGACTCAACTCTGATAAGTTTCCTATTTTTATGCAAGACGAACTAGTGTGGGTGGGCGACCTGTCACTTGCGCATAATGAGGTGGTTACCCTCGTTACCGCACCAGAGGGATGTATTTATCGTCGCCGTGCTACTGATGCATTAAAAAGTGCAGGCATTAAATACCGAATAGTTTATAGCAACGCCGATTTAACCGGCCTTATTGCTGCATTAAAAGAAGGCTTAGGTATTACGGTACTTGCCAAAAGTACAGTACCGAGTGAGCTTAACTATCAGGTTCAAACCAAGCATTTACCAGCTCTTGGTAATATTGGTATTAGCTTGGTTAAAAGTTCGGGTGAGTCGGAAAATGCGGTAGATAAACTCGCTGAATTTATAGCTCTACGCTTGGGCTAGCGCTTACGTAGCACATATAATTCGTTCAGCCTTTATAGTTAGTAAAACAATTACAAAACAATACAAAAGAAACAATTTAGTTAATTAAGTTGCATAAGCAGGTGTTTTTAGTTCTATTAAACTGAATAATTAAATAGTTAATAACATTGATTCGCATTCGTTAACGTGTTCAAATTGCGCCAATTAAGATAATTGACATGATTAGGAACACAATGAACCCTAAGTTTTTAGTATCTACTTTGGCAACTGCGGTTGCTTTGTCTTTTAGTGCTACTGCAATAGCAAAAGACACCAGCAATAAAGAACAACGCTTTGAACAAATTACTGTTATTGGCTCTCAGCAGGCAATTAACGATATTCCTGGTTCAGCTACGTTTATTTCTGAAGAAGATCTGCAAAAATTCCAGTTTACCGATATTTCTCGCGTTTTAGCGTCTGTTCCGGGCGTTTACGTGCAAGAAGAAGACGGTTATGGCCTTCGTCCTAATATTGGTATGCGCGGTACAGGTACTGGCCGTAACGATAAAATATCAGTAATGGAAGACGGTGTATTAGTTGCACCAGCACCATATTCAGCACCTTCTGCATACTACTTCCCTACTATGGGTCGTATGGAATCTATTGAAGTATTAAAAGGCGCAGCCTCAGTTAAGTACGGCCCGCGTACTACAGGTGGTGTTTTAAACTTACTTTCGCGCAGCTTACCAACTGAGCCAAATAGCTCAAAAGGTTTGGTAGATGCAGCCCTTGGTAGCGACGGTTACTACAAAGGCCACGCTTACTTTGGTAAAGAAAAAAATAACACAGCGGGTTTAATTGAAGTATTTACTTACGGCGCAGACGGCTTTAAAGAGCTGCCAGTAGGCAATGACAACACCGGCTTTGAAAAAACAGATTTACTATTAAAGTTTGGCCATACGTTTGGTCAAAACGATGCGCATAATCTTGAGCTAAAAATTAAGTACTCTGACGAAACATCAGACGAAACATACATGGGCTTAACTGACGAAGACTATCAAGAAAGTCCTTACCGTCGTTATGCTGCATCGCAAAACGATGAAATGAATACTCGCCATAACGCATACCAACTTAACTACGCGTACCGTTTTGGTGATGGCTATGAATTTTTAGCAACGGCTTACTTAAACGATTTTCATCGTAACTGGTATAAAGCCAGCAGCGTAGGCTTAAGTACTCTTGAGCAGTACAGCGATTTTGAAGCAAACCCAACAAGCGAAGGCATTGAAGGTATTGGTGTTAAAGCTAATAACCGCGACTACCAAGCTAAAGGTATTCAGTCTGAATTACATATTCCTGCAGGCGATCACTATGTGACTGTTGGCGTACGTTACCACGAAGACGAAATGGATCGTTTTCAGTGGGAAGACAAATACACACTTAATCAAGACCTAAGCTTAACGCTTACAGAGCAAGGCGTTCCGGGCTCTGATAGCAACCGCGTAGATAGTGCAGAAGCAAGCACCTTGTTTATTCAAGACGAGTGGACAATTGACGCATTAGTAGTAAGTGCAGGTCTTCGTTATGAAGACATTACTATTACTCGTGAAGAGTGGTCTAAATCAGATCCAACACGCAGCAACGGTTTAACTAAAGATGTGTCGAACGACACTGAAATTTTAGTGCCGTCACTAGGTGCTACTTACACACTTAACGAAAGCGTAACGCTACTTGCGGGCATTCAAAAAGGGTATGCACCAGCAGCACCTGGTAATGCTGACCAAGAAGAAGAAGAAAGTGTAAACATTGAGTTTGGCTCTCGCTTTAATATGGATGGCTTTAGCGGTGAAGTAATTGCCTTTTACTCAGACTACGACAACATGCACGGTAACTGTACTGCAGCGGTTGGTTGTAGCGACGACAACATTGGCGACCAATACAACTACGGTGAAGTAGAAGTAGCGGGCTTTGAATTTAGTGCAGCACGTACGTTTGCAACTGATACAGCTATGTTCCCAGTTAAATTAACGTACACCTACACAGACTCTGAGTTTAAAAACGATTTTGATTCAGAAATTTGGGGCGCGGTAGAAAAAGGCGATGCAATGCCTTACGTACCAGAAAACCAAGTAGCGTTATCGTTAGGTGCTGAGTTTTCTGCGTTTGTAGTTAACAGCCAAATACGTTACGTATCTGATGCGCATGCTAACTTAACGCAGTCGGGCTTAAACGCAATTGATAGCCGCGTAGTATGGGATTTAGCCGCTAAATACTTAATCGATGAAAATCAAAAAGTATACCTAAACGTTGATAACTTGTTTGATAAAACATACGTTGCTAACCGTTCAAACGGTGGCATTCAGCCAGGTAAGCCACGTACGGTACAGATGGGCTACACTTATAGCTTTTAAGCTTAAAGCACTACACATCTAAATTATTGCCTTGTTATTAAACCGTTTACCTGCGCTTTGTATAGGAGAATGTTTCACTAACAGCGTTGATAATTTTTTATGTAAGATCACTACACATCTAAATTATTGCCTTGTTTTTAAACCGTTTACCAAAGCTTACAAAGTTAAAGCGTAAATTACAGACACAAAAAAGCCGAGATTGAATTTCAATCTCGGCTTTTTAATACATAAAACTTATCGTTTTATATATTAGTTATTTGCGTTACGTTGGCGTAATACTTCAAACAAACAAATACCCGTGGCTACCGATACGTTTAAGCTTGAAACAGTACCCGCCATTGGGATTTTAACAAGCATATCGCAATGCTCACGCGTTAAGCGTCGCATGCCCTCGCCCTCTGCGCCCATAACAATAGCCATTGGCCCTGTTAAGCTTGCATCAAATACGTGGTTATCAGTTTCGCCAGCGGTACCTACAACCCATACGCCTGCATCTTTAATTTCGCGAAGCGTACGCGCAAGGTTAGTCACTTGAATAAGCGGAACTGTTTCGGCTGCGCCACATGCCACTTTACGTGCGGTACCGTTAAGCTTAGCCGACTTATCTTTAGGTACAATCACAGCGTGAACACCTGCCGCGTCTGCACTACGTAGGCATGCGCCTAAGTTATGCGGATCGGTAATACCATCAAGCACAAGTAAAAACGGTGTGTCTTCACGAGCGATTATCGCATCAAGATCTTTTTCATTAAACGTTGGCGCTGCTTTTACGTTAGCAATAATACCTTGATGCTGCTCACCTTTTGATTTGCTATCAAGAGCTTTACGCTGCATAAACTGTACTGAAATACCAAATTTACGTGCTTCATCAATAATCGGAGTTGAGCGTTTGTCGTCACGACCTTTAAGGGCGTAAATTTCTACAAAGCGCTCTGGTTCGCTTTCTAAAATTGCTTCAACAGAATGAAAGCCAAAAATTAATTCATTACTCACGTATTGTCTGCTCCTGGGCTAGTACGTTTGCGGGCATTTTTGCCTGCTCTTTTAGGCTTTTTAACGGCCTTCTTCTTTGGTTTTTTCTTTACGGCAGAGTCTGCTGCTTTTTTATCTGCAGGTTTTGTTGCAGACTTATTTGCAGGCTTGCCTTTATCTTTATTTGCTGGCTTTTTTTTACCTTTTGGTTTGTCATCGCTGTGCGACTTTTTACCTGGTACTTTGCCTGCTTTTAATTGCGAACGCACACTTGCTGGCGCATGCTCAGACTTACCTGAACCTTTTTTTGGTGCACGACGACGTGAGTATCTGTCTTGTGCAACATCGCCTTTAAGCGTTAAGTTTATACGGCGATCGTCTAAACTAACCGACGCAACTTTAACTGTTACCTTATCGCCAAGGCGATAAACTTTGTGAGAGTGCTCACCTATTAGGGTGTGTTTTGCAGCATCATGCGCAAAAAACTCGTCGCCTAAATTAGTAACGTGAATAAGCCCATCAATTTGTAAATCATCTAAACGAATAAACAAACCAAAGTTAGTGACCGATGAAATAACACCATCAAACTCTTCACCTACATGGTCTTGCATAAACTCACATTTAAGCCAATCAGCTACTTCGCGAGTTGCATCATCGGCGCGGCGCTCTGTTGTAGAACACTGCTCACCTAGTTGATCAACTTCATCGTCGGTATAAGCGTATTCGCCAGACGTTTGCTGACCTTGTGCTTTTATTACTGCTTTAATAGCACGATGCACTACTAAATCTGGGTAACGACGTATTGGCGATGTAAAATGCGCGTAAGCCGATAACGCTAAACCAAAGTGACCAATGTTATCTGGCTGATATACAGCTTGTTTCATTGAACGCAGTAACATAGTTTGAATAAGTTCAGCTTCTGGGCGGTCACCTAGTCGCGCTAATACTTGCGTTATTTCTTTTGGTGTTGGCTCGTCGCTTAATGTACTTTCAATACCTAACTCGCCTAAAAACTTAGTAAAGTTACCTAGTTTTTCTTGGTCTGGTTCGTCATGCACGCGATAAAGCGCGCTTGCTTCGTGCTTTTCAAGAATTTTAGCCGCTGATACGTTGGCTAAAATCATACATTCTTCAATGAGTTTGTGCGCGTCGTTACGAATAACAGGCACTATTGATTCTATTTTACGCTGAGCGTTAAATACAAAACGTGTTTCTAGGGTTTCAAACTCTATGGCACCACGGTCTTGGCGTGCAGCTTTAAGTGCCATGTACATTTGCTGTAAATCAGTTAAATGTGGCACAACGGCTGAGTATTCTTCGCGTAGTTTTTCGTCGTTTTGTAAAATGGCATTTACTTTGGTGTAAGTTAAACGTGCATGCGAGTTCATTATCGCTTCGTAAAACTTATAACCCGAAAGTTTACCCGCACTCGACACGGTCATTTCGGCAACCATACATAAGCGATCTACTTTTGGATTAAGCGAACATAATCCGTTAGAAAGCACTTTTGGTAGCATCGGAATTACTTGCTCAGGGAAATACACTGAGTTACCACGCAAAATTGCTTCTTTGTTAAGCGGCGTGTTCATTCCTACGTAATGCGATACATCGGCAATGGCAACCCATAAGCGCCAGCCACCTGATTTTTTAGGTTCACAGTATACGGCGTCATCAAAGTCGCGTGCATCTTCGCCATCAATAGTTACAAGTGGCAAATCACGTAAATCTACGCGACCTTGTTTGTCAGCTTCTTCAACAAATTCACCTAGGTGAGCAACTTGTGCTTCAACTTCTTCTGGCCATACATGTGGAATATCGTGATTGCGCAGTGCAACTTCAATTTCCATACCTGGGGCTAAATGCTCACCAAGTACATCTATAACTTTACCTACCGCGTTCATGTTACGGCTTGGATTTTGCGTAATTTTAACCTGCACCATTTGGTTATGGCGGGCACCGTTTTCGTTGCCTGGTAAAATCATTATATCTTGCGTTATGCGCGGGTCTTCAGCGACTACAACAGCAACACCGTGCTCAACAAAGTAACGGCCAACAATTGGCGCGCGCTCGTTAGTAAGCACTTTTATAATACGTGCATCGCATTTTGAGCCAGAACCACGTTTAGTGCCTTTAGCTAGTACAATGTCGCCATGTAACACCATATTCATTTGGTGCTTAGCAATAAACCAATCTTTACTCTCGCCTTCAACTTCTAAAAAGCCGAAACCGTCTCTGTGGCCTATTACTTTGCCTTTGGTTAAACCGGCTTCGTCAATTAGGGCGTAGCATTTAAATTTATTGAAATACAGCTGTCCGTCACGCTCCATAGCGCGAAGGCGGCGTTTAAATGCTATTTGGCGTTCGTCATCGTTTACTGCTAGTTCTTCACATAATTGCGCGTAGTTAGCAGGCTTTGAACGCTCTTGAAGGTGAGTAAGTATAAACTCACGACTAGGGACTGGGTTTTCGTACTTTTCTTGTTCTCGACTGAGATTTGGATCTTGGTTTGACATTCACTATCTTGTTAGTTGGTTATGTAGGTATTTTAACCCATATAGTTATAATGAGACAGGTAAAAGCTATTAAACTTTTAAGAAAGCACTTTTACCTTGCTGTATAGTTTAAAAATCTAGCGCAATGGGGCTTAACGACTCCTTAACTGCAAAGTGTTTAGTCATCTCGTAGCAATGCTAAAATCTATACTATTTTTTTTGTAGGTTTTTCCACAGCAGTTTACTTATATTATCAATAAAGCTTGGATCTTCTTCTTTCATCGTAAGTAAAATCTGCTTATTCATTTGTGTTTTATTTTGAGCGTAAATCCAACGATTTTTATTAAATTGCTGGGCAAACTCAAGTGCACCCGCTTGTAGTTCGTCGTTATTTGCAAACACAGCTTCAACTACTTTGTTCTCTAGCAACAGCTGTGCACCAACCCGCTCTCCTGACATAGCTAGGCGATTAAAGAATGTTTGCGAAATTGCTTTATTAATTATAGGAAACATCGATGGAACAAACGGCACCATTACATCCACTTCAGGAAAACAAAAAAAGCCTTTGTCTGATTTCATAAATCTAAAGTCGCACGCACACGCAAGTACAGAACCATTACCATAGGTATGCCCGTTTAACGCAGCAATAATAGGCATAGGAAAAGTAACTATACGTTTAAATAAGTCACTTATTTGAATCATAAAGTCTGAAATTGCTGCAGGTAAAATACTTGGATTAGACATCCATTGAAGGTCGATACCCAATGACCAGTTTTTATCACTTGAAGACGTTAAAATAACTGACTTAATATTTTGTTCTGCTTCAATGTGGTCTAGGTGTAAATTAAACTCAGCCAAAAACGCTGGGTTGTGGCGGTTTTCAGCAGTATTCATGGTGAGTATAGCGATATTATTTTTAGTTGTTAGTTCTATTAAATTTGCCATTAAAACCTCTTTTAGCGCTTTTTAAGCCAATTTTAAGCGCTGTTCGTTACTTTTACATATCATAGTAATACTTTGCTTATAATTTATAAACCCACTAATTAAAGCCACCCTTTTTGTTTAGCTATACGCGCAGCATCTATGCGGTTAGTAGCGTTTAATTTTGAAATGGCATCCGATAGGTAGTTACGCGTAGTCCCTTCGCTAATAAATAACTGCTTGGCTATGTCGCTTGTTTTAAGGCCATCGCTTGCAAGTTTAAGGGCTTTTCGTTCTTTATCCGTAAGTGGATCTGCGTCGTCTAATGCATTAATAGCAAGCTCTGGGTCAATTACCTTTTGTCCCTGCATTACTTTTTTAAGCGCATTTATTAACTCTTCACTTGGTGCTTCTTTTAAAATAAAACCTTTTACGCCAGTCGTAAGCGCTCGCCTAATATAACCCGCACGAGAAAATGTAGTCATAATAACCATTTTTATAGCAGGAAATTTAGCGGCTATTTTTTCGCTAAGCTCTATACCATTCATGGTTGGCATTTCTATATCGGTTAAAATTATATCGGGATGCAAATCACTATCAAGCGCCTCAATTGCATTAAGTGCATCTTGCCCGTTACTTGCTTGACCAATAATCTCAATATTAAAATCAAGCCCTAACAATGCTGCTACTGCGTCGCGTACAAGCGCCTGATCTTCCACTAAATATACTCTGATCATTATAAATCCTTAGCTGTAATTGGAAGCACTACTTTTAAAGTAAAATTATCGCCACAGGCAAATACTGCACTGCCATTTAGTTGCTCTGCTCGCTCTTTAATACCATTTAGGCCATTGCCCGAATTCAATGTACTGCACGGACCATGGTCAATTACGGTTATAAGTAACTGCTGCGCTGTTTGTTCTATATTTATTTCGCAATTTTTTGTATTGCTATGGCGTAATAAGTTAGTAACTGCCTCTTTAATTACAAGGCCTGCTATACCCTCTACTTTAGCGGGCAGAGCATTTAAAACCACATTAAATGAAACGTTAAATCCTTGCTCTATTAACCTTTGCTTTAACTGTGCTACTTGGCTGACAAGATTAAGCTGTTTTAAATCACTTACGGCGCTTCTTACATCGCTAAGTAACTGCCTTGCCAAATCGGCCACTTGTGCAATTTCGCTATTTGCTTGAGCGTAGCGCTCTCCTTGGTTTAATTTATTAGCAAGCTCAGCTTTTAAAGCAATAGATGAAAGTGAATGACCTAAAATATCATGCAAGTCGCGAGCTATTCGTTCTCGCTCTGCAATAGCTGCTAATTGCTCTAGTTGGTTAGCGCTTTCTTGTTCGCGCTTTTTGTATAAGCTTTCTCTTTTTGCTGCAATACCGTAACTAAATAATGTGGCGCATAGAATCAAAGCAACGCCTAAAAAGTATTGAACCTTACCTATATCTCCAATATATGTGCTTAATAAAACCGTGAATATAATTGCGATCGCAGCATAAATTCTTTGACGGTAGCTGTAAGAGTAGCCTGCTATATAGGCTACGAAACCAAATAAAGTAGGCGTACCTGTGGTGTAAAAAGTAGCGCAAAAACAAATTAAGAGCATGGCTACAAATAACTTAGTCACCCCTGCGCTTTTACAGTTTATTGCTTTTACATACAAAAGAATAAAAGCAATATAGAAGGCTAAAGACATAACAATTTGGTTAACTGTAAAGCTCGAAAAATTAATTATTAGCGGGAGTAAATAAAAGCCGGTAAAAATTAAATGTCCATATTTCCAAAAACCTTTATCGCTTTGTTGAGAAAAGCTGCTTAACGAGCTCATACTAATACCTCTGGCATATTATTTTTACTTATAGCACTATTTTTATTAATAAATATAAATAACATAAAAATGCATACCAGCATAAAGCAATCTGCGTACGTAATAGTAAAACTTAACGCCTCTAGCACTTCATTAATAGTTAAGCTGATTAAAATTAAAGAATTCATAATTACCTCCTGTTGAGTAAGGTAACTATGCCCACGTACAAAAATAATAAGAGTGTGAAGTGTCATCAACTTTAATGACTTTTGTCATGCGGTAAAAAATTCATCTTAAGAATTTTTAAGCAATGTTAATATATTCAAAAAGTACAACAAGGAAACTAAATGCAGCCTCAGCAACAAAGTTTAATTTATTTACACATAGCGGTATTACTTTTTGGCGGGACCGCTCTATTTGCCAAACTTATTGGTTTAAATGCTTTAGATATTACCGTTTACAGAACTGCAATTGCAGGAATGGCTATTTTAGCCATGCTTTATTTTCAAAAAAAACAAATTAAACTCAACAAACCTAAAGACTATCTTATTGCGTTATTTTTAGGTGTTGCGGTGGGTATTCACTGGGTTACCTATTTTGCTGGTATGCAAATGGCCGGTATAACTATTGGAATGCTGGCATTTTTTAGCTACCCCGTAATGACGGTGTTTTTAGAACCCTTATTTAATAAAAGCAGGCCAAAAGCAAAAGATATAATAAGTGCAGCGGTGGTTGTTTTAGGTATTTACTTATTAGTACCAAGTGCAAACTTTGGCGATGATGTAACCCTAGGTGTAATAACAGGTGTGATATCAGCATTGTTTTTTTCAATAAGAAACATTACTCATAAGCGCTACTTTAGCCAATATGGCGGGCCGCAAACGATGTTTTATCAAACCTTAGTGGCAAGCATTATGTTGTGTGCATTTATAGAAGTACCAGTGTATGAGGTTAGTAATCATGACCTGATTTTAATTGCTGTAGCGGGTGTTATATTTACAGCTACACCGCACTCGTTATTTGCAGCAAGTTTAAAGCATTTATCAGCGGCAACTGCGGGGTTAATTTCTTGCTTGCAGCCACTTTATGGCACCATACTGGCTATAGTAATTATTCATGAACGTCCTACTGTTATGACGTTAGTTGGTGGAGCACTCATAGTGAGTGCCGCTTGTTTTGAAACGTGGTCAATCACTAAAAAGGCTCGACAATGAAAGTATTTGCACACCGTGGTGCCAGTGGGGATTTTCCTGAAAACACCAAAAGCGCTATTTTAGAAGCGTTAAAAGTAGGTGTTGATGGTATTGAAGTAGATATTCAAAGTTCCTTCGATGATTACATGGTAATACACGATTCATGGCTTGATAGAACCACCAGCGGTAAAGGCAGGGTGAGTAACTTTACCGCTCATGAGCTCTCTAAGCTTGATGCTGGAAATGGTGAAAAAATTCCTACTCTTCAGCAGCTGTTTGATTGGAATAACAATAAATCTTTATTAAATATTGAGCTTAAACACACGTTTGCACTAGAAAGGTTTGTGGCTCAATTAGAACAAAACATTGAAGCTAAAAAAATATCGAAAACCAATATTTTAGTATCATCGTTTGATCATCATCAACTACAGTGGCTTAAAAACAAGCTACCATGGCTTAAAATAGGCGCCCTTACTTCTTCTATTCCAATTAACTATGCAAAGTTTGCTAGTGATTTAAACGCTTATAGCGTACATGCAGATAAAACCTTTATAAATAAGGCCTTTGCAGAGGATGCAAAAAAAAGAGGCCTAAAGATTTATGCTTATACAGTCGATAGGGAAGAAGATATAGCGCTAATGCTTGAGTATGGCATAGACGGAATTTTTACAAATTACCCAGCGCGAACCAAAGCTTACTTGTTGTCGTTACAAAAAGGCTAACTTACATTCCCCTCACTTAAATAACAATCGTAGGGCTTGAGCATAATGAGTGGTTTCATGAAAATTTATAACTATATAGAGCAAACATTCTTTTTTACGTTAACCCGTAAAATAGTCGGTAATTTAAGTTTTGTATTATTGTTCCAAGCAATTACGTTATTTTGGCTGCATCAGAGTTTAAGCGAACAACAGCAAAGTACAGGGCTATTTTGGCTGCTTACGCTTGTGATTATATCTGGTTTTATTTTTACTCTTTTTTATATGCGTTTTTTAATTGTTCGCCCTGTTACTGCTATGCGCGATACTTTGATAGAAATAAACCAACAAGATGCAAATTTAGCAGCAAAACTTCCCCACTTTTCGTATGACGAATTTAAAGATTTAAGTTCACAATACAATATATTTACTGCCCATTTAAGTGAGTTACTCAGCACAACATATAACAGTGCTCAAGCGAGTGCACACAGCAATACACAAGTCACTGAATCAATGAAAAATACTGAGCAATCAAGTGAGCAACAAATACAGTTAAGCCACAGTATTATTAATGCCAGTATGCAAATAACCCAAAGCTTACAAGACATAGTAAATAATACAGATAGCGTACATAACGTTAATAATGAACACCTTAACTTTGTAAAACTATCTGCGTCAGAACTCGCTGCTTTAGTAGAGCAGGTAAAACTTATTACTAATATGCTAGGTAGCTTTTCAAATACAATTGCGGGACTAAAAGAGAACAGTGAAAACATTCGTAGTATTTTAAAAATGGTTGAAGAGTTTTCTGATCAAACTAATTTGTTAGCCCTCAACGCCGCAATAGAAGCAGCTAGAGCGGGTGAAGCAGGCAGAGGATTTGCCGTAGTTGCAGACGAAGTACGCACGCTTTCAATAAAGGTAAGTGGCGCAACTAGGCAGATTAGCGACTTTATAAATCAGATGAATGATTTGGTAAACGAGACAAATAAAGAGTCTGAGCAATTAATGACTCACTCTAATAACGCACAAAGCTCAATTAGTGCAACCTGTGATGGCTTTACTAAAATGCTTAGTGAGTTTGAGCACAACCAGCAGCAGCTGCAACAAATAGCCAGTGCTGTACATTTGCTTGAGGGCACCCAAAGTACGACTCACCAATCGGTAGAGCAAATCGTAGCTTTAGGGGAGCAAGCTAAACAACAAATAGATACGGCATTAGCCGATAGCGAGCAATCTCAACAGCTAAGCTTACAAACCCAACAACAGTTAAAGCGCTTTGTGCACTAAGAAGCGTTTTCGGGCTCAGAGAAATATGGTAAATTACGCAGCTATTAATTTAAGTGTGTAAAGCGTGTGAGCAACCCTACCCCAGACTATGAAAAATTAGCCCTGCAAATAAAAACCTGGGGGCAAGAGCTTGGCTTTAGCGAAGTGGGCATTACTGATATTGACTTATCTAAGCACGAAGCCCAATTGCAACGTTGGCTTGATGCAGGCTACCACGGCTCGATGGATTATATGGCTGCCCACGGTATGAAACGCGCCCGCCCTGCTGAATTAGTGCCTGGTACACAGCGTGTTATATCCGTAAAAATGAATTATCTCCCTCCCGATGCTGGCTTTGCAAAAACCTTAAAAAATAAAGAAAAAGCATATATAAGCCGCTATGCATTAGGTCGTGATTACCATAAATTAATGCGTAATCGTTTAAAAAAACTCGGCCAAAAAATAGAGCAAGAAGTTGGCGAGTATGGCTTTAGACCCTTTGTAGATTCAGCCCCTGTACTTGAGCGTCAACTTGCCGAAAAAGCCGGCTTAGGGTGGCGTGGTAAGCATTCGTTATTAATTAACCAAGAAGCTGGGTCGTGGTTTTTTTTAGGCGAGCTATTTATTGATTTACCTCTACCAATTGATGCAGAAAACACCTTTGAAGGCTGCGGAAAATGCGTTGCTTGTATTACTCTTTGCCCAACAGGTGCAATTGTAGAGCCCTACGTTGTTGATGCACGTAAATGTATATCGTATTTAACCATAGAACACCAAGGGCCAATACCAGAGCAGTACCGTTCTTTATTAGGTAATCGTGTTTATGGTTGTGATGATTGTCAGTTGGTATGTCCTTGGAATCGTTATGGACAAATAACTGACGAAAATGATTTTCATCCTCGCACTCAATTAAAAGATAAAGATTTACTTGAGCTGTTTGCCTGGGATGAGCCTACATTTTTAAAAAATACCGAAGGCAGCCCTATTCGTCGCATTGGTCACGAACGTTGGTTACGTAATTTAGCAGTTGGTTTAGGTAATGCAGAGTTCAGCCCCGCTATTATTAATGCCCTACAAGATAAAAGCCAAATATGCAGCGAACTTGTTTTAGAGCATATTGAATGGGCACTTGCTCAGCAAAACGATAAACAACGATTACAAATTCGTAAAACAGCTAGGTTAATTAGAATTGTAGAAAAAGGCTTACCAAGGGATGCATAGCACCGCTTAAGTAAACCTTTATATTGCGAAGTAACTAGTTTTTCAAAAGTAACGATAGATCTTGTTCTATCTCTGTAAAGGCTGCTTTGACTTGTTTAACAGACTCTTCTCTTGCTACTGAGTTTTGGATAGTTTCATCTACTTTTTTATAAATAAACACCTCCTGATCTTCATCCAGTCCCATTGATGGGATACGTTCTTCGAGCTCTTCTTGTAACTGTTTAAACACTTTTTCGTTGTTTTGACGGTTTTCATTCAACAAGCTAATTAAGCTATGAAACTTACTATGAACAGTACTTGCTACGGCATTAAGTTTCGCTCGTTGTGATTCAAGCATTTTCTTGGTCATAATGGCGCGTAGCTGCTGCTCGGTAACACTGACAATAAAACATACGTGGTCGCGTATACGACCATGCTTATCAGGGTCATGATCGGGCATATTTAAAATGAGTAAGCTAATCAATTCATAGTTAACTAAAATTCGGTGCGAAAACTCATGTAAGCGCCCTTTGTTTTTCAGCATTTCAAATAGCTCCACCACAATAGGTGAACACACGCCGTTTAGTGCAAAGTGGCTAATTTCATTATTTTCTCTAAATTCTACATTGCTTTGTAAATCAAAAGACTGCAGACAATCTACAAGCGCTTTACCTAGCTCTTGAGGATCGTTAATAAAGCCTATGTTTTCAACGTAGTTAACTATTTGCCCCATTTCACTGCTATTGGCCATTGCATTAAATGCAGTTGATGTTGCATCTTCAACTTGCTTTTCTAGACTTTGCTTTTCAACGAGTACTTGATTTAAATTTTTAAGCTTAGATTTAAGTTCGTCATGGCCAAAAGGTTTTACAATATAATCTTCTGCGCCAACAGAATAGCCTTCCATGCGTTCTTCAACAGTGCCGCGAGCAGAAACAAACATAACAATAATGTGTGCGGTATTTGGATTTGCTTTAAGTGCTTTACATACTTCATAGCCGTTCATTTGCGGCATACTTACGTCGAGTAATATAACCTGAGGCATATAACCTTCAACCATGTTTAAACACTCAGGACCATTTGTTGCTATTTGTAATTCAAAATCAAGCTCCTCTAAAATTTCCTCAATAATTTCAAGGTTAAAGGGTTCGTCATCAACGGCAAGTATTTTAGTTAAGGCCATAATTTATCATCCATTCAAATTCTTTAAAAAGTTATTTGGTATGCCAAAAAACAATTAATTAGTGTGTTGTATTAACTGATCTTCAGCTAAATGCTCGTCTAAGTTTATTTCTAATGGCACTTGTATAGATATAGTTGCACCACCATTTTCGTTGTTACGTGCAGTGATTTCACCTTGGTGTAAAGATACAAACTCTCTACACAATGCAAGGCCTAACCCTGTGCCACCAGCACCACTATTTGTTTTACTGCTTTGCACAAACTTAGTAAAAATATGCTCCAACTCATCTTCTGGTATACCGACCCCATTATCGGTAACCTCTATAGTAGCAAGCTTATTATCTGACTCTAAATTTACCCGTATTTTACTTTTAGGTTCGCTAAATTTAAGTGCGTTACCTAGTACGTTTCGAAGTAACTGGTTTATTTGCTCTTCATCACATTGTGCAATTACAGGTAATGGCTGTGCGGTAAATATAATCTCAATTTCTTTTTCCATTGCCGTACCAGACACATCATCAATACTTGTTTTAATAATATTCGCTAAATTATAGGGACGAGGGTTAAATGGAAACTTGCCTACATCTAGCTTAGATAGGTCGAGTAAATTATTTAGTAACGACAGTAAACGCTCACCACTACTCTCTATTCGCGATAAATACTTAATGAGTTTTTCTTTTGCAAAATCTCCAGCTTCTAATTTACTTAAACCAAAACGAGAAAAGCTTAAAATAGAGTGCATAGGTGTTCGAAGTTCATGCGACATGTTTGCTAAAAATTCTGATTTACTTAAGTTTGCAGCCTCAGCCACATTTTTAGCATGCTCGAGTTGTGAAGTACGTGCTCTTACTTGCTCTTCAAGAACATCTTTTGCTTCAAGTAATAAATCCTCTTTTTGCTTAAGATGGGTTACATTTTTAAATATGACCGCAAGTGCTATTTCGCCATGGTGATCTATCTCATTAAAAGAGCCAACTAAGGGTATATAACCTCCTGCTGTTTTAGATAAACGTAAATCGCAGCTAAATTGTCGATTACTATTTAATGTCGAAATCTTATCTTTAATACCTAAAATTGAATCATCATCTAAAAAATCAAATACTGATTTACCTTCGAGTTCATTAAACGGTAAGTTAAATAGTCTCAAGCAAGCATCATTAGCTTCTATCACTCTACCGCACTTTTCAAATAACATAATTGCATCGGGCGTATGTTTATAAATAACCTGAAGTAGGCTGTCTTTTTCAATTAGGGCATCAACCGTATCTTGTAGCCTTTCTACAAGCTCTGCGTTATGACGTTTTAATAACTCTGTTTGCCATAATTTATGTATTGATTGTAATAGTGAGCTATCGTTTAAAGGTTTAATAAGTACGTCTTCTACACCTTGACGAATTGCGTCGATCATTGAAACTTGATCAGGGCGTGAGGTAAATAACAAACAACGACAATGCGGTTGGGTTACTTTTAAATTTGAAAAAATTCCTAAACCTGTTCCGTCATCTAAAATAAAATCGCTTATCAGTATATCTATTTGCTTTTCTTTACTAATTTCTAAAGCTTCTGCGGAGGTTGTTGCAGTATGAGTCTCGATATGAGCACCGATTAAGCTATTTTTCATTTTTTCGAGACGTTCAGGAACATGGTCGACGAGTAAAATAGTAGGTAATTGCAAAATATGGTTAGAGCCTAATTCTAATAGGCTCTCTAAAAGAGAAGTAATTTCTTTATTAGAAAAAAATGGGTAGACCACGGTTGCGTCAGGCGCAATATGATTTAGCTCGCTAAACGCAGTTAGTTGTTCACCGCTTTGTGCTTTTGGCGCAAGCAGCATAAAGCGCTCTTGCGCTACTTCGCTTACAAGCGGTTTTATAGAATCAACAGGCACACCATGGGCAACAACAACTAAGTCGTAATCGCCTATATTGGTATACATGTCTAGCATGCTGAAATGAATTAATTCGACCTCACACCCTATTAATTCTAAAAGCACTTTCACACGCATCGCGATGACACTACTACTATCAATAATTAATATTTTTCGAATCATCAAGCCACACTTCAAATTAATAAACTTAATATCCTAATAGCGTAGTCTATTTTTATTTAATTGGCATAAAGCCCTATCGTTATTTTGTAAAAAAATATTACAAGCTTTCAAAAAACAGTTTATTTAAGATGCTTTCCAAAAATAGTCAGGCTGTAGGGCTTGTTATCCATTATGGCAACGCTTGGTAACTCGCCCCATATTTCAAAATCAAAATGCTTAAATAATTTAACACTGGGTAAATTATGACTAAAAATAAAACCAAGCAATACTTTAATATTTAATTGCTTAGCTTGTGTTTGAGCAAATATCATTAGCTTTTTACCAAGCCCTTTACCTTGTGCTTTACGGGTAATGTAAATGCTCATCTCTACTGTGCCATCGTAAGCAGGACGCCCATAAAACGATTTATAACTTACCCAAGCAAGTACTTGGTTATTTTCGCAGTAAACATAAATAGGCCTTTTATCGTTATGGCTATTAAACCAGTCACGCTTTTCGTCAACAGTAACTTCTTCGGTATCTGCAGTTACCATTCGCCCTGCAATGGTTTCGTTATAAATGGCTACAATTTCATTAAGATCATCAATAGTTGCTAAACGGGTTGTCATAGGTCATTCAAAGGTTGATCAATTTGTTTCATATTAGCGTATGATTATCCAATCAAACAATTGAAAAGTTTAGGTAATGTAATGCTAAAAAAAATTATAATAGGATTAATGGCTTTATTTATTAATGCCCCACTCCACGCTGAAACATCATCAACTATTAACCAAACCTCTACCCAAGACTGTCAAGATTTTACCAATGTCGATGTTCGAAAGCTTCGCTCAAAAGAATCTATTAATTTATGCCAATTTAAAAATAAGCCTTTATTAATAGTAAACACGGCAAGCAACTGTGGTTTTACACCCCAATTTAAAGGCCTTGAAGCGCTATATCAACGATACAAAGAACAAGGTTTAGTCGTATTAGGGTTCCCTTCTGATGATTTTTTTCAAGAAGAGGATAGTGAAAAAGAAACTGCAAAAGTATGCTTTGTAAATTATGGTGTAACCTTTCCTATGTTTGCTACAAGCGAAGTGCGTGGTAGTAAAGCGAATCCAATTTTTAAATATTTGAATGAGCAAACTAGCTCTCCAAATTGGAACTTTTATAAGTACTTAGTGTCTGCTGATCGTGAGACGGTTTTACGGTTTAACAGCAAAGCAGCACCTGATTCAGAACAAATGATTGCTGCAATTGAAACTGTGCTTTCTGATAAATAAGTTTATACTGGTACAATTAGTTGAAACTAACTAGAATGATATTTTAATTCGGTTAAAAAAACACCACACTATACTCGGGAGATTTTATGACAGTAGCAAGCGCACGACATATACTTGTAGACAGTGAAGCACAATGCTTAGACTTAAAAACAAAAATTGAGCAAGGCGAAGACTTTGCTGAATTAGCCAAAGCGCATTCAAACTGCCCATCAGGTCAAGATGGCGGTGCTCTTGGTGAGTTTGGTCCTGGTATGATGGTTCCAGAGTTTGATAAAGTTGTGTTTTCAGCTCCAATTAACCAAGTACAAGGCCCTGTGCAAACTCAATTTGGTTATCATTTACTTGAAGTTACTAGCCGTTCAGAATAAATTTAACTGTATCGTAAGTAACGTTTTATAAAAGCCGCTTATGCGGCTTTTTTATGGAGTAATTATGCAATTAATTGGTTCTGTACCTTCACCTTACGTGCGCCGAATTAGAATTTGGGCACAACAAAACAACTGTAAACTAGAGCTTGTGAGTCTTGATATATTTTCTGAGCAAGATCGCCCTACTATGGCCAGTAAAAATCCAGCTCGAAAGATTCCCATTCTGGTAGATGGCGACTTAACACTTAGTGACTCTAATTCTATATTGCGCTATTTACTTGAAAAAACAGGTCAACCAAAACTAACGTGGCCGCAAGAGCACTTACTTACGACTATAAATGCCTGTAACGATTCGCTAGTAGAAATGCTGCTATGTGAACGCTCTGGATTTGACACCAAAAGCGATAAACTCTTTTTTAATTTGCAAAACGAACGAATTGAACAAACATTAAGCTTTTTAAATACCCATTTAAGCGATGAAGAATTTAAAAGCTGTGAATACCTCAACATCAGTTTATACTGCCTGCTTGATTGGATTTGCTTTCGTGAATTAACTGACTTTAGTCAGTATTCAGAGCTTGTTGCTTTTCATAAGCAATATGGCAAGCGTCAAGCAGCAATAGATACTAATCCTCGTCACTAATTTAAAAAGGTAAACACATGAGCGATATCGAAATTGAATCACAACTAGTTAACTTTGTAGAAAAAGTACGTGTTAGCGAAGTAATTTGGGCACTTGGTGCAGAAGATAATGGCTTTGTAGTGTGCGATTCTAACCAATTTGACGAAACTGACGTACTACTGCTTTGGGAAAGTGAAGAAGCAGCTAAAGCGCAATGTAAAGAAGAGTGGAAAGACTACAGCCCTGTAGAAATAAATCTTGATGAATTTTTAGATGCATGGGTTGAAGATTTAAATGAAGATAACGCACTTGTTGGCATTAACTGGAATGATGACCAAGTATGTACAGAGATTGAACCTACTGGTTTAGCTCGCGCATTAAGTGAATAATACTTTATACGCTTTATTTTAAGAGCGGATAAAACCCGACTAGCATCTACTGCTAGTTGGGTATAAAATAAAACACATCATTATTTTCAAGGTATTACGTTGAAAACCCATCTTGGTCGCCGGCCCTTTTCAGCCATGGAACTGCACACTCTTTATAATGGATATATATACGGTGATTTTAAAGTTGCACGTGAGCAACCAAAACACTGGCATTTTTGGCTTCCTCTAATTGCATACTACAGTGGTGCATATAGCGATGAAATTGGCTATCTAACGCTTGATGATCTGTCCCTTGAAAAAGATGTCTTATGTTTTAATTTTCATACTCACGGTAAGATAAAACCTCGCTTAGTTCCAGTGCATCAGGCACTTATAGATGCCGGGTTTAATGAATATTTAGCATTCATAAAATCACAAAATCAACAACGATTAATGTTCGACTTACCCGCTAAAACTGGCAGATACAGTGAAAAAGTCCGTATTTGGTTTTCAGGTGAAGGTGAGCGAGCCGGCTATTTACAAAAGTGTGATATACCAAACGTTGATCAACTCGGTATGAAAACAGCCATAAGCAGCCTTCGTCTTAACTTTGAGCAACAAGTGCGTATACATGCTCTGCAAGCCAACTCTAAAGACGCCTTTAATTATCTCATGGGATTTAACGAATACCCACATAATGAATTTAAGGACGTGCTTTTATTAAATAACGTGATCCAAAAAATACGTATTATTAACTCACACCTGCATTGGCAGCGTTTTATAACACGCGAAAGCCACTGACAAACTTTGTTACTATTTCCCCTTAAAGTCATCGTTATAATCAATTACTCTATTAAAAAAAACTGTTAGGATATCTAACCCCCTAATAATATGAGCATAAAAAAGCCTATTTAGGGTAGTTTCTAACAACAACAATCTAGGGATCACTATGTTTCTTAAAAGCCTCTTAACAGTGAGCGTTGCTTTAGCAATGGGTGCTGCAAACGCTAACGAATTCGTTATTGAAAAACTCGCAAAACCAAGTTCACAACAGGTATCGTTAACACTCGATCCGAGCCAAGATACATTCACAGGGATGACTGAGATTTCCCTAGAAGTACTAAAACCAACAAAATACATTGAATTAAATGGCGTAGCTTACGCTGTTAAAATGGCGCAACTGCTTGGCGACGAAAACTGTGACTTAAACAACGAAATGCTTAAAACAGGTAAAGTTAAATTTAGCTGTGATGAGCAAATTCAACCAGGTAAATACACCCTTAAAGTTGATTTTTCAGCGCCATATAACCGTCAAAGTGTTGGTTTATACAAAACGTTAGACCAAGGCACACCTTACTTATTTACTCAATTTGAAATGAGTGATGCACGCCGTGCATTTCCTGTTTTTGATGAGCCAAGTTACAAAATTCCATTTCAGTTAACGATTACCGCGCCTACATCACAAAAAGTATATTCAAATACGCCAGAACTAAAAACAACGGTTGATGGCGATATGACCACACACTTTTTTGATAAAACGCCGCCAATTCCTTCATACTTAGTCGCGATGGCTGTTGGCCCATTTGAAGAATTAGATATTAAAGGCATGCCAATTCCTGGTCGTGTAATTACCCCTCAAGGTAAAATTCACTTAGCCCAATACGCAAAAGAAAACATGCCAAAAGTACTGGGCGCACTTGAAGCGTATTTTGGTATTCCTTACGTTTACAAAAAATTAGACTCAGTAGCGGTACCAGAGTTTCCATTTGGCGCAATGGAAAACTCAGGCTTAGTAACCTACCGAGAAGATATTTTATTAGTTGATTTAGCTGCAGCAACACGCAGTAAAAAACAGCGTAATGTATCAATTATTGCTCATGAACTTGCTCACCAATGGTACGGTAATTTAGTAACCATGAAATGGTGGAACGACTTATGGTTAAACGAAGCATTTGCTAGCTGGATGGCTGCAAAAATTACTAAGCAGCTTAACCCTGAGTTTGAATCGCACTTAGACCTGCCACAAAACAACGTAATGGCACTTGATGCACGCCTAAGCACCAAGCCTATTCGTAAGCCAATTAAAACTGAAGCCGACATTATGGACGGTTTAGGTCTTGCTTACAGTAAAGGCAGCTCAGTACTTGCTATGGTTGAAAACTGGATTGGCGAAGATGCATTTCAAAAAGGTATTCAAAGCTACTTAAAAGAGTTTTCATATAAAAATGCTGAAGCGGCCGACTTATGGGAAGCACTTGGTAAAGCGTCAAATAAAGACGTAGCGAGTGTTTTAAAATCGTTTATTGAGCAATCTTCTTTCCCACTAGTTAAAGTAACTCAACAAGGTAGCAAAGTAACTATTTCACAAAGCCGCTTTGTAAACGCAGGCGTTGATGCGCCAGAACAGTTATGGAATGTACCGGTGGCAATTAAATATGGTGCTGGCGATAAAGTGAAAACAGCAAACGTATTACTTAATAAACAAAGCCAAACACTAGATTTAGACTTTGAACCAGAGTGGATTTATCCCGACCAAGGTGCATTAGGCTACTACCGCTGGGTAATGGATGATGCACAATTTAGCGCACTTGTTAAAAAGGCGCCAAGCGTACTGAGTGACCGTGAACGCTTAGCGTTACTATCTGCTACTGATGCGCTACTTGATGCTGGTGTTATATCTGCTGCTAAGTTAATGCAAACACTTGAAGTGTTCGTAAGCGATAGCCACCCTCGCGTAGCAAATACCGCACTAGGTTACTTAGTGTCGCAACAGCGCACTTTTAAAGACGATAGCAATAAAGACCTATGGCCTGAATTTATTCGCGGTGCAGTAACGCCTGCTGCTAAAAAATATGGTTTAGAAGCAAAAGCGGGTGAAGATGGTGCTATTGCACAACTTCGTGCAGCCGTTGTATCACGCTTAGGTTTTGATGGTGAAGATCAAAACGTCATCAATAAAGCCAAAGAACAAACGCAGGTTTATTTAAATGATCCACAAAAGGTAGACCCATACTTAGCGGGTACGTACTTAACTCTTGCTGCTTTTCATGGTGACAAAGCGCTGCTTGATCAATTCATGACAACGTTTAAAACGACTAAAGATCCGCAAGTACGCACAAACATGCTTGCAGCTATGGGCTTTTTTGGTAAACCTGAGTTACAAAAAGCGGTATTAGCTTATAGCTTAACGGATGAAGTAACGGCATCTGACATGCGTACTATTTTGTCAGGTCAAAGTTACACAGATGAGCGCCAAGCATTATTTATTGATTGGGTTTACAGTAACTACGATAAAGTAACAGCAAGCTTACCGCCGTTCTTTATACCTAACTTGCCGTACTTTACAACTGCAAGCTGTGATGCAGAAAGTTTAGCGACAACAAAAACCTTCTTTAACGAAAAAGTAGCTGATGTAGCTGGTTACGCTCGTACATTAAGTAAGCTTGAAGAAAGCACAAACGATTGTATCGCGCTTAAAACACGTGAACTTGAATCGGTTAATAGCTTTTTAAAAAGTAAGTAATTATTAGGTTTATTGAGCTATAAAAATACAAAAGCCGCTGAAAATAAATTCAGCGGCTTTTTACGTTTATATTTTTGCTTTATTAATTACCAATAATCATAGTTAGCTTGGCTATAAAATCTTTGGCAGCTTGCTCAGAATTTATTTTAAACGCAACACCGTAGTGAATAGGTTGAGCGCTTTTAAAAATGCGCGTAGGAAAGCGTGTCATCTCACTGCTATGGAAGTACCCTTGCGCACGCGTCACGCCATCAATATCATTAAAATCATCGCTAAACACTTCAAATGCTGGGCGAATTACTATTTTACCCTTGCCGCTTTCGCTGTGGGTATAAAATGCTTCTTTAGAGTTTACTAACATGTACTCTGCAATATTTTTAATCTTAAAATTACTTCTGCACTGTAATTTAATGAGCTGTTCTGTCAGCTCGTCTGCACTATAAGCCACGTGTAATCCCTATTAGTTAATTTGCGTATTAGATTAACGCATACACACAATAAAATCTGAATTTATTTGTCTGCTTCACTTCGTTATATCACATACAAAAGCGAGTTTTTCATTGTTGTAACTCATTCTTGTTATATTTGTTTCGCAGTAGGTGCTTAAATTAAGCCATTGCGATACTTCATCACTTCCATCAAGTTTACGCTGATAAACGCGGTTTTTAATAGCATAAGCAATGGTCGCATTATCTTTTAAAATAAAATCTTGAACTTGAGCCGGTAACCTTAATAGGTCTTCAACTTGTTTATCTTGTGGATTAAAACTCGCTAAAATGTGTTGCTCGTTTTTAGTGTAACTAAATAAAAATGCAGCCATTGAGTTGTTATAAATAAGCGTTCGGCCAATATTACTGGCAGCTATTTCCCCCTTCGCTTGTGCAACAGAAGTATATTGAAGCGTGTGAGGCTTTCCTAAAATAAACATCACTAAATCATTTTGGACACCCCATGCATGGTATCCAACAGGTTCAATCCAATCAAAAATACGACGTGGCGCATCTTCATTTTTGAGTGGGTATTGCCACAATTTTTGCTTACCGTCAGCTTCTACAACAATCGCTGATATCGCATCACCACTTGGCATAACTGTTGGTGAGTATTCGCTTACGGGAGAGTTAGTTATATTGGTAACTTTTTTTGACGTGAAATCATAATAAGCAATATCAGTTTGGCTTTGCCCTTTATTAATTACTTCATGAGTAAAGTATAAACCTGTACTTGTTAAGTGCGGTTGGTTGTTATAACTATTTTTATCGCTCACAATACTAACTTGTACCCCGAAAGGTGTATTTAAATCAGCAAGTAATACTTGGCTTTTTGGCATGCTAGCCTGCACCACTATTGGGCTCAGCGCTGCTATAGAAAATAATCCAAGTAATGGTTTAATAAGTTTCATGCTTTCTCTCGTTTTAATTTTAAGCACCTCATGATAACGTTATTTGCTGATGGCGTCACTTGAGCTAAGTCAGTCAACTCTTAAGATACCCAAACGACTTAAAATAATGTTAAGTTTAGTCTGGTTATAAAACCTGGTCCTAAAAAAGAGAATTAACATGTCAGCTAAAAATCCTATTATTGCGATTACGGGTTCATCTGGTGCGGGTACAACCACCACAACGAATGCAATTAAACATATTTTCCGTAGCCTTAATATTCAAGCGGCTTTTGTCGAAGGAGATAGCTTTCATCGTTACACTCGCCCCGAAATGGATAAAAAAGTTCGAGAAGCACAACAAGAAGGTAAACATATTAGTTACTTTGGCCGAGAGGCCAATGACTTTGGCGCTTTAAAAACGCTGTTCGAAAACTATAGCGAAACAGGTCAAGGAAAGTTACGCCGCTACTTACATACCTTTGATGAAGCCGTTCCGTACAATCAATTACCAGGTACATTTACACCTTGGCAAGATCTTGACCATAATACTGACATTTTGTTTTATGAAGGGTTACACGGTGGTGTAGTTGATCAAGATGTAGACGTTGCAAAGCATGTCGATTTATTAATAGGCATGGTTCCAATTATTAACCTTGAATGGATTCAAAAATTAATACGCGATACATCCGAACGAGGCCATTCTCGCGAAGCGGTTATGGGCTCTATTGTGCGCAGTATGGATGACTATATAAATCATATTACCCCGCAGTTTTCTCGTACCCATATTAATTTTCAACGCGTGCCGACCGTTGATACATCAAACCCATTTAGCGCCAAAGATATTCCATCTCTTGATGAAAGCTTTGTAGTTATTCGCTTTAGGGGTATTGATGATGTTGATTTTCCTTATTATTTACGGATGATCGAAGGCAGTTTTATGTCTCGTATTAATACGCTTGTAGTACCAGGGGGCAAAATGGGCTTAGCTATGGAGCTGGTTCTTACTCCACTTATTAAAGATATTATTTTGAAAAAGCGTGCACTGGAAAACTTAGCACCTTTGGATATACCTATTTAACTCTTCTTCTAAGATTGAGCTCTCTCACGTACACTGCTGATTTTAGTAACAATAAGGGACATTGTGTTGTACTCATTAAAAATTATTGTGGGTTCTAAAAACCCTGTAAAAATTAACGCTGCTAAACATATTTTTGCAATGTATTTCCCTGAACATGAAATTGATTGCCAAGGTGTTGATGCTCCATCCAATGTGCCAGATCAACCTATTGGCGAAGAAGAAACACGTGTTGGCGCACAAAACCGTGTTAATTATTGCAAAGAGCATTACCAAGCTCACTACTACGTGGCAATGGAAGGCGGTGCAGAGCAATTTAGCTATGGTGCAGCAACCTTTGCTTACGTAGTTATTGATAATGCCTTAAATCAGGTTGTAGGGCGCAGCAGCAACCTCCCCTTGCCTCAAGTGCTTTATAACGCATTACTTAATGGCGAAGAGCTTGGCGATGTAATGGACAAAGCATTTAATACCACCAACGTTAAACAAAAAGGGGGCGCTATTGGGTTACTTACAAACAATCATGCCACGCGCGAAAGCACCTATACACAAGCACTCACTTTAGCTATGGCGCCCTTTCTACACGTAGATCTCTACAGCCAAACAAATTAATTTAGGAAGTTTAATGAAATACAACTATGTATTGTTTGATGCAGACGAAACCTTATTTAGGTTTGATATTTTAGCGGGCATGACTCGCATGTTTAAAGCTTACAACGTAGATTTTAGCCAAGACGACTATATTCATTATCAAAAAACCAATAAGCAGCTGTGGGTTGATTATCAAAATGGCACTATTAGCGCAGATTACTTACAAGTAACACGCTTTAATGAATGGGCTTCAAAACTTAATGTGCCCGCAAAAGAGCTAAACGATGCTTTTTTAGATGCTATGGCGCAAATTTGCGAGCCATTACCTGGTGCTATTGAGCTTTTAAATAAACTTAAGCCAAATGCTCGATTAGGTATTATTACTAACGGATTTGCCCGCTTACAAACCGTACGCCTTGAGCATACTGGCTTAAAAGATATGTTTGAATGGTTAGTAATATCTGAACTTGTGGGTATAGCAAAACCAAATAAAGCGATTTTTGAGCACACATTTGAGCTAATGGGTAACCCAGATAAAAGCGAGATACTTATGGTGGGTGATACTGCTGCAAGCGACATACTTGGCGGCAACAATGCAGGTATTGATACTTGCTGGTTACAACACCCTGGTGAGCAATTAGCCGATGGAATAAAACCAACCTATACAGTAACTCATTTAAATCAGTTACAAGCTCTTTTAGAGTTATAATAGAGTAAATTTTACGCAAAAAAAAATGACGCTAATTAGCGTCATTTTTTATAACTGTTTGTGAGCTGTTCTTTTACTGCTTTTAGGCTGGAGCTAACTCAAGACCGGGTGCAGGCATCGTCACAGGCGTTTCAAATGTTGCCCACTCCCATGCTGACTCTGTAGCCATAATTTTACGTAGTAATTTATTATTTAAATCATGACCCGATTTAAATGCAGTTACTTTACCCAAAAGGTTATGACCTGTCATAAACATGTCACCAACACAGTCTAATATCTTGTGCTTAACAAACTCATCGCTATAACGTAAGCCATTAGGGTTTAAAACTTTGAATTCATCAAGTACCACAGCACTATCCATGCTACCACCTAGCGCTAGGTTGTTTGCATGCATGTATTCAATATCTTTCATAAATCCAAAAGTACGCGCACGGCTAATTTCTTCAATAAAGCTTTGCGTTGTTATATCCAACCCAATACGTTGGCGACTTTCATTGATAGCTGGGTGGTTAAATGCAATCTCAAAGTCGATATGAAAACCATCATATGGTTCAACTTCAGCCCACTTACCATCTTCTTCAATGCGTACTTTTTCTTTAATACGGATAAAGCGTTTAGCAACGTTTTGTTCTTCAATTCCGCCTTTTTGTAACAGATATATGAATGGTAATGCACTACCATCCATAATCGGCACTTCTGAGCTGTCCAATTCTACAATTAGATTATCAATGCCCATTGCAGCAACAGCTGCAATAAGATGCTCAGTAGTTGATAAGCGAACACCATCTTTGTTAATTAAACAGGTACACAACTGCGTATCACCAACGGCTTCAGGTGTTGTTTCAAAATCAACAACCGGATCAAGGTCGACACGACGAAATACAATCCCAGTATTTGCGCTCGCAGGTCGGAGAGTTATTGTGACCTTCTCACCTTTATGAAGTCCAATTCCTATGGCTTTGACTACTTGTGCAATCGTACGCTGTTTAATCATAGGTATGCTCACTTTTAAATCAGTTACAGTTAGACGGCGGATTTTAACATAAATCCTTTTGCCTTTCAATATTTGTACATATTTCAAACAAAAGTATTATTAAATGTTAATCTGCCTGCTTACGTAAAAAAGCGGGAATATCAAAATAATCACCACCTTCTGATTTATCTGCTTTTTTACTATTTTGCGCTGAAGAACTTGAACTCGTTGAAGGCGCTTTTTCTTTGCTTTGCGCTTGCTCTTTAGTCGTATTTTCTTCAGCGTTTGTATCTTGGCTTGCAAAACTTGGTACGTACATGCTGCTCGTTTGGTTTGATGTGCTTGCAACATCAGAACCTGATGCTTTTTTAAAGCCGTTATCAACAATACCAAACTGTGGACGACGATCGCCGCCTAAACCAGTTGCAACAACCGTTACACGTAGCTCATCAGTCATTTCTGGGTCGATTACCGCACCAACAACAACCGTTGCGTTTTCTGACGCAAGTGCTTTAACGTGATTACCAACAATTTCAAATTCTTCAATCGCAATGTCCATACCAGCGGTAATATTAACTAAGATACCTTTAGCACCTGTTAAATCAACGTCTTCTAGTAGTGGGCTTGAGATAGCTGCTTCTGCAGCTTCTTGTGCACGATCAGGACCTGACGCAGACGCCGTTCCCATCATTGCAGTACCCATTGCAGACATTACTGTTCTAACATCGGCGAAATCCACGTTAATTAAACCAGAACGTGTAATTAGCTCTGCTATACCTTGTACCGCACCAAATAATACGTCATTAGCTTTAGCGAAGGCATCTAGAAGTGTAGTCCCTTTCCCTAAAACTTTAAGCAATTTATTGTTAGGAATTGTAATAAGTGAATCTACAATTTCTGACAATTCATTAATGCCTTGTTCAGCGGCTGCTGCACGTTTTTTACCTTCAAAATCAAAAGGACGTGTTACAACTGCAACGGTTAAAATACCGAGTTCTTTAGCAATTTTAGCAACTACCGGTGCTGCACCAGTACCTGTACCACCGCCCATACCGGCTGCAATAAATACCATATCGGCGCCTTCAAGGCTGGCACGAATTGTATCTGCATCTTCTTCAGCCGACTTACGGCCTACTTCAGGGTTTGCGCCCGCACCTAACCCAGAGGTTATTTGCGTGCCTAGTTGAACTGTAATATCGGCAGCAGAGTTACGTAATGCTTGCGCATCCGTATTAGCGGCTATAAAACGCACGCCTTCTATTTGTTGTTTTACCATGTGCTCAACAGCGTTACCGCCACCACCACCCACGCCGATTACTTTTATTACAGCTTCTTCGCTGTGTTGTTCCATTATATCAAACATGTTTACTCTCCGACTTGAGTCTTAAAACTCGCCTTGGAACCATTTAGTAATGCGGTTCCACCAATTATTGTTATCCTCTGCTTTCGACTTTTGTGCATTCATCGATTGCATGGTACGCCCGTATTGTAACAAACCAACAGCGGTTGCGTACGAAGGATCATCTACATAGTCTGTCAAACCAACCATCCCGATTGGTTTGCCTATTCTTACTGGCATTTGGAAGATGTCTTCTGCCACTTCCATAGCGCCAGTCATTTTAGCGGTTCCGCCTGTTATAACGAGACCTGCCGCAATTTGGTCCTCTAAGCCTGAACGACGAATTTCTTCCATCGCAAGCTCAAATAATTCTCTAAAACGAGGCTCTACCACCTCAGATAATGTATGGCGCGACATTAATCTTGCTGGTCGTCCGCCTACACTTGGTACTTCAATTGTGTCTTCGCTACTTGCCATTTGGCTACTAGCACATGCGTATTGTACTTTGAGTGACTCTGCATGTGATATAGGTGTGCGAAATATTTTTGCAATATCACCAGTAACTTGGTTACCCGCTACAGGTATAACGGCAGAGTGACGAAGTGCGCCATTAATATAAATGGTGATATCCATAGTACCGCCACCAATATCAAGTACTGCAACACCTAGCTCTTTTTCGTCATCTGTTAGTACAGAATAGCAAGACGCAAGGGCAGTAAAGATAAGTTGATCGACTTCAAGACCACAGCGTTCTACACATTTTTCGATATTTTTTGCCATATCGTTTGAGCACGTAATGATATGTGCACGCGCTTCCATACGAACGCCGCTCATGCCTAGTGGGTTTTTAATGCCCTCTTGCATATCAATGCTGTATTCTTGCGGCAATGCATGTAGCATTTTACGCTCTGCTGAAATAGGCACAGAACGCGCAATATGTATTACGTTTTCAATGTCTTCGTCAGTGACTTCGGTGTTATTGATTGCCACCACGCCACTTTCGTTTTGACACTGTATATGTTTGCCAGAAATACCCAAATACACAGAGCTTATACGACAATCAGCCATTAACTCGGCCTCGTCTATTGCTCGTCGAATAGACTCAGACACTAAGTTTAAATCGTTAACGCCGCCTTTATCCATACCATGAGATACTTGGCTGCCCACACCAACAATGCTGAGCTTGTTATCTGCGGTGATTTCACCTACCGTGGCAACCACTTTCGAGGTGCCAACGTCTAATCCTATTACTAGGTTTCTTTCTGCTGACTTAGTCATGCCTTACTCTTATTTTGTAATTGTTCTTCTTGCATTGGCTTAAAGCTTACTGCAAGGCCGGTATCATACCGTAAATCGATTGTATCTACTTGTGCATCTGCACCTTGTTCCATTCGTGGATAAACGTCTATAAAACGTTGTACACGCTTGGCTTTATCTTTACGCCCTAAATTTAAGCGAATCCCGTTATCTAGCCAAAGTTGCCACGAAAAACGCTCCGATAATGCCAAACTTGTTAATGTTAAACCATTAACTCTGAGCATTTCATCAAATTGCTTAAAAGCAACCCACGCCTCTTCTTCGCTACCTTCTGGGCCATATAACTGCGGTAAGTTATCATCTAACTTATCGCTGCTGGCTTGAAATGCTTGGCCACTTTGGTTGAGCAACAAGTCGCTATTCCAGTGAGCAACTACTTCATGTTCAACTACATACACCTGTATAGTATCAGGCCATTGTTTACGTACCGAAGCGGTAGCAACCCAAGGCAAGTCTTGAACTAGCTGCTGCACGTGCTTAACATCAAGTTCAAAAAAACTACTTAAATCGGCTTTTTTAATTGCTTTTATAATTGCCGTTTCATCTGTGTATTTGGGATGCCCTTGCACTGTAAGGTGCTTAATTTGAGCATCTTTATTTTCAACTAACCAATCAGATACACCTGTGGTTATTTGTACTAAGCCTATAACCACAACCAGAAAAAAACTCACTCCAAAAATCAGCGACCAATTAAAGTTAAGTTGCTGTTTTAGTTGTTGAGCTTTTTCTAAAAGGGGATGCATATTAAAGCGTTTGCTCTAAAATGCGAACAACTAATTGCTCAAAAGTTGCCCCGTTCGCTTTTGCAGCCATCGGTACTAGTGACTTTTCAGTCATGCCTGGTACTGTATTTACTTCAAGCAGGTAAAAATTCCCTTGCTCGTCTTGCATAGCATCAACACGACCCCAACCACTTGCACCCACTAAATCAAACGCATCTAGCGATATGGCTTGTAAGTACTTAGTATCTTGCTCTGATAAATCTGCAGGGCAATGATACTGGGTTGTATTTGATTGATACTTAGCTTGGTAATCGTAAAAGCCATTAGGTGTCGTCATCTCAATGACTGGTTGTACATCGTCGCCAAGCACCGTGATTGTAAATTCACGACCAGTGATCCACTGCTCTACAAGTACTTGGTTATCAAACTTAAATGCATTAGCTAGTGCATCTTCAAGCTCTTGTGTTGTACTTGCTTGCGCCATACCTATGCTTGAACCTTCATGCGATGGCTTAACCATGACCTTTTTAAATTCATCCATAATGGCTGCAGCATCAAAGCCTTTTTTAGCATCAACTACGGTATAAGGTGCAGTGCTTAAACCCGCTGATTTAAATAAGTGCTTACAACGTACTTTATCCATAGCAAGTGCTGAACCTAGTACATTACTGCCCGTGTAAGGCAAGTTCATAAATTCAAGTGCTCCCTGCACTGTGCCGTCTTCGCCACCACGGCCATGCAAAGCGATAAAAACGCGATCTACATTTAATTCTTTTAACTCCCACAAAGAACGACTTTGTGGGTCAAATGCAATTGCATCAATACCACTATTTTGCAGCGCATTTAAAACAGCCTGACCCGATCGTAAAGACACTTCACGCTCTGCTGAGTTACCACCTAGCAGTACCGCTACTTTACCAAATTGTGTGTTTACCTGAGTCATACTTCACCTTGCTTAAGTTTTTCTATCGACATACCCGTTGCAGCTAATGTTTTAACTAACTGACCTATATTACCAGCGCCTTGGGTTAATACTAAATCATTGTTTTGTAAATTTGCGGCCAAAACACCTGCAAGCTCAGCATTTGTTGCTACGTGCAGCGGCTCTTTGCCACGTTGGCGAAGGCTACGACATAAGCTTTTGCTGTCGGCCCCTACAATAGGATCTTCACCTGCGCTATACACATCAAGCAATAGTAACTGATCTACATCAGCAAGAACTTTTACAAAATCTTCGTATAAGTCGCGTGTACGAGAAAATCTATGAGGTTGATATACCATTACTAAACGCTTATCAGGCCAACCTTCACGTACTGCTGCAATTGTTGCTGCAACCTCTGAAGGGTGATGCCCGTAGTCATCAACTAACATCACATTGCCCCGCTCGTTTTCAAATTCACCATAGTGCTGAAAACGACGGCCAATGCCTTCAAACTTCTGCAGCGCTTCTAAAATTGCATGATTCGCAATGTTTTGATCTTTTGCCACAGCAATCGCAGCGGTTGCATTAAGTGCGTTGTGTCTACCTGGCATATTCAACGTGGCAGTTAAACACTCACCTTGCTTGTTAGTTACTGTAAATGTGCACGTATTAGCTGATTGGCTAAAGTCGCTCATGCGATAATCAGCATCCTTCGATTCGCCATACGTAATAACTGGGCGACCAAAGCGCGGGATAAGCTCAGCTGCAACTTCAGAGTCAATACATACAACAGCTAAACCATAAAACGGCAAGTTATGAATGAAATCGACATACGTGTCTTTCATTTTTTCAAGACTGCCGCCATAAGTATCCATGTGATCTTCTTCAATATTTGTGATGACCGAGACCATTGGCTGCAAGTGTAAAAACGACGCATCGCTTTCATCAGCTTCTGCTATTAAAAAATCACTTTTACCTACTTTTGCGTTACTACCTGCGCTATTTAACAAGCCACCAATAATAAAAGTTGGATCGAGCCCTGCTTGTCCATAAATACTTGCAATTAGGCTTGTTGTCGTTGTTTTACCATGCGTTCCCGCAATCGCTATACCGTGGCGAAAACGCATTAGCTCTGCGAGCATTTCTGCGCGGCGCACAACAGGGATTCTTGCGGCTTTAGCTGCAATAATTTCAGGATTTGTTTCATCAATCGCGCTTGAAACAACCACTACATTGGCATCTTTCACGTTATTTTCATGATGGCCAATAAATACCTCAGCACCGGCTTTAATTAAGCGATCTGTCATAGCGCTATGAGCAATGTCAGAACCTGTAATACGGTAGCCTTCAAAAGCGAGTACTTCAGCAATACCGCCCATACCGGCTCCACCAATACCAATAAAGTGAATGGTTTCTATTCGGCGCATTGCTGGGCGCGTGTGTTTTTCTTGTACTGACGTTTCTTTCACTTATTTTCTCTTATTTGTTACTTGCTCACAGTGCGTTGCTACGCTTGCTGTGGCATCTAAAATGGCTTGTTTTTTTGCATTTGTAGCCATTTCAGTAATTAATGAAGGTTGGGCTAAATATGGGCTTAATAGTTCAACAATTGATTGTTTATTAAACTGCCCTTGTCGCATTAATAATGCGCCATTAGCCATCACTAAATATTGTGCGTTTGCTGTTTGATGGTCGTCCACGGCATGTGGAAAAGGAACAAAAACAGCCATTTTACCTGCTGCTGCAATTTCGCTAACAGTTAATGCACCAGCGCGGCAAACAACAATATCAGCCCAGCTATACGCCGCGTCCATATCATCAATAAATTCAGCTATTTTTGTATTACCATCCGCAAAGCCATGCATTTTATAAGCTGTTTCTACAGTAGATAAATGACCTTTACCTGTTTGATGCCATACGCTTATAGGAGCTGTATTATTTAGTACTTTAAATGCTTCTGGTAATGTTTGATTAAGCACTTGTGCACCGAGCGAGCCGCCCACTACTAAAATATTAATAGGGCTTGATACATCGCGTTTGGCTATATTCATAACGCTTTGGCGAACTGGGTTACCTACTAGCTCGGCTTGACCCTGTGCAAAAGCACTTGGAAATGCTGCTAATACACGTGTAGCCACCTTAGCTAGCAGTTTATTGCTCATACCCGCTACAGCGTTTTGCTCGTGAATAATTAACGGAATACCTAAACTCTTTGCGGCAATTCCCGTGGGTCCCGTAACATAACCGCCCATTGCGAGTACTACATCAGGGCGCTGTTCTTTCAATACCTTACGCGCTTGCAATACTGCATTAACTACCATGAATGGGGCTTTAATAAGACGTTTTAATCCGTTACCACGAACACCTTTTACATTAATAAAATCAATATCTATATTATGCTTAGGTACAACGCTTGCTTCCATTCGATCTGGTGTACCAATCCAGCTAACTTGCCAGCCCTGCTGTTTTAAATAATCAGCCACTGCAATACCAGGAAAAATGTGTCCGCCAGTTCCACCAGCCACTACTACTAATTTTTTACTCATCGCTTGCCTCCACGTGAGGTGGCTTGTTTGGTTGCCATTTTGGTTTCAAAATCAACGCGCAATAAAATGCCCGTGGCAATGGTCATAATTAACAAGCTTGAACCACCATAAGAAATAAATGGCAGGGTTAAACCCTTAGTTGGCAAAATACCTGCGCTCGCACCTACATTCACCATGGTTTGAAATGCAAACCAAATACCAATGGCAAACGAAAAATAGCCTTCGTATTCTTTGCCACACTTAAGCGCTTGTTGGCCTATTAATAACGCTCTAAATACTAAAGTAGCTAATACCATTAAAATACTTACAACGCCTATTAAACCAAGTTCTTCACCTATTACAGCAAAAATAAAATCGTTATGCGCTTCAGGTAAATATTGCAATTTTTGTACACTATTACCTAAGCCTTGGCCAAACCAACCACCTTGACTATAAGCCATTAGCGATTGAACCAACTGATAACCTTTACCAAAAGGATCATCCCAAGGGTCTAAAAAGCCGACAACACGCGCCATTCGATATGGTTCAACAATAATCAGTAATACAACCAAACCGACGCCAGTTAGAATAAGTACAAAGAACTGCCATAATTTAGCGCCAGCTAAAAACAGTAAACCAACCGTTGTTACAAACATAACAACCACTGTGCCTAAATCAGGTTGCAGCAAAATAAGCAGCGCATACACTGCAAATACAGCTATTGGCTTTGCAAAGCCTTTAATATTTTCTTGTACTTCTTCGCGTTTTCTTACCAAATAACCCGCAATATAACTAAAAAAGTATAATTTAGCGGCCTCAGCAACCTGAAAACCAACAGGGCCAATAGGTATCCATCGTTTAGCACCATTCACTTCACGCCCAACAATCAATACCGCTATTAACAACACCATGCCTAGTATTAATAAATAAGGGTTGGAACGTTTCCACCAATCCATTGGCACACAAACACTTATCCAAAAAAGCACAAAAGACATTGCCAAAAACATGCTGTGGCGAATAGTAATATGGTATGGGTCATCAAATAACCGCTCAGCGGTCGGCATTGAAGCGCTGGTTACCATGATAAAACCAACACCAATTAACATAATTACGCAGTACAGCAGCGGTACATCATACAACTGACCTGAAGGTTTTGGTGTTAATGCATCTCTTATATCGGCAAAAGCAATCATAGTTGCCCTGCCATAACACATTGAATAAAGTCATCACCGCGCTGCATATAGTTGTTATACATATCAATGCTGGCACATGCAGGTGCTAACAAAACAATATTGCCTGTACTACTAAGTACGTTGGCCAAAGCAACGGCTTCTTCCATATTATTAGTTAAATAGCTTTTATTGGTAATCGAAGCTAAGTCACTTGCATCTTTACCAAAACAAATTAATGCTTTTACATGCTGTTCTATGTAGGGTTTAAGTGCGTTTAAATCAGCGCCTTTAGCATCGCCACCTGCAATAACAATCAGGTTTTCACCATCACTAGCCAAGCTATCTATTGCAGCAATGGTCGCTCCAACATTCGTTGCCTTTGAATCGTTAAAATACTTTACACCGTTAAGCTCAGCTACAAATTGGCAGCGATGAGCCAACCCATTAAATTGACCTAACGCGTTCTTATATTGATCTTTACTTACTTCAAACGGACTTAAAAGCGCCATTACTGCAAGCGTATTTAAATAATTGTGCTTACCCACTACCGCAAGCGTATCAACAGGTAAAAAGGCATCGCCTTTAAGCATAAAATGAGTTTCGCCATTATGCTGCGCTAAATGGTAATCACCTTGTTGAGCACCAAAGCTGATTAGGGGGGTTGTACCACGCTCAACTGGATGTGTTTGAATATCGTCGGCATTGACAACAATAAGCTCTGCACCGTCATAAATACTTAGCTTTGAGTCTATATAAGCTTGGTAACTGTCGTATCGGTCAAGGTGATCTTCTGACACATTTAATACCGTTGCACTCACAGGTTTTAAACTCGTTGTGGTATCTAGCTGAAAACTAGATAACTCAAGTACATACACATCAAAATCATCGTTGAGTAAATCAAGCACCGCTGTGCCAATATTCCCACCCAAAGCAACTTTATAGCCGGCTTCTTTTAATACTTCATAAGCGAGGGTAACCACGGTTGATTTACCGTTAGAGCCCGTAACAGCAACAACCGGTTTTGTATTAATACGTGCAAATAACTCAACGTCGCCAATCACTTCAACACCTGCGTTAATTGCATTTGCAACAGCTGGTATTTTTAAGCTAAGCCCAGGGCTTATAATAATCATATTGCTTGAACAAAGCTCAGCGTCATCTAAATTACCAAAGTGGGTATCTAGATTTGGCGCATGCTCTTTTAACCAATCAATCCCCGGCGGGGTTGCTCGGCTATCAACGACCTTGGGGGCGAGGCCATGAGATAATAGAAAACGCACAATGCCCAGACCGGTTACACCGAGTCCGAGCACTGTTATTTGTTTGTTTTTTATCTCGTTTAAATACTGCATTTATCGAATCTTTAAAGTAGCTAAGCCAGCAAGCACTAGCACAACAGAAATAATCCAAAAGCGCACAATAACGCGAGGCTCTGGCCAACCTTTTAATTCATAATGATGATGAATCGGCGCCATTCTAAAAATGCGTTGTCCGCGCAATTTATACGACCCCACTTGTAATATTACCGATAGTGCTTCCATTACAAATACACCGCCCATAATAATAAGTAGTAACTCTTGGCGTACTAAAACAGCAATAATACCTAATGCGCCACCAAGTGCTAATGAGCCAACATCACCCATAAATACTTGTGCTGGGTAAGTGTTAAACCATAAAAAGCCAAGCCCTGCGCCCACAATGGCAGTACACACAACTACAAGCTCACTCGCTAGCGGTAAATGTGGAATATGTAAGTAAGCCGAAAAGTTAATATTACCTGTTAAGTAAGCAATAATTGCCAATGCTGCAGCCACCAAAATAATTGGCACAATCGCCAAGCCATCTAAACCATCGGTCAGGTTTACTGCGTTTGATGTACCTACTATCGCAAAGTACGTAAGCACAATATAAAACAAACCTAATTGCGGTAATACGTCTTTAAAAAATGGAACAACAAGTGATGTCTCAGATGCTTGTGCACTGGTAAAGTACAAAGCAGTAGCTACAACTAATGCAATGACCGATTGCCAAAAGTACTTCCACTTAGCAATTAAACCTTTTGGGTCTTTGCGAATAACTTTACGGTAATCATCAACAAAGCCAACAATACCTAATGAGCCAATTACAAACAGTGTTGCCCACACATATTTATTTGATAAATCGGCCCAAAGTAGCGTGCTGGTAAAAATAGCCGCTAAAATAAGTAAGCCACCCATAGTCGGTGTACCCGACTTAGACAAATGCGATTGCGGACCATCGTCGCGAACTGTTTGACCTATTTGCATACGTTGCAAACCACGAATTAACTTAGGCCCTAAATAAAGAGACATAATTAGCGCAGTTAAAATACCTAAAATGGCACGTAGCGTTAAATACGAAAAAACATGAAAACCACTAAAATACTGTGTTAAATACTCTGCCAGCCAAACTAACATTATGATACTCCATTGATGGCTTGTTGCTGGCCATTAACTAAATCGGTTACTAATAATTCCATGCGAGAACTGCGCGATCCTTTCACTACTATTGTTGTTTTTTTATTCACTTTATTAATGCTTTCTTGAATTTTTTGCTGCATCTGTTCGCGGCTCGAAAAGTGACGATTAGGGAGTTCAAACACATCACTTGCGTATTTACTTAACACGCCTAATGTAAATAACTCATCAATCCCTTGTTCAAGTGCATACTCGCCAACTTCTTGATGGTACTTACGTGCATCTTCACCAAGCTCACCCATATCTCCGAGTGCTAAAATGCGGTGACCTTGCATATCACTTAACAAGTCAATCGCAGCCTTTACCGACTTAACATTGGCATTATAGGTGTCATCAACCACGGTAAGTAAATCAGACACTTCAATTAAATTAACGCGCCCTTTTACATCACCCATTGTGGCAAGTGCATTGGCTATTTCTTCAAGGGTTACATCAAATTCACTGGTCAGCGCCGCAGCGATAAGTGCATTACTAATATTATGCTTACCAGGTAGTGCCAAAGTAACAGGCACTTGCTTGTTTTTAGTGCAAAGCGTAAAGCTTGCACGTGCATTGGCATCAAGCGTGATGTTCTCTGCCCAAATATCGAGTTTTTCGGTTGTAGAAAAGCGCTTAACATTACGCCCTTCAAGTTTATCTAACCAATACTGGCTAAATTCACTATCGCAATTAACAATGGCAACGCCGTCATCTTTTAGGCCATCAAAAATCTCACCTTTAGCTTTTGCAACGCCCATTAAGCTACCAAAACCTTCCAAGTGAGCTGCTGCAACATTACATACAACGGCCACATCTGGTTTTGTCATTGCCGTTGTGTAAGCAATTTCACCTAAGTGATTTGCACCTAGCTCAATAACAGCAAAACGATGTTGAGGCTCTAAGCGCAATAACGTAAGAGGGACGCCAATATCGTTGTTAAAATTACCTTTAGTAGCTAATACATCACCGTGAACCGACAAAATTGCCGCACACATTTCTTTTACGGTGGTTTTGCCTACACTACCTGTAATTGCAATTGTTTTAGGCGCCACTTGGGCCATAACAGCGGTGCCAATTGTACCTAGTGCAATACGTGTATCGCTTACTATAAGTTGTGGAATATCTACATCAACTTTGTGCTGAACAATAACGCCTATAGCGCCTTTTTGTTTAGCCTCAGCTATAAATTTATGGCCATCAAAATTTGGCCCTTTAAGTGCTAAAAACACTTCGCCATCGCACACTGTGCGAGTATCAGTATTTATATTTAGCACGTGTTGATTATCACCTTGATAATCGGCTGTTAGCACATTAGCTAACCAATCAAAATCCATTGGGATCATTGTGTTATCCCTCTTACTGCTTTTTTTAGTTGTTCTTGTACATAACGGCGATCGCAAAAGTCGATGCGCTTATCGCCTATAATTTGATAATCTTCGTGGCCTTTACCTGCAATCAAAATAACATCATCAGCTGTAGCGCTTTCTATAGCAAAACGAATTGCAGTTGCTCTATCAGCCTCTAGATGTGCATTTTGAGGATGGGTTAGACCGCCTGCTACATCTGCAATAATGTCATCAGGATTTTCTGTTCGAGGGTTATCGCTGGTAATAATCACTTTATTAGCGTTTTGCTCTGCAGCTTGCGCCATTAATGCGCGCTTACCTTTGTCTCTGTCGCCACCGCAACCAAATACACAACTTACACCACCTGGCACATGCAACTGCAATGCTTGTAATGCAAGTGCAAGTGCATCGGGTGTATGGGCGTAATCAACAACACACGTTGGCATGCCAGCTTGACTAAAAGCTTGCATTCGACCAGCGACTGGTTGTAACTGCGCACAACCAGCAACTAGTTGTTCAAGCGGATAACCTAGCCCTAGTAATGTAGCGAGCGCTGCCGTTAAGTTATATAAGTTGAATTCGCCAAACAGAGGTGATTTAATTGAAATATCACCCCAACTTGTCGACAACTGCGCCGAAATACCTTCACTTGAATATTCAACATCAGAAAAATAAACGTATCGGGCATTCTTAGGAGCTAAGTTTTTGCGGCCATAACAAATTAGGTTATTAAAATCATACTTTTCAAGCCATTGCTCAGCTTGAAAGTCATCTTGATTGAGCACTACAACTTGCGGCTCAAAATCACGGAAAAGCATTAATTTCGCATCACCGTAACTTGCCATATCACCATGGTAATCTAAGTGATCGCGCGAAAGATTAGTAAACACAGCCGCTTTAAACTGACATTTAGCAACGCGTTGTTGCACTAACCCATGAGATGATACTTCCATGGCTACCAGCTTTTTATGCTGCGAATTTAAATCGCTCAAAATATGCTGTAAATCAACTGTTGAAGGCGTAGTGTTTATCAGTGGAATTAAGTTATCAGGATGGCCATAACCTAAAGTGCCTATAATAGCCGAATCAGTACTACAAAATTGCGCTAAGTGGGCAATCATTGCTGTGGTAGTCGATTTACCATTTGTACCTGTTACACCAATTAAATCAAGAGTCTGACTTGGTTGGCTATAAAAGCGACTAGCTAATTCTGGAAGCTTTTTATCAAGCTCTGAGACTAAATACAGTGGCTCAAAACTGCTTTCAAATTCACATAATCTGTCAGCAATGATAGCTATTGCGCCATTTTCAATTGCTTTAGCAATAAATTGTCCGCCATCAAGTGTATGGCCTTTAATAGCAACAAATACATCACCTGGCGTTACTTCACGGCTATCAAGGCGTAAATGCTTTACCAGTTGCGAGGGCGCATCTATTTCGATGTATTTTAAAATATCCTTTAAATCACGCATCGTTATCTTTACCTTGTACGTACGCAACCTCTTCCTTGTCAGGCGCTACGTTTAATATTCTTAATGCGTTAGAGATGATTTCTGCAAATGCAGGGCCAGCGGTGGCACCTCCATAGTACACATCACCACCTGGTTCATTAATCATAACTACCACGGCTAAACGAGGATTACTTGCCGGTGCTACACCTGCAAAGTAACCTACATATTCATCACCATAACCACCTGCTACGGCTTTTTTAGATGTACCTGTTTTACCGGCAGCACGATACCCATCAACTTTTATGTTGCGAGCAGTACCGTCTTTTTCAAATACACTTTCCATCATGTGGACTACGGCTTCTACGTCTTTTTGTTTAAAAATACGTTCGCCTTCAGGTATATTATCTTGCTTTAAAATAGTCAGTGGTCGATTAACTCCACCAGCGCCTAACATGGTATAAAAGCGCGCCATTTGCGCAGTACTTACCGAAATTGCATAACCAAATGATAAAGTGGCAATTTCAAAGTCAGACCAACGACGATTTGGATAAAACAAACCGCTGCTTTCACCTACCATTCCAGTACCGGTGTCACTGCCAAAGCCTACTTTTTGATATAAGCCAACAAGGTAATCTTTAGGCACTAACTGAGTAACCTTCGCAACCCCCATATTTGAGGAGTACTTTAGTATTTCGCGCAGTGTTAGTTCGCCGTGATTACGAGTATCTCTAACTAAACTACCACCTAAACGCATCCAACCTGGGTAGGTATCAATCGTGTCATCTGCCTGAATGGCGCCGTAGTCTAGCCCAGCTAAAATGGCTAGAGGCTTAACAGTTGAGCCTGGTTCAAACAAATCTGTAATTGCGCGATTACGACGCTTATGAGGTGCAGCATCGCTTAAGTTATTTGGATTAAATGAAGGACTATTTACCATTGCCAGGACTTCACCGGTTTTAACATCAACTACCATAGCTGAGCCCGATGTGGCTTTGTAAGTCAGTACAGCTGATTTTACAGCTTTGTAGGCAATAGCTTGAATTCGCTGGTCAATACTTAGTTCTATACTTTCTGGCTCTACGCGCTCACGCTCGTCAAGCACTTCTACTTCACGCCCTTGTGCGTCTTTACGTATAGTGCGGCGGCCTTCCTCGCCCGTTAAAGCGTTTTCGTATAGCTTTTCAATGCCTTCAATGCCTTTACCGTCTATATTAGTAAAACCAATAACATGCGCGGTAACCTCACCGGCAGGGTAATAGCGTTTAGATTCATCTAGTAAATGGATACCAGGGAGGCGTAAATCACCAATATAATTTGCTACAGCAGGAGTAACTTGGCGCTTTAAATACACAAAGCGACGCGAAGGATCGTTTAAAAGTCGAGAATTAATCTTTTTAGGATCAATGCGCAATACATCTGCAAGCTCACGCCAGCGTAAATCGTTTTTATAATAAAGTGCAGTACGCTTATCAAGCTCGGCGGTATTTTCAGCTAAAGATAAATGATCTTCGCCGCTTTTACGTGCTTGTTTAATTACTTTAGAGACAAGCGACTTGTGCAATGCTTTAGGATCAGCATATACACTTACAACAGGCACACTTACCGCTAACTCTTTACCATTACGGTCAAAAATCATCCCGCGTTGCACATGTAGTTTTTCAACGCGCACGGTACGTTTGTCACTTTCTGAACGTGCTTTATCAGGTTCTATTACTTGTAAATAAGCAGCGCGAGATACGAGTGTTACAAACACCATAAACACAACTGAACACACCAGCATAAAGCGCCATGTGATTAAATTAGTGACTGGTTTTTTGCCTCTATTTCTCATTGTACTATTATTACCTGCTCATCTTGACTCGTAGGTCTTTTCATTTTCAATTGTGATGTAGCTACTTCTTCAATGCGTGCATGTTGCGAATAAAATTCTTCTTCAACAAGTAAGTAGCGCCACTCTAAATCGAGCTCATCGCGTTCTTGTAATAATTGATCTTGCTGTATAAGTTGGCCACGAGCTAAGTGGGTTGTTTGCACAACAGCTAAACTAGAAGCGAATATCACAACCAACAAGGCCGAGGTTAGCTTATTAGCTCCTAGGCCTTTTAATATTTCAAAGAATAAATTAGGTTGCCGATAGCTCGCTTTTTTACTCATCCCAACCTCTGTGCAATCCTAAGTACAGAACTACGAGAACGTGGATTACGCTCTACTTCTGCAGCACTTGGCTTAATAGCTTTACCCACTGCTTTTAACGTCAGATTTTTATTTATTTGTGCGTCAGTTAAAGGCAGACCTCTGGGTAATGCTTCTCCCTTACTCTGTTTTCTAATAAACTGTTTTACAATACGGTCTTCTAAAGAATGAAACGAAATCACCACTAAACGTCCGCCTGGCTTTAGCACTTTAACTGCAGACTGTAGCGCTGTTTGAATCTCTTCAAGCTCGCTATTGATATAAATACGAATCGCCTGAAAAGTACGTGTTGCAGGGTGCTTAAACTTATCTTTTACCGGTACAGCTTCATCAACAAGGTCAGCAAGCTGCTTGGTAGTTGTGATTGGCGTGTGCTCACGAACTTCAAGTACTTTGTGTGCAATGCGTTTACCAAACTTTTCTTCGCCCAATTTTTTAATTACGTGGGTAATATCATCCAACTCAGCCTCTGCTAACCACTGTGCTGCACTGCGACCTGTTGTAGGGTCCATACGCATATCGAGTGGGCCGTCTTTCATAAAACTAAAGCCACGCTCAGCGTCATCTAATTGTGGTGACGAAACACCAATGTCTAATAAAATGCCATCGACTTTACCAATTAGATCGTTTTGCTGTGCTACTTCGTATAGGTTTGAAAAGCGAGTATGTGCAATTGCAAAACGTGGGTCATCAGCAAATTTTTCAGCTGATTGTATTGCTTGTGGATCTTGGTCAATTGCTTGCAGGCGACCTTCATCACCAAGGCGTGCTAAAATTTGCCCAGAGTGGCCACCACGTCCAAATGTACCATCCATGTATATACCGTCTGGCTTAATTGCAAGGGCATCGATGGTCTCATCCATTAATACGGATACGTGTTCAAATTGCGCTGTCATTAGCTATTGTGTGCCTTTTTTTGTGCCGTTAGAGTGTAAAATTATCTAAATCTTGGTTAGGTTCAAAATCACCAAGCCTTTCAAGCTCAGTATCTTGCTGCATTTGCTCGTGCCAACGCGCCTCGTCCCAAATTTCAAACTTATTCATCAAACCAACCAGCATGATTTTTTTGCCAAGAGATGCATGGGCACGTAATGACGGCGCAAGCAAAATTCGACCATTTTTATCAAGTTGATACTCTGTAGCGTTACCTAGCAACATACGTTGCATTCGTCGAGCTCGTGGATTCATATTAGATATTTTCGCTAAACGGCTTTCTATTTCGAGCCACTCAGCCAATGGATATAACCATAAACACGGTTCATTTAATGCGACGGTACAAATAACTGTCCCCTGATCTTCAGACAACAGAGATTCTCGGTACTTTGTCGGTACCGCAAAACGCCCCTTATCATCCAAACTCAGTGAACTCGCGCCACGAAACATAAAAAACCTACTTTGAAATTGTTTTATTCAATTTTTTGTTTATTTTATCCAATGAGATCCACTAAAAACCACTTTTTACCACAGTGCTCCAGTTTAGGGCTTGACAAGCCATTTTGTCAAGTAAGCTGACCAGCTTTAGTGAGTCTCAAAGCTAGAAAAAATAAGGGCTCAAGCGAAGCGTTTGAATTACGTGGGAAAAAGTGGGATTGAGGTAAAGAAAAATATCAGCATTGCTTTTATAACTTTCTGTTTACATGCATTGCTTACTGAATAACCAATGAATATTTACAATTTTTAAGGCGTTTTTATCCTCTTTGTAAAATTTACCTAGCCGTGTAGTAATAGTTACTGTTTATTTTAAAATACTAATTATCAAAAATTAAAAAATACAAACAAAAACCTTCAAATTCAGGCAGTTAAAATAAATAACAAGTTTGGTTTAATCATTGCATCATCTAAATCACTATTTAAATTTTTAACTTATTAAGGATTGATTATGGCTACTGCAACGAATACGAAACCAAATACAACTTCAGATGTTAAGCCTGACGTTAAACTAACAAATACTGAGTCTCCTCTTACAGAGAAAGCAACATCAGCGGCGCACGATGCTGTAGATGCACTTTCTAGCAAAGCTGCAACAGCTGAAAGCAGTGTGCGTAAAGGAGCTTCTAGCTCAGCAGATGCATTGAGCGAAAAACAACTTATTGCACGTGAAAAACTAAGCGAATGTACTGCAAAAACTCGTGCTTTTGCTTCTGAAAATCCATTAGCAACTGCGGGTATTGCTTTTGCTGCGGGTATGTTAATCACATCACTACTTCGTCGTAAGTAATTAGTGATGAATAACCCACAAACAACAGCAACCAAGGATGGTAATGCGCAAGACCAAACTACTGAGCAACATAGCCAAAAGGACGATTGGCAAGATCATATTGCAAAGCTTTTAGAGTATTCTAAGCAGCTCAAGGATGATTACCAAACTCAAGGAAAGATCACCCACCAGCTTGCTAAAGCTGAATGGCGGTTATCGCTTAGATCGCTTGCATTGATCACTATATTTTTAGGATGCTTTGCCAGTGGTTTGGTTTTGTTGTGGGCAGGATTTCTAGGTGCTGTTGGATACGGTGTATACGATGTTTTTGGGTCGGTATGGCTAAGTATAGCAACAGCTACTTTACTACAAGTTGCTTGTTTAATATGGCTTTGGAAAAATACAGTTTACTTAAGCAATAAAATTGGCTTTAGTAAAACACTTAAAAGTTTAAAGCAGCTATTTAACTTACAAGGAAATTAGTATGTTAGTTAACTACTTAATTAAAGCACCTAATGAAAACGTTGATGCTCTAAGTAAGCAAATGGATACGCGCAGTGAATTGAAACGCCAACATCATGCAGCGTTCCAATATAGACTAAAGCGTTTTGCCGTAACCAAAGTTGGGCTTTCAAGTGCCTTTATCGCAGGTGCAGCAGTACAAGCGGGTAAAAGCGAAACCAGCTTCGTAAGAAAATACGGCTGGCTAGTGAACTTGATAGCTTAAGCGCTAAACATTTCTACCGTGATCAGATAAGTAATCAATACTTGGACCACTTGGCACAACTTGTGTTGGGTTGATCATTGTGTGACTAAAATAGTAGTGACGCTTAATATGATGAAAATCAACTGTTTCAGCCACTCCTTTAACTTGATATAGCTCCCTAAGGTATCCACTTAATGCAGGATAGCTTTCAATTGTGCGTAAATTACATTTAAAATGGCCAACGTACACACTATCAAACCGAATGAGTGTAGTGAATAATCGCCAATCTGCCTCGGTGAGCCTATTACCTGTTAAATAACGCTGCTTGCTCAGTATCCCTTCTACTTTATCGAGTGCTTTGAATAAATCGTTAAACGCCTCTTCGTATGCATCTTGAGTTGTTGCGAATCCCGTACGATAAACACCATTATTTATATTTGGATAAATCAACGCATTTAATTCATCAATTTTTGGTCGTAGTGCCTCCGGATAGTAGTCATCGTTATTACCTGTTAACTCATTAAACGCACTATTGAACATACGTATAATATCGGCAGACTCATTACTGACAATTTTATTTAGCTTTTTATCCCACAATACGGGTACTGTAACTCGCCCGGAATACTTAGGATTATTTTTTGTATACACTTGATGTAAGTAGTTACTATTAAATAAAGCATCACCAGTACTGTGGTTTTGCGTATCAAAAGCCCAACCACTATCAAGCATATCAGGACTAACAACCGACACCGTAATTAAATCTTGCAACCCTTTTAACGCTCTAAATATAAGCGTTCGATGCGCCCAAGGACACGCAAGTGATACATATAAATGATACCTGTTCGCTTGTGCTTTAAAACCGGCCTCGCCCGTTATTCCAGCGCTACCATCAACAGTTACCCAGTGACGTAACTGCGCCGTTTCGCGTTCAAACTTACCGTTACTTGAATCTGTGTCGTACCATTTATCTTGCCATTGGCCGTTAACTAATAATCCCATAAAACTCTCCTAAAAATACCGTTATATTTTGCCAAACTTGCCGTTTTGATAATCACGCACTGCTTGCTGTACTTCAGCTTGCGTCGTCATTACAAACGGACCCATATGAGCAATTGGCTGATTAAGTGGATCGCCTGCTAAAACCAAAACGCCAGCGCCTTGTTCAGAGCTAATATTAATATCACTGCCTGGTTCTAAAATAAGTAACTTACCCGCTGGTATTGTTTGATTGTCGCTCATTATTAGTGAGCCGCTATGAATATAAAGCATTACTTTTTGTTGGCTAAGAGGCTCTAAATAAATGCTTTTACCAGCAGGTAATGTAATATCAGCGAGCGCCGCATTAGCAGCTAAACTTTGCAGCTCGCTTGCAAGCGTTTCACTTTCGAACTGCCACGATCCCGCAAGTGCTTTTAACGTCACGCCTTGCGTATTTGTAAAACTAGGAGCTGGGTTTTTAGTCGTATCTTGATAACGTGAATCACGCATTTTTTCTGCGCTTGGCATGTTTATCCAAATTTGAAAGCCATGCAGACCATCTATAGCATCAGCGAGTGGCATTTCACTGTGCATGACGCCGCGCCCTGTGCTCATCCATTGCACATCGCCTGCTTTAATTGCTTCTTTGTTACCCATTTGGTCACGATGCTCAAAGCCACCTTTTAGAATATAAGTAAACGTTTCAATTCCTCGGTGCGGATGCTCAGGAAAGCCTCCCATATAATCTTTTTTGTCGTCTGACTTAAGTTCATCAATCATCAAAAATGGATCTAAATATTTACCATCAAACCCAGGTATACGGCTAATGCTCACGCCATCGCCATCTTGAGTTGCATAAGCTGTAAGTATTTTTGATATTTTCATTTTTTAATTCACTCTAAAGAATAAGTTTATGAGGCTATTAAATCATTCATTAAACAAAACAACTATGTCTTTAAATCGAGCTTAAGGTTCTAAAAAATAGAACGATATTGATTCATTGGTTACATTTTCAACCTTATAATTACTATGGTTATTTGGAGTGAATTTGGATACAATTGTTATTGCAAAATACGAAACTAAGGAATGGTTATTTTTACTTATTCTCTCAAACATCAGCTTTATCGTTTGCTTATATTGCTAAGCATTCCGGGCACCGCTGTAATTATTTTGACCCTGCTGCTTGAACGCCACCACTCTATTGAGCAAAGTGAAAAAAAAGTAGAAAACATTGCTAAGCAATTAATTTTACAGCAAAAGCACTTAGTCGATGATATTGACCGTTTAGCGCGTTATTTGTCTAAAGAGGAAAGTAAGAAAGAAAATCTAGCAACGTCCTGCCCTAATTATTTTAATCAATTTAGAGCTATTTATGCCCATGTTGCCAATATCGGGATTATAGATCCAAATGGCATTGTCATGTGTACAACAAGCGGATTAGCCAGAACAATAAGTATTGCAGATCGTGCGTATTTTCAAAATGCCTTAAAAAGTAACCAATTGTCGGTAGGTTATTTTCAGCACGATAGAAACTTGCAAAAAAACACCCTTAACTTTGCGTTGCCTATCATTAATAAAAAAAATGTAATTCAGGGCGTTGTAGTTATCGTTGTTGCGCTTGACTGGTGGAACAATGCTTTTAATAATATTGAACTGCCACCTGGCTCTATTGCTGCAATCGCTGATTCTAATGGAAAAATTTTAGCGCGTTACCCACCAACAACTGCAGCCCTTGGCGATAATATTGCAAAGACTTTATTAGCAACTGATTCTTCGATTGATAATGAGGCATTAACAAAAATAAAATCTATTGAGGGTGAAGATCGAATGCTTCATCACTCTATTATTTATAAAGATCCGAGTAATAACAGCTTAAATATACATATTGCACTTCCTATTACGCATGCTTTAAAGCAAATAAATAATAATTTTTTTATAGCGATTGGTGTGTTTATTTTATCACTGCTAGTGCTATGTTTAATTGCACGTAAGCTGCTTAAAACCAGCATTATCGACCCAATTAATAATCTAACAAATGCAACAAACGTATTGGCCAAGGGCGAAATGCCGTCACAAAAAATACAGCCAAATAATCCAGAGCTCAATACTCTCTATCAGCGTTTTAAATCAATGGCGCAAACTAGGTTAACCGCCGAGGCTAATTTAAAAAACAAGCACGATGAGCTTACCAGCTTGCTTAATACTCTACCCGACAGTTACGTTAGAATTAACATCCATGGCGATATTCTCAACATAACGGGGCAATTTAAGCCTCAAGTAAACCCAAACAGCACTGCAGTACCTCATTTATCATCAATACTTTCTCACAACAATGTGCAGCTTTTGTTATCGCAGTTATCTAAGCTTGATGTTTCGAGTAATTTAGAATTTACACTCGAAAAATCAGATCCTAAACGCAGCTTTGAAGCGCGTATTAGTGCAATGCAAAGTAAAAATGAATACGTTGTTGTGCTAAGAGATATAACACAACGAAAAATAAATGAAGAAGCACTCCACCTTGCCTCGCTAGTGTATAACAACAGTAGTGAAGGCATGGCAATCACCGATCCAGCGGGTATAATATTTGATGTAAACCCTGCGTTTTGCAAAACGACTTTATATAATAAAGAAGAAGTTATTGGGCGCTCCTCTTCAATTCTTTCATCAGGAAAACATGATAAGAATTTTTACAATAAAATGTGGTCTGAATTACAGCAAACAGGCCGCTGGCAAGGCGAGGTTATTAACCGTAAAAAGAACGGGCAGCTATACTCTGAGTGGCTCACAATCGATACGGTTTATGATACAAACAACGCACCTATTCGTCGAATCGCGATATTCACAGACCTCACTGAGAAAAAACAAGCCGATGAAACAATTTGGCGACAAGCTCACTATGATCACCTAACTGACTTACCAAATCGTTTAGAGTTAAAGGAGCGATTAAATCAACGATTTTCAAACGTTGTTACTCCCGACAATCAATTGGTTGTCATGCTTTTAGACATAGATCACTTTAAAGATATTAATGACACATTAGGCCATCACTATGGTGATAACTTATTAAAACTCGTATCTCAGCGTATAGTCCAGTCGGCAAAAAATGCTGAGTTTGTGGCACGTATTGGTGGTGATGAGTTTGTTATTGTGTTTAATCGTATAAAAAGTACGCGTCATATTAATCAAATTGCCAGTAATATTTTGCTTAGCCTATCGTCGGCTTTGCATCTTGAAAACGAAGAATTATTTATTAGCGCCAGCATGGGCATAGCATGCGCCCCTAATGATGGTGAAAATACTGAACAGCTTTTAAAAGCAGCCGATCAGGCTATGTATAAAGCAAAAAGTAATGGTCGTAACTGTTTTGAATTTTTCTCTGCTGACATGCGCGAATATGCACACGCGCGCGTGGTGCTATTAAAAGACTTACGAAGTGCCATTGAACTTGAACAGTTTGAGTTGTTTTATCAGCCCATTGTTGCTTTGAATGATTTACATATTCATAAAGCTGAAGCACTTATTCGTTGGCAACATCCCGAAAAAGGCCTAATTAGCCCTGTCGCATTTATTCCTCTTGCTGAAGAAACTAGGCAAATAAATGCAATTGGCCAATTTGTATTTGCTCAAACCTTGCAAACGCTTAACGATATAAAAACCCTAACCGATGACACTTTTCAAATAAGTGTAAACGTGTCGCCAGTGCAGTTATCCACGCCAGAGAGTGGTATAGATGAATGGTACGATATGCTAAAAGCTGCAAAATTACCTGCATCCTCAATTGTGGCAGAAATAACTGAAGGCCTAATGATTAACCCCGAAGCATTAACGCAACGTCGCTTAAAAGAAATAGTAAAATCAGGTATGCAGCTTGCCCTTGATGATTTTGGTACAGGATATTCGTCACTCGCTTACTTACAAGAAATGGATACCGATTATTTAAAAATAGATAAACGTTTTGTTGATAATATCCAAGTAGGCAGTCAAGAACTTGCACTGTGTGAAGCAATAATTGTTATGGCGCATCAACTGGGCTTAAAAGTAATCGCCGAAGGAATTGAAACTGAATTACAAATGCAGCTATTACTCGAAGCCGGATGTGATTACGGACAAGGTTATTTATTTTCAAGACCTTTAAATAAAAGCAGCTTTATGGCACTTCTAGCTGATAAAAAAGTCGCTTTATTAAAATAAATAAACAAAAAATCACTGTTACGCAATAAATAATGCGTCTGCGCGGTCAAGTTAAGCAATCAGATATAAGTAGTAACAGGATTTAAAAATGGCAAAAGCAACATTAGAGCAATGGCGAATGTTTAAAGCGGTTGTGGATCACGGCGGATTTGCAGGCGCAAGTGCGGCTGTACATAAAAGTCAGTCAACCGTACACCATGCTGTTCAAAAACTTGAAGCCGCCTTGCAAATTAAGTTGCTTGAAGTAAAAGGTCGTAAAGCATTTTTAACCGATAGCGGTAAACTAATTTTACGCAGAGCTGAATTTTTAATTGAAGAAGCAACTAAAATAGAATCGGTAGCAAGTACACTAAGCGAAGGCGTAGAAAGCACGTTAAAAATAGCTGTTGATGAGGTTTTTCCACACACCATTTTATACCAGGCACTTGCTAACACGAGTGAACTTTACCCGCTTTTAAAGATTGATTTAGTAGAAAGCGTGCTAACCGGTGCAAACGAATTACTACATAACTCAGTGGTTGATTTAGCCATTTCATCAATCCCTATCTATGGAATTAGTTGCAGTACGTTATGCGATATAGAGTTTATAGCCGTTGCGCATAAAGACCATGTATTACACCAACAAACTGAACAACTCAACTTTCGCGATTTAAAGCTACACCGGCAAATAGTAGTTCGCGACTCAGCAACCCACACCAGTCACAATGATGGCTGGTTAGGTGCTGATATGCGCTGGACAGTCAGCCATTTACGCAACTCTATTGATATGGTTAGTCAAAATTTGGGTTACGCTTGGCTGCCAAAAACACAAATAGCACATTTAATTGAAAATAAAACGCTCATCCCACTTAATTTAGACCAAGGTACAACCCGTACCCTTAATTTATATTTAATGTGCAACGACAACGACAGGCTTGGTCCTGCAGCACAAGAGTTTAAAGAGCAGCTTACGGCTCTCACTAACTTAGCTAGCTAATAGCTATTCATTTTTTACATCGAGGTGATCTGCTACATAGGCGCCTCGCTGCCCGCGCTCTTTAGCTGGGCCTATAGTACTGTCTTTACCTGTTTGCTGCTCAGTTGCAGCATTAATAACAGCACCTAATGTGATTATATAAGCGCTGATGTACAACCACATCAACATGATCACTACACCACCTAGTGAGCCGTAAGTTTCGTTGTAACTAGAAAAACGCGACACATAAAAAGAAAAACCTATAGATGCCAAAATCCAAAGCACAGTAGCAATAGACGAACCCATCGTGATCCAACGCCATTTGGCTGGTTTACGGTGTGGGGCATAACGATATAAAAGTACTAATGCAAAATTAAAGGTAAAAGCTAATAATGGCCAAGAGATGAGTTTAATTAATAAATCTATACTTTCTTTTAGCCCCACTAAATTAAGCACAATAGGCAAAATACCAATAATTAATAACGCAAAAATTGCGACAACAATCGCCCCTACCGAAAATAAAAAGCGTACTAATTGAGCTTTAAAAAATGAACGCTTTTCATATTCACGATAACTAATATTACACGCAGTAATAAGTGCTTGGCTGCCCTTAGAACTACTCCAAATAGTAAGTATAAGCGTACCAATTGCACTTAAGCTCAAGCTTGCACTTGATGTTTTTGCAAGGCTAGAAACCTGAGATAAAATTAGTTCACTGGTACTTGGTGGGAGCAAAGTAACTATTTTACTTAAATGATCACTAATATCTGCAGGGGATGAAAAGTACGCATACACAGATACCATCGCCGCAATGGCCGGAAAAATAGCAAGTAACGCATAAAATGCCACACCCGCTGCCACTATAGATAAGTTATCTTCACTCATTTGCTTAAAAATGCGCTTAACAATATCCCACCAACCTATAAAAGGGATATGACTAGGCTGCTCAGCTTGCTGTCCTCGTTTAGCTTCTTTCATTCTAAACCTCAATATTTGTATTACATTACTACAGCAAAATGTTTGCCAAGTTAAATAAAGTATTTGGTACTAAACTTGCTGTTACCTAATATTAACGATTATAAAAACCAAACACGGACGATAAGCCATGCCTAGTAGCCAATCAAACATTATAGCTTTAAACAATACGCCTCACAGCACGCAAAGTTTTCAAGGCAATGTGTTTTCGTGGCAGTTTTTTCATGAACAAGCTGTGCAATTACTTCATGCAACAGCGCAAATATTACCCACACTATTACTCGGTATAATACTTTTAGCATTAAGCTATTTAATTGCAGGGCCACTTTCTCGATTGCTTATAAAGCCTATTGACTACATGACTGACAGTAAACTAGTTCATCTAGTTGTAAGGCGTAGTATAAGCACTTTAATTATTTTATTTGGCGTGTACTTATTCCTGCGTTTAGCAGGGCTTACAGAGTTTGCTGTTGCCATTATGAGTGGCACGGGACTAATAGGACTTATATTAGGTTTTGCCTTTAGAGACATAGCTGAGAACTTTATCGCTAGTTTATTACTGAGCATACAAAGGCCTTTTAAAATCGACGATGTAATTGAAGTAGACAATCGTTTAGGTGTTGTTAAAAAAGTAACCGCAAGAGCAACCACACTTGTTGATTACGATGGCAATCATATTCAAATACCCAATGCGACGGTATATAAAAATACCATTAAAAACCTGACTGCCAATCCAAAAATGCGCGGAAAAGTAGAAATTGGTATTGGCTATGATAACGATATACGCAGCGCACAAACCCTCGCCCTAGATATTGCCAATCAACAAAATGCGGTACTTAGCGATCCACCTGCGCAGGTTTTAATAAAAAACTTAGGTTCATCTACTATTAATTTCGTTTTGTATTTTTGGGTTAATAGCGAGCAGCACAGTCCATTAAAAGTAGCTTCCCAGCTTATGCGCGAATTAGTCAATGAGTTCACAAAACAAAACATCAGCATGCCTGATGATGCACGAGAAAGAATTATACTCACCGACCCTAGTGAAAATGTTTCTAATTTAGAGGAAAAACAACCATCGCAAGTGCAAAGCGAAAAAAGTGAAACAGTTGATCAAACTAAAACACTTGATGATGTGAGCAGTGATACCGACGAAATACGTGAACAAGCAGAGCAATCAAGAGACCCAGAACAAGGTAAAAATATTATTTAATAATGCTGAAGTTGTATATATTAGTATTTAGCTCAATATTAATACTCTCGACCCAATAAGCAAAATAAGCAAAATAAGCAAAATAAGTAATCAACGCTAATATATATTAACGCTGGTTAGGAAGTATCTTATGAAAAGGCAAAAGGCTTTATAGGATATTAATCGACTTTTGCCCTTTGTTTGCGGAGTTTTTCAAGTTAGTTGTCACATCAAATAAAATTTTATGCCGCCCGCATTGCTTCTTTTTTCTCTGGATTTAAATTTACTTCATTGGTCAGATGCCCACAGCTAGTCTGGTCTAGTTACTACTACAATCCACCAACACCGCCTTGTATCGACCTCTAAACAGTTCACCATCTGTATTATGTGTTCTATTAGAATATTGCGTATAGAGACCATTAATATGTTTCATGGCTCTGCCCATGTTTGCATCAGGGATTTTTATTAGTAGGTGGTAATGATCGGTCATTAAATAATACGAATGCACTTCAATATTAAAACGAAAACTGGCTTCCTCAATGCAGTATAAAAAATGCTTAGAATCGTCATCACTCAAAAAGGTGTTTTCACGCCCTCTTCCGCGATTCATCACATGATAAAACACATTTTCATACTCTATTCGTAGTGGTCTAGCCATAATAATAAACTCAATGAGCAATAAACTATAAATCTAGATCATTGATGTATGAAGGTAAGATTTGACCCTGCCGAATCGCTAAAAAGCAGTTAACACCCTCCTACCTTTATATTAATGACCTTAGCTCAAAGTCATTTTCTTCGCGCCCAGCTTCATCTTTCGCTTTATCTATACATCTTAAGTTTTAACTATTGTATTTTATATAAGCTTGTTTATCATATGAGATCTATTTACAAAGGCATGTGAATATTAAAGTTTGCAAGGGAATCATGTAGCCTCCCCACAAAAAATTCACAGCCTATTTTTAAGGCTTCTTGTTTATGTCATTTTTAACAACACTTAAAAAGTTTGGTAATCATATTGGTGCTTACAAAGTGCACTTGTGCCCTGAGGTAAAAGGCCAAGCTAGTGAAAAAGGCAAACCTTTATCGAATGTAAAAATAGAGAGAGTATTGAATTTTTCTGATGGTAAAAGTGTTGAAGATTTCACTTACACGGATAATAATGGGGGCTTCTCATTACCTGAAATTAATATCCGTTCTAATCAACCAGCAGTCCCACTTGCTGAGATTTTCACTTCTCAAGCTATTTATCTATCCTACAATAATGAAGAATATTGCCTTTGGGGTTCTAGATTATCAGGCGTTAAATATCGAGAGGAATATGCAAGAAAGTTAAGGCAATTAATAGCCGACATCTCTAATGGAAAGGTTCTTTTTAAATTTCAGAATAAGAAAACTGAAGGCTATAAATTTGAGGCTTTAAGTATTTGTCGTTGGTCTGATGATTTTGAAGTAGTGGAACAAAATGCTTATTTTGACCTTTCAGAAATTGAAACGGATAATAATTAATAAATCAAAAACTAAATTATAAGGAAATATTAATGAATGTTTTAAGCCCTGCAATAGCTGCTAATTTTGCAGCTATCTCATACGAAAGCCTTGACAAAAGAGGCTTGAGAGCTAATCCATATTTTGAAAGAATTAGCTCTTTATTTTCATTCGAATCAGAATCTATAAAAGGTGTAAGTGGTTCTATTCTCGAACGAGTTTTTAACCACTCGACCAATTTTGGCTGCATTGCAAAGGGTAAGAAAGGAGCATATGAAGATGATTATGTTTTAGCTTTACGAGGCACGGCTAAAGTTCGTGATGTTGTCACTGATTTACATTGTGGTTTAAGTACTTGTAGTAATAATCAACCTGTACATGCAGGCTTTAACCATACATTTAACTCTTTCAAAAATCAGTTAGAACTATACTTCAAAAAAAGCACTAAGAAAAAGTTAAACATTCATGTTGTAGGTCATAGTTTAGGTGGGGCTTTAGCAAACTTAGCTGCTAACTGGCTAAAGCAACGTTTCGGTGCCAATGTAAAATTATATACTTTTGGTGCGCCGCGCGTTGGTTATAATAGCTTTGCTGTAAAAACAGAGTCCGCAACAGATAACAACATCTATCGTTGCGTACATGCCGCAGATCCAGTTCCTTTAGTGCCTGTGTGGCCATTTATGCATACTGAACAAGAATACATTTTACACGGTGCTGCCACTATTACTCCAAAAGCACATAGTATGACTAATGAGACGCCAGGATATTTACATACAGCAAGCAACTTCAAAAGTTACTCTGCTATCAACAAAGGAATGGAAAAACGAATTCAAGAAGAGGTAAGGCTTGATTATGATAGACGGCTCGAATGTAGCCGCACGTCTAAATGGGCTAGGAAAATTGGTGCAGCTTTAATAACTCATTTACGTGATACTGGTAAGCTATATGCGATACAAAATCATTTATCGAACGCTCTCACAGTGTACGATCAGATAGCTAAAGCATTAGCTGATAGCATTGACTTCTCTAAAAACTGTACCAAAGATATAAAAGGGATTTTAGGGCACATACTAACATTTTGTGGCTATCCATTTAAGGTAATTTCTTTTACTTACGCTTCGATTAGACATATTTTACAATTAATGCTTAAAAATATTTTCGCACTTGCGGGTGAAGCGATAGCATTAGCAAAACCTTCCTAAAATGAAATTATACAAAAAAACCGCCAAATGGCGGTTTTTTATTAACAAGTAAAGCTGTTAGTGTTATGTGAAATTTAACAAAAGCCAATGTGCAAAAGCCAACGGGGCCAAATCTTGACTTCATACATCATAATTTCTCACTGCCCGGTTATCACTCTTTGTTGAAATTCTAACGAGTACTGCAAACAGATAGCCAAAAACTAATTACTTGCCTTAATTTACAAGCACAAAAAAGCCCGCAGCGTTAACTGCGGGCTTTTTTATTGAATGAGTGAGTCAGCCGGTAAGCCGGGTTTTGTCCTTTCCGAAGAAAGTGATAATCATTCGTCTAGGCCATAAATCGCTCTATGGCTCAAGCAACCTACCCGGTTCTCACGTGGGCCACGCGTTCATTATTTAAAATGATAGAACCCTATTTGGTCTTGCTCCGAGTGGAGTTTACCTTGCAACCGACTATTACTAGCGGCCCGGTGCGCTCTTACCGCACCCTTTCACCCTTACCAATCGAGATTGGCGGTCTCCTCTCTGCTGCACTTGTCGTGGGCTCACGCCCCCCAGCCGTTAGCTGGCACTCTGCCCTATGGAGCCCGGACTTTCCTCCCCCTGATCATTTTCGTCACAGGCAGCGATCATCTTGGCTGACTCGGCGCGCAGTATACATGAGGCTAATACCAAGCGCAGTAAAATTTACTCTTTTTCTTCAATAATTGTTTTGTATAAAGCGTTTTTCTTCATTCCAAAGTATTCAGCAACAACGCCACAGGCTTTTTTCATTGGCATTTCACTCTCAAGCAGTGCCAGCATTTTGCGCGCTTCTGGTGGAACATCGTCTACTAGTTTTGGTTTGCCCGGCAACATTAATACAATTTCGCCGCGTTGCTTAGTGGGATCATCTGTTAAAAACTGTTTAAGCTCACTTACACTACCATTAAAAAATGTTTCAAAGGTTTTGGTTAGCTCTTTAGCAAATACAACTTGCTGCTCATCACCTAGGGCTAGTGCTAAATCATCAAGGCTTGCCATAATACGGTGCGTACTTTCGTACATTATGCTGGTGATACCTGAGTTGACAGCTTCGGTAAAAAAGTCTTGGCGAGCTTTGCTTTTAGCTGGCGTAAAACCAATAAACTGAAAGCGGTCAGTTGGTAAGCCTGAACAACATACGGCTGTAATTGCAGCACATGCACCTGGAACAGGTGTAACATGAGCGCCTTGTTCGCGACATAGATTTACCACAGCGTAGCCTGGATCACTTATTAGTGGCGTACCAGCGTCAGATACTAAAGCAATATTTAAACCTTGATTAAGTTGATCAATAATTTGTTGTGCTTTTTGCTTTTCGTTGTGGTCGTGTAATGCAAACGTTTTTGCCTTAATTCCAAAGTGGCTAAGTAGCTTGCCGGTATGGCGAGTGTCTTCAGCAGCTATTAAGTCAACTTGCGATAATGTCGCAATGGCACGGTGACTTAAGTCGTCATAATTGCCAATTGGGGTGGCAACAATGTAAAGAGTGCCAATTTTCTGTGAATTCTCCTCATTTAACATTGAGGTCTCCTGCGTCAGTCAGTAATATAAGCAAATCGCGTTAACGTATTGGGAAATCATTGTGCGACTTAAACTAGTTAGTCTATTAATTATATTGTCAGGGTTATCGGCGTGTAGCACAACCGAAAAACCAACTAAAAACAGCGATAACGTAAGTAACCGCACTAATGCACTGCAAAATCAGGCAACCAGTGCGCAATCTATCTACCAATTGGCGCAAAACCGCCAAGGTGCCGATAAAATACAGTTATTGTATAGCGCCCGTGATGCCGCAATTAGTGAGCAAAACTGGCCTTTGTTAGAGAAAATTGGTAATGAGCTTGAATTAACCGCCAGTGTTGATCAAATCCAAAACCGTCTTTATATTGCATTTGCACAAAAACAACAGAATAAGAATGATCAAGCTTTGGTGATTTTGCAATCGCTAGACGGACAACTGACTCAACCCGAGCATTTTGCATGGCATCAGTTTTTAACGGCCAGTATTTATGCATCGCAAAATTTTCCAAAAAAAGCTGCCCCCTATTTCTTTAGAGCTTCTGAAACAGCCACAAAAAACAATATAGAAATCCCTCAGCTCAATCAAAATTTGTGGGATAACTTAAAACAGCTCTCTTCATATGCACTTGAACGTTTTAACCGTGGTTCGGTTATCCAGCAAGGCTGGGTAAACCTTGGTCTATACTATCAAGTATATGCAAGTAGCGGCGTGGAACTAGACCAAGCAATTAATAATTGGCGCAGACGCTATATTGGGCATCCGGCTTTTTCTGTATTACCTGAACAAGACGAAATGCTTACTGAGCTCGCCCCTATCAATATAGAGCGTTTAGTTGTGTTGTTTCCACAATCAGGCCCTAACGAACGCTTAGGTGATGCGCTTAAAGCGGGTGTGTTAGCTGCACTTGATACGCAAACTATCAACGACACTATTTTTATTGATGAAAACTTAAGTACAGAAGAAATTGCAGCGCAACTTGAAGAAATAAAGCCTGATTTTGTAATTGGTCCTCTACTTAAAGCAAATATTGATAAACTAGCCAATGCACAAACTCTTATTGATACTCCGGTACTGCATTTAAACACCTTTGATGGTGAGCGCATTTCGCTTCAGCATTATTACTTTGCATTGAACCCTGAGCACGAAGTACAACAAGCTCTGGAACACTTTTTAACTAAGGGCTATCAAAAGCCTATGCTGCTTGCGCCAAATAATGCAAATGGCCAACGTTTAGTTGATTATTTTAACCTACAGTGGCAACGCTACAGCGAAACCAAGCCACAAATCGGTTTTTATAACGATAAAAAAGATATGCCAAACACAATTACCAGCTTATTAGAAGTTGATAAGTCAAAAGATCGCATACAAACAGTTAAAGCATTATTTAAGCAAGAAGTAGAAAACGAAACGCGTTCACGCAGTGATATAGACGTTATTTATATTTTGGGTGATGCCATAGAAACTCGCTTAATTAAACCTTACCTTGATGTAAACGTCAGTACATTTGCTGATCGTATCCCACTTTATGCAAGCTCTAAAAGTCATAGTAAACAAATTGACAGTACAGACAAAGGCGACTTAGACGGCCTATACTTCACAGAATTACCGTGGATGCTCGATTCGCAAATTAAACAACATAATTTACGCCAGCAGTACAACTCTCTATGGCCTGAGCAAATTGATATTAGCCAACGCTTATTTGCAATGGCGTACGATGCAGTATCAATATTACATGACATTAGACAGTTAAGCGTAATGCCAGGCAATCAATATAGTGGTTTAAGTGGTAAGTTGTCTGTTAATACCAGCGGCCATATAGAACGCATGCTCGACTGGGCTCAATATACAAACCGTCGCATTAAGCCTGTGCAATTAGAAACACAACGCCCGGTACCATTGTTTATGCAATCAGCGGGTGATATACAAACTATAAATTAAACTTTATTAAGTTAAGGGGGCGGCATGTCGTGGTTTAAAGAGCTGTGGCAAAATAGTCGCGAAAAAGGCCAGTATTATGAGCTTGAAGCGCAAAAATACTTAGTTACTCAGGGCTTAACACCCATTGAACGTAATTATTACTGCCCCTTTGGCGAGCTTGATGTCATTATGAAAGAAGGCGACACCCTTGTATTCATTGAGGTCAAGTTTCGCAAAAATAATGCCCGTGGCGGTGCCAACTATGCACTTAGCCCACAAAAACAAGCTCGATTAAAACGTAGTATTTATCATTACTTAGCAGCTAAAAATTTAACTAACCAAGCACTAAGAATTGATTATGTAGCCATTACAGGAGAAGCATCTCCTAATATTAATTGGCTTAAAAATGTATTTTGAACGCAAATACAAAGATAAATTATTGGTAGGCTATGCAAGACACAATTAAAGAAATTTTTACAGAAAGCATTCAAGTTCAAATCGCTGCTGGTGAAGTGCTACCTAGTGCGCTTGAGTCAGCTGCATTTACTATTGCACAAAGTCTGATCAACGGAAATAAACTCATTTGCTGCGGTACTGCAAATTGCCACATGCTCGCTCAGCATATGGCGGGTGTATTGGTTAATCACTATGAAACCGAGCGTCCTTGTTTGCCGGCAATCGCTCTATCGCAAGAAAACGTTAATCTTGGGCAAAGTACCCAGGTAGACGATCACGATACATTTGCTCGTCAAGTCCGCGCTTTTGCCCAGCAAGGCGACTTATTGCTCGTACTGGCTATTAACGGTAACGAAAAGCATGTTATTTCTGCCGTTGAAGCAGCACTAACTAAAGATATGAAGGTCATAGTTATGGTTGGTGATGATGGTGGCGAGTTGGTTGGCCTACTTGGCCCTAACGATGTTGAAATTAGATCGCCATCTAAACGCCCTAGCCGCATTATCGAATCCCATTTAGTTAACTTACATTGTTTAAGCGAACTTGTTGATTTAACGCTTTTCCCTCAGGATGAAAATTATGTTTAAACGCTCTCTTATTGTTTTAGGTACTGTTGTATTACTACAAGGCTGCGCAGCTGCTGTTGTTGCAGGTACAGCCAGTGCAGTAACTGCAGCGAACGATCGCCGTACCATTGGCTCTCAAATTGACGATAACAATATTGAAATAAAAGCCAGTATTGCACTTAGCGAAGTAGAACGCCTTGAAAAGTTTGCCAATATAAGCGCTGTAAGCGTTAACGGTATTGTTTTACTTGTAGGCCAAGTATCTAATGAAGAAATGAGAAACGAAGCACAGCGTACCATTGAGGGCGTTTCAGGTATTCGTAAGATACATAACCAAATTCGTATTGGCTCAAATATTGGCATTACTACACAAACGCATGACTCTTGGTTAACATCTAAAGTAAAAGCTCAGCTACTAACAGCAAAAGACATTAGCAGTAATAACATTAAAGTAGTTACTGAAAACGCTGAAGTATTTTTAATGGGTTTAGTATCTGACTCTGAGTCTACTCAAGCTGTAAACATTGCCCGAAATGTATCTGGCGTAGAGCGTGTAATTAAAGTATTCGAATATATGTAAAGTAAAATACAGACATAAAAAAACCGCTTATTAAGCGGTTTTTTTTGCATTTACTTATTATTTAATAACGCGTAAATGAGAGCCTTTTTTCTTCTGTGGCTTTTCTGGTGGTGTTTCATCAATAAATTCAGCTGATGAATCAACACTTTCAAGCTCAGGCACAAAATCGTCTTCGTCCTCTAAAAACTCATCTGCAGTAAAGACTGTTCCTTCGCCATTTTCACGCGCGTATATTGCAAGCACAGCACCTAGAGGCACATACACTTGCATTGGCTGACCACCAAAGCGCGCATTGAAGCTAAGTTGGGTTAAGTCTAACGAAAACTGTGTGACCGCTGATGGACTTATGTTTAAAACAATTTGTCCGTCTTGAACAAACTGTGTTGGCACTTGTACATTTGCAAACCCAGCGTCTACCACTAAATGCGGTGTACACTCGTTATCGACTATCCAATCAAAAAAAGCACGTAATAAATAAGGACGATTAGGCGTCATTATAAACGGATCTCACGCTCAGCTTCAGTTAAAGAGGCTTGGAATGACTCACGTTCAAATAAACGGATCATGTACTCTTTAAGCTCTTTAGAACCTGCACCATTAAGCTCAATACCAAACTCTGGTAAACGCCATAATAGTGGAGCTAAATAACAATCTACTAAGCTAAACTCTTCACTCATAAAGTAAGGTGCTTCGCTAAAAATAGGTGCTACAGCAAGTAATGCTTCTGTTAGCTCTTTACGAGCTTGAGCAGCATCTGACGTGTTGTTACTGATTTTGTCAGCTAGGCTGTACCAGTCAGTATCAATACGATGCATCATTAAGCGGCTACGACCACGCATTACCGGGTAAACAGGCATTAGTGGAGGATGAGGAAAACGCTCATCAAGGTATTCCATGATGATGTTTGCCTGGTATAAACCAAGCTCACGGTCAATCAGTGTTGGCACTGTGCCGTAAGGGTTAATTTCGTGAAGTGCTTCTGGCAAGTTATCTTTTTCAGCCAAATGAATATCTACACTTACACCTTTTTCCGCAAGTACAATACGTACTTGGTGGCTATACATACAGTTAGCACCAGAAAAAAGGGTCATTACAGGGCGCTTATTGGCAGCTACGGCCATGCCTATACCTCCGTTAAATAACTAAAACAGCAAAAGGGGCTTAAGCCCCTATTGCAAAATTACCTTTAAAAATGTTCAACTTAATGAACATCTCTCCAGTATTCTTTCTTAAGCATAAATGCCAAGATAAATAGAATTATTAAGAATCCTATTACCTTAATACCTAGCGCTTCCGATTCAAGACGTGAAGGTTCACCCACGTACTCAAGGAAGTTTGTTAAATCACGAGCCGCTTGGTCGTATTCATCTACGCTTAATTCACCCGTACCATCAGTTTCAGTAGCAATAACTTTGGTCACAGTGTGGCCATGTTCTTCTACTTCTTTAGTGATAGGCGTTGGTAAACCTTGTAGTTCTTGAAGAACATGAGGCATACCTACCGATGGAAAAACAATATTGTTAACTCCAAACGGGCGAGATTCATCTTTATAAAACGATTTTAGGTACGTGTAAATATAATCTGGTGATTTTACACGTGCAATAAGAGTTAAATCCGGCGGAGCCGCACCAAACCATTTTGCTGCATCGTCTTTTGTAATTGCGTTTGTGATATGGCTACCGACTTTAGAGCCGTCAAAAATTAACTGCTCTAAACCAACTTCTGTTGGGATACCGATATCACGAAAAGTACGCTCATAACGTTGATACTGCATTTGGTGACAACCAAGACAGTAGTTCATGAACAACTTTGCACCGCGTTGTAAAGATGGTTGATCAGTAAGGTCGTTATTCGCTTCCATTAAAGGAACCGACGGACCTGCTGCCATAACCATGTTAGGCAACAAGTTTACTGATAAAGCAAATAAACCAATAATAAGCTTCTTCATCATTTCGTTAACCTCTCTGGCAATGGCTTAGTTTTTTCGTTCTTACTGTATACAAACAACAGTACGAAGAACATAAAGTAAGTCACAGTACAGATTTGAGAAATAATCGTTTTCATATCAGTTTGTGGAGTTGCACCCACCCAACCAAGAAGAACGAAAGTTACAACAAAGCCTGCAATGTTCCATTTATGGAAACCACAACGGTAACGAACCGATTTAACTCTACCACGGTCTATCCAAGGTAGTAATGCAAGTACTACAATCGATGCACCCATCGCCGCAACACCGATTAACTTATCAGGGATTGCACGTAAGATTGCATAGAATGGCGTAAAGTACCAAACCGGGAAAATATGCTCAGGTGTTTTAAGTGGGTTAGCTGCCTCGAAGTTTGGACCTTCTAAAAAGAAGCCATTCATCGCCGGCATAAAGAACACAACCCAACAAAACAGTATTAAGAAACCAACCACACCCACAATATCTTTAACTGTGTAGTAAGGGTGGAACGGTATCGCATCAACAATGTCTTTTTTGTTAGTGTAATACTCGTGGAATTTAAATTTAGGCTTATCTTCTTCAGCTACTGAGCCTTTCTTACGTTTAATCTCAATACCTTCAGGGTTATTTGAACCCACTTCGTGTAGAGCAACAATGTGTAAGAAAACTAAGATTACAATAACCAGTGGTAGTGCAATTACATGTAATGCAAAGAAGCGATTAAGTGTTGCACCTGATATTACGTAGTCACCACGGATCCAAAGTGTTAAGTCATCACCAATAACCGGAATAGCACCGAATAATGAAATGATTACTTGTGCGCCCCAGAACGACATTTGGCCCCATGGTAATAAATATCCCATGAATGCTTCAGCCATTAGCGCTAAGAAAATGAACATACCAAATAACCACAGTAATTCACGCGGTTTTTGGTAAGAACCGTAGATCATGCCACGGAACATATGCATATATACAACGATGAAAAACGCTGATGCACCTGTTGAGTGCAAGTAACGTAGTAACCAGCCATATTCTACATCACGCATGATGTACTCTACCGAAGCAAAAGCACCTTCAGCAGACGGAACAAAGTTCATCGTTAACCAAATACCTGTTAGGATTTGGTTTACTAGTACTAACATGGCTAGTGAGCCAAAAAAGTACCAGAAGTTAAAGTTTTTAGGTGCTGGATACTGTGCAATGTGCATGTTCCAAACACGTGTCATTGGGATTCGGTCGTCTATCCAACCAATAATCTTACCAAACATTAGGCTACCCCTCTTTCTTCGCCCACTAAAATAGTGGTGTCATCTAGAAAAGTATAAGGTGGTATTTCTAAGTTTAATGGTGCAGGTACCGATTGAAATACTCGACCAGCCATATCAAATTTAGAACCGTGGCACGGGCAGTAGAAACCGTCATCAGTCCCTTCTACTTTCTCACCAAAATTACCTTGTAAAAAGCCTGGTGAACATCCTAAATGCGTACAAATACCTACAGCCAAAAATATTTCTGGACGTAATGAACGGTAATCATTTGTTGATGATTCTAATTGTTGTGGCTCTTGCGATTGCGGATCACGAAGTTGACCTTCATGTTCTTTCATCTGCTCAAGCATTTTTGGGGTACGTGATACAACCCATACAGGTTTACCACGCCACTCGACACGTATTAATTGTCCAGGCTCAAGTTTGCTGATATCTACTTCTACAGGCGCACCCGCAGATTTAGCTCGCTCACTTGGATTCCAAGACGCAATAAAAGGAACAGCAGCCCCAGCCGCACCAACACCACCTACAACAGAGGTAGCTATGGTTAAAAAGCGACGTCGGCCATTGTCTACAGGCGCATTGCTCATCCACTTATCTCCACTATGATTCTCAACACTTGCTATATTGAGAACATCAGTTACAGCAGGTTAATTATTCGAAATTTTTAAAATAGAAGCGATCATAATTAAAACCCTTGATTAAAACAAGGTTATTCAAAGCCCCATGCTCGAATAAACCTGACTTGATCAAAAATTTGATTAAGCTAGCTCGAGAATAAAGCCGAACGACTATAATAACGCTTCTGTAAAAACAATATACTGACCGAGATCAACACCACTAAGAGGAAACAGTAAAAACTGTACATAGTGTCGTTAAACTCACTCATTTTACTTCCACGCCAATTGTAGCAAAAAATTCCACCAATTAACTGATGGATTTAAACTAATTACGATAATTATTTAACTTTTTTGCAGCTATCTGAGTGTTTTTTAACTTTCGTTCGATTAATACGCAGTTATTAATAAATTTGATCATCATTAATTACAGCAATACCAAGTATGGCGACCGCTATAAACAAATTTAAATTAAGTAGCAAATGTAAACTTTTTGATTTGAAAACAAAAAACCCAGCATAAGCTGGGTTTTTGAATTCTTGATAACGTATAGATTAACGTTTTGAGAACTGTGGACGCTTACGCGCTTTCTTAAGACCCACTTTCTTACGTTCAACTTTACGTGCATCACGTGTAACAAAACCTGCTTTACGAAGTTGTGGACGTAGTGACTCGTCAAACTCCATAAGTGCACGAGTGATACCGTGACGGATAGCACCAGCTTGACCAGTTGTACCACCACCAGAAACGGTGATGTAAAGGTCAAATTTTTCAGTCATATCAACTAGCTCAAGAGCTTGATGAACAACCATGCGTGCTGTTTCGCGACCAAAATACTCTTCTAGAGAGCGTTTGTTGATTACGATGTTACCAGTGCCTGGGCGTAAGAATACGCGAGCACTTGAACTTTTACGACGACCTGTACCGTAGTATTGATTTGCCATGATGGTGCTCCTTAAATGTCTAGAACCTGAGGCTGTTGTGCAGCATGGTTATGCTCAGTACCTGCGTAAACTTTAAGTTTACGGTACATAGCGCGGCCTAAAGGACCACGTGGCAACATGCCTTTTACAGCTTTCTCGATGATCATTTCAGGCTTTGCAGCTTGAAGTTTATCAAAAGTAGTAGACTTAAGGCCACCTGGAAAACCAGAGTGAGCGTAGTACACTTTATCTTTGAATTTGTTACCAGTTACAGTAACTTTTTCAGCGTTGATAACGATGATGTAATCACCAGTATCTACGTGAGGAGTGTATTCAGCTTTATGCTTACCGCGTAGGCGGTGAGCGATTTCAGTAGCGATGCGACCTAAAGTTTTACCTTCAGCGTCAACTACGTACCAGTCACGTTTTACTGTTTCTGGTTTAGCAACAAACGTTTTCATTTATAAAAATCCAATGTTTTTCAATTAAAACCACAAGTAGTTAATATTAACTACTGCTCTAAGTTTGCTATAACCCCTTCGAGTTTTAGACTTTTGCGCCGCTCACAAGTGGCTAGACTATATGAGGACATAGAACGCAACGTGGCAGACGCGGGAGTATACCAGCACTTAAAACACATTGCTACTCGCCGGTTGTTTTTTCCACAAGAAATTTCAGAAATAAGAAGTACTATATATGTACCTCTTTTTTTATAGTTGCCCTATTACACATTTACTTACTTATTTAAACTAAATGCTCTCTAGCTAAATATTCTAAGGATTGCATTTCTTGTAAACGACTAATACAACGCTTAAATTCAAAATTTAAATTACCTTGGGTATAAAGTTCGGTAATAGGTTTTTCAGCCGATATAATTAAAGTTACATGGCGCTCGTAAAATTCATCCACTAAAGCAATAAAACGTCTAGCAGCATCATCATTAGTTTGACCTAGCTGTTTTACGTTAGAAATAATCACCGTATTGTATAAGCGGCTAATCTCCATGTAATCGACCTGGCTACGTGCTGTTTCGCACAATTCACTAAACTCAAACATCACAACGCATTTAGCTACTTTACGCGTTTTGATTTTTCGCCCTTCTATCTCTATCGGCTCATCTAATTGCCCTGGCTCTGGCGATAACTTATCGAAGTACTCAAATAGGTTTTTATCCGCATCTTCATCTAACGGACTATGAAAAATTTCAGCTTGCTCTAAAGTACGTAAGCGATAATCGATACCTGAATCTACATTAACTATCTCGGTATTTTTTTTAACAAGCTCAATAGCTGGCATAAAACGAGCTCGCTGTAAGCCATTTCTGTAAAGTTCATCTGGCACTATATTAGAGGTTGCTACAAGTACTATGCCCCGTGCAAATAGCGTTTCCATTAAGCCACCTAATAGCATGGCATCAGTAATGTCTTGTACAAAAAACTCATCAAAGCAAATAATGTCTGTTTCTGCTTTAAAAGTGTCAGCAATTTTTTCTAATGGATTAGCCGTATTATTTAGCTTTTTAAGCTCGTTATGCACTCGGTGCATAAATCGATGAAAGTGCACACGCATTTTACGTGTGCCCGGTAATGATTCGTAAAAAGTGTCAACTAAATAAGTTTTACCACGCCCTACTCCCCCCCAAAAGTACAAACCTTTTACAGGCGCAGGTTCTTCTTTACTAAATAGCTTAGCAAAAAAGCCTTTTTGTTTTGGCTTTGTCTGAGTTAGGTCATCGTATAGACGTTGTAAATGGCGCACAGCATTTTCTTGTGCTGCGTCGTGTACAAAGTCATCTCGCTTCAAGTCTTGTTGGTATGTTTGCCAAGGAGTCATATCTATTTACAGTTAAAACACAGTTTAATTTGCAAAGTATATTAACACGCATCATAACTCGGGGTATATTACACTTAGTATGATTTATAATTGAATCAAGCATTCGTTAGTTATTTTCCCAAAGGGGTAGTTTTTATGGGCACAGTTATGTGGGTAGGTTTGGTTGTTATTGTTGCTGTAGTAGCATTTTTTATTGGTGCATTTGTTACTAAAAAACAGTTCAAACAAGATGAATTAAAAGAACAGGCTGAGCAAGCTGAAAACGCATTAGAGCAGTATCGCCAAGATGTCGCTGATCATTTAGCAAATACGGGTAAGCTCGTAAATAAAATGAAAGAAAACTATGATCAACTGCTTAGTCACGTTGAAGAAACAAACCAGCTTCTTCTAGAAGATAGAAATAAAGTACCAGCGGAACCATTCTTTTCTAAAGAAACCACAGAGCAATTGCAGGCGTCTTTGAAAGAACGTAGTTCAGATCGCTCATCTGCTGCAGCGCAACCCGCTGATTATGTATCAGGTGAATCTGGTTTATTTGCTGGTCAAAATAAAGTTTCAGAACATTCTAAAGCATCTTGATGAACTTTTTTTAGACCCCATAGTCTTTAGATATAACAGCTTTGTTGTTTTATCTTAATAAACCGAAAAGGGCTGCTGTAAAGTAGCCCTTTTTGTTTTGCTTTATCTTAAGTGGAGTTACCCCTGACTATGAAAATGAAATTATCACTTATCAGCGCAGCTATTTTATCTACAAGCTTGTTAATGAGCCCAGTAGCGTCTTATGCAAAAATGCCAATTGCAGTAAATGGTCAACAACTACCAACTCTTGCCCCCATGCTAGAGAAAATATCTCCAGGTGTTGTAAGTATCCAAGTTTCAGGCTCAAAAGAAGTACGCCGCCGTGCAGATCCGCTTGAATACTTTTTTGGACAGCAACAGCCTCGCAGTCAAAAGCGTCAATTTAGTGGATTAGGCTCTGGGGTGATTATTGATGCTGATGAGGGTTATGTAGTCACTAATAATCACGTAATCCAAGATGCCGAAAAAATGGTAGTAACCCTCGAAGATGGCCGTGAATTTGAAGCAACTAAAATTGGTACTGATACAGAATCAGACATCGCTCTTTTACAAATAGACGCTGATGACTTAACTGAAATAAAACTCGCAAATTCAGACAGTTTACGAGTGGGCGACTTTGCTGTTGCTATTGGTAACCCATTTGGACTTAGCCACACAGTTACATCTGGTATTGTTAGTGCTCTTGGTCGTAGTGGTTTAAATATTGAGGGCTACGAAGATTTCATTCAAACCGATGCTGCTATTAACCAAGGCAACTCTGGTGGTGCATTAGTTAACTTAAACGGTGAATTGATTGGTATTAACACTGCGATTTTAGGTGCTTCTGGCGGTAACGTGGGTATTGGTTTTGCCATTCCATCAAACATGATGAAAAACTTAGTTGATCAAATTGTTGAACACGGTGAAGTACGCCGAGGTTCGCTGGGTATTTCTGGCCGCCCACTTGATGCAGGCCTTGCTAAAGCGCAGCAACTTGACGTTAAACAAGGTGCTTATGTAATGCAAGTAATGGACGACACTGCTGCAAGTAAAGCAGGTATAAAAGCAGGTGACGTAATTGTTAGCATTAATGGCGGTGATATTAGTGGTTTCCATGAACTACGCAGCAAAATTGCTACGCTAGGTGAAGGCCGCGAAATAAAACTTGGTATTTACCGCGATGGTAAAATTAAAACGGTAAAAGTAACTCTTGATGGTGCATCAGGTGTTACAGCGACTGGCGAAGAGCTGCATCCTGCGTTCCAAGGCGCGACACTTGAAAACGTGCAAAAAAATAGTAATAAAGGTGTTGAGGTTACGTCTGTAGACCCTCGCTCACCTTCTGCCCGTGTTGGCCTTGAAGAAGGTGATATTATTATGCAAGTGAATCGCCAAAGAGTAGAGACTATCCGTGATATGAATAAGATTATCGAAAACACTAAAGGTAATATCGTACTTGGCGTGCAACGTGGTCGTGAGTCTATATTTATTTTAATTCAGTAATAAATAACACTATTAATGTAATAAAAATAACAGTGGCACTTGCCGCTGTTATTTTTTTTATGTCATCATAAAGAGATTGCTCACTTACATAATAAGAAAACTGTGCTGAAATTAATAAAATTTATTCTTCCCCCTTTATTTGCAGGTCTAAGTATTGCTTTTTTAGTGGTTTTTTTCAGCCCTAATATGCGAGCCGCCTTACTTCCTAATGTTCCCCTTCCAAGCGCGATGAGTGCGAGTCACCTAAGTTTTTCTGATGCAGTTAAACGAGCAGCTCCTTCTGTAGTTACTATTTTTTCAGAAAGCATTTCCAAAGAACCTCGTTATAAAAGAAAAAACACGGTACAAGAGCTAGGCTCTGGCGTCATTATGTCGCAAGACGGTTATATTCTTACTAACTATCATGTTGTTAATAATGCAGACCAAATTATGGTTATCTTAACCGATGGCCGACGCTTTTTTGATGTGCAACTCATTGGTTTTGATACTATTACTGATTTAGCCTTACTTAAAATCAATGCAGATCACCTCCCAGTGATTCCCGTAAACGATAGCTATGTATCAAATGTAGGCGATGTTGTACTTGCTATAGGCAACCCGCTTAACTTAGGGCAAACAATCACTCAAGGCATTATTAGTGCAACGGGTAAGCAAAAAATTACAGATAGCCCTTACAATAACTTATTGCAAATGGATGCAGCTATTAACGTGGGCAACTCCGGCGGCGCATTAGTTAACTCCAATGGTGATTTAGTCGGCATTACTTCTGCACAATTTAAAACGCGTGAGAACTTGAATATTCAAGGAATATTTTTCGCGGTTCCTTACTCACTTGCTAAAAAAGTGATGGGTAAACTCATTCGTCACGGTCGGGTTGTGCGCGGCTATTTAGGCTTTGAAGGCACAGCAGTAGATAGTACGGGTAAAGAAGTAAACGACAGCCTAACGCCGGTTACCGGCATGCGTATTACTAATTTAGACCCTTTGGGGCCAGCATGGCAAGCAGGCATTGAAGAGCAAGATATCGTCATTAAAATTGCAGGGCTTTCGGTAGCAAACCCACAAAAAGTGCTTGAAAAAATAGGTAATACGGAGCCCGGTAAAGAAATAGAATTTGAGCTATACAGAGATGGCAAAATAGAAAAAATCATGGTGGTGGTAGCTGAGCTTGAAACAAAGCTTTAAAAAAGAGTAATACCAATCGTCAATAAAAAGGTCGGATAGCAATTTGCGTATCCGACCTTTTTTAAATAGCTTAACTAGTTATCTACTTAGCTACTTCTACGTTTAATGTTTGCACCCAACGCACTTAGCTTATCTTCAATGCGCTGATAGCCTCTATCAACGTGATAAATACGGTCAACAACCGTTTCACCCTGTGCCACTATACCCGTTAAAATTAAGCTAGCTGAAGCGCGTAAATCGGTTGCCATCACTTGCGCACCCGTTAAGCTTTCAGTCTCACCACAAATTGCGGTATGCCCTTCTAAACGAATATTAGCGCCCATACGCTGCAACTCTGGTACATGCATAAAACGGTTTTCAAAAATCGTTTCTGTGATCGTTGCACTACCATTTGCTACTACATTCAATGCTGTAAACTGAGCTTGCATATCCGTAGGAAAACCTGGGTGTGGAGCTGTTTTAATATTCACGGCTTTAAGTTCTCGGCCGCGCATATCAAGATAAATACTATCGTTATGTACTTCTAGGTGCGCATTCGTAGCACGTAGCTTTTCAATCACAGGCTCAAGAGAATGAAAGTCTGTATTTTTACAAAGTACTTCACCGCCAGCCATTGCTGCTGCGACTAAAAACGTCCCAGTTTCAATTCGGTCAGGTAAAATACTGTGTTCACAGCCAGCTAAACGCTCAACGCCTTCAACTTCAATGCGGCTAGTACCTGCACCTGTGATTTTAGCGCCCATAGCAATTAGGCAGTTAGCTAAATCAATTATTTCAGGCTCGCGTGCCGCATTATCAAGTATGGTTTTACCATCAGCGAGGGCCGCTGCCATTAATAGGTTTTCGGTAGCGCCTACACTTACCATTTCCATAAAAATTTCAGCGCCTTTTAAGCGACCATTAACCTTGGCATTAATATAACCATTTTCAACGTTTATTTGTGCGCCCATGCGCTCCAAACCTTGAATATGGATATCAACAGGGCGAGCACCAATAGCGCACCCACCAGGTAAAGACACTTGAGCCTCACCAAAACGTGCAACTAGAGGGCCTAATGCAAGCACAGAGGCGCGCATTTGCTTTACTAAGTCGTAAGGCGCTAATGTTTTATTAACCGTTGCACCGTCAATTACTAGCGTATCGCCCTGCCAATTAACATCTGCACCTAAAGTTTTTAATAAGGCTTCAGTGGTCACTATGTCGCGAAGACGCGGTACATTAGTAAATATACTTTTACCATCAGCTAATAGTGAAGCAAATAAGATAGGAAGTGCGGCATTTTTAGCGCCCGAAATAGTCACTTCACCAGCAAGTGAAGTGCCACCTTGAATTACAAATTGATCCATTAGGAGGCCCTAGTTATTGCGGTAAAATGAATTTTTGTTCACGCTTCCACTCTACAGGAGTAAATGCACGAATAGATACTGCGTGAATTGTCCCATCTGAAATTGTATTCATTAATGGACCATAAACTAGCTGCTGCTTTTTAACTCGGCTTAAACCGTCAAAGCATTCGCCTACTGCAACAACTTCATAATGACTACCATTGGCTTTTACATGTACTTCAGCTAATTGAAGTTCTTCGCGTAATAATGTTTCGACTTGGCTAGTTTCCATAACTCTCACTCAAATAGGGTTGTAACCTGACCCAATTGCATTAAATTTTGCAATTGCTCAGGTAGGTTTTGCAATTCAAGGCGAATGCCTTGCTGCTTTAATTCTGCAAAAGAGTGAATTAACCAAGCTAAGCCAGCTGTGTCAACCCTTGATACTCCACTTAGGTCGAAATAGATGATTTTATGCTTAGTTAATAACTTATTGTTCAGAAGCTGTTCATCGCCAATTGAATTTCGAGTAAGCTCACCGCTTACTCCAAAATGTTGTCCATCAACTTGGCTTATTGCCAATTTAGTCATTCGAGTTACTGCCTCTAAACTGAACTGGTAGCTGACTCTTTTGCTCTAAAAGGTTACTTACATTATCAATACCTTGCTGACGCAAAATACCTTGCAGCTCGCTTTGCTTTGCATCCAGTAAACTAATACCTTCGGCAATCATATCGTACGCGCGCCATTCACCGTCGCGGTCTTCGCGTACTTTAAAATCGATTCTGATATCAGGTTTACCGTCTTCAATAATTTTAGTCTTAACAACAACGACGTCTTTACCTTTAAACGCTTGCTCTGCACCAAACTCAACTTTCTGATTTGTGTATTGAGTAAATACACCTGCATAAGTAGCAACTAAGTACTCTCTAAATACACCAATAAAGCGTTGAATTTCTTTAATTGCTTTGGCCTTTTCAGCCTCGTCGGTAATTGCACGAACTTTAGATACTTCACTGCCAAGTACACGAAGTGCTGCATATTTATAGTCGATATAAGGCATTAATTCTTCTTCGACTATTACGCGAAGGTATTCCTGATCTTTAACAATTAATGGCTGATCTTTTTTAATGCGCGCAAATGTATTATCGGCAACTTGGCGTACCATTTTATTAGGATCGACTAATTTCACATCTGCTGCACTTACGCTTTGAGTTAGCGTCATTGTGCCAATTGCTACAATAGCTAAAAACTTTTTCAACATAATAATTACTCACTACCTTGGTTGAATAAAAACTGCCCGATTAATTCTTCAAGTACAATGGCAGACTTAGTATCAGTGATTGAATCGCCATCACCTAGTGCTTTACTTTCCACACCAAATAAATCGTCAATTGCTTCATCTTGCTTGTTTTCTGTCACTGTTTCGCCTAAACAACGTTGCTTAGCAGAATCTGGAGAAATTACAGGGTGAATACCTAAGTACTGCTCACCTAAAATACCCGACGTTAAAATAGAGATTGAGCTTGTGTCTGAAAAACGACATAAGTACTGTGCGTCAATGGTCATATTAACGACTGGTAAAAACTCTTGTGGGTGAACATAAATTGATTCAACACGGCCAATTACAACACCACCTACTTTTACTGGCGCACGCGCTTTTAACGAGCCGATGTTTTCAAACTTGGCATTAAGCGTATATGTTTCGCCAGAGCCACTAATACCTGAATTGGCAACTTTAAGTGCAAGCATCGCAAAAGCTAAAATGCCAAGTGCTACAAAAAAACCAACTAAAATTTCTAATTTCCGTGAATTCATTATCTATACCCTATTAGCTGGTAAACATTACCGCTGTCAAAATAAAGTCAAAACCTAAAACTGCTAATGACGAATGAACAACCGTTTCGGTGGTTGCTTTGCTGATCCCTTCTGAGGTCGGCACACAGTCATATCCTTTATAAAGCGCAATCCAGGTCACCACTATGGCAAATACAAAGCTTTTAATAATACCGTTTAGTATGTCTTGCTGAAACGACACTTGCGATTGCATGATTGACCAAAAACTACCAGTATCAACCCCCAGCCAATCTACCCCCACTAAATGAGCGCCTATAATTGCTACAGCTGAAAATATCAATGCAAGCAATGGCATGCTTATAAAACCCGCCCAAAAGCGCGGTGCAATAATACGTTTTAGCGGATCGATTGCCATCATCTCAAGTGATGAAAGTTGCTCTGTTGCTTTCATTAAGCCAATTTCAGCTGTCAAAGCGCTACCTGCGCGTCCTGCAAATAATAATGCAGTAACAACCGGGCCTAGTTCTCGCAATAAGCTCAGTGCCACTAACGGCCCTAAACTATCCTCAGCGCCATAACCAACCAATACGGTGTAACCTTGTAAAGCCAACACCATACCGATAAACAAACCCGACACCATAATAATGAGTAACGATTGCGAACCAACCATATAAAGCTGGCGAACAAGTAACGGTGTGCCTTTTTTAAAATTAGGAACATGCGCTAATGCACTAAACAGCATATAAGCAGAACGACCAAGGGCCGCAAAGCGTCCTAGCGTTTTATGTCCTAGCTTTTGAAATAAATCCAACATTATGCTTTTTCTCCAAGTAGTTCGTCTGCATAAGCCTGAGCCGGAAAATGAAATGGTACAGGACCATCCGACAAGCCTTTTAAAAACTGTTGAACTAAAGGAGATTCATGATTACGCATTTCATCTGGAGTACCAGAACCAATTACCCCTTGATCGGCGATAATTATAACGTGTTCGGCAATACTCATTACCTCTGTTACATCGTGCGTCACGATTAAAGACGATAAACCTAATACTTCGTTGAGCGACTTAATTAGCTTAACCAATACGCCCATCGAAATAGGATCTTGCCCTGCAAATGGTTCATCGTACATGATTAGCTCTGGATCAAGTGCTATAGCGCGTGCAAGTGCAGCACGCCTTGCCATACCGCCGGATAACTCAGATGGCATTAAATCTTTAGCGCCACGTAGTCCAACCGCTTGCAGTTTCATTAACACAACTAATCGAATCAGGTCTTCACTTAGCTTTGTGTGCTCTCTTATAGGGAACGCGATATTGTCAAATACCGACATATCAGTAAACAACGCACCACTTTGAAAAAGCATACTCATTTTAGTACGTGCTTCGTATAACTCTTTACGAGACATTTTAGGAATGCTGCCACCTTCAAATAAAATATCACCTGAATCTGGTTTAAGCTGACCACCAATTAAACGCAACATAGTGGTTTTGCCAATTCCGCTTGGCCCCATAATCGCAGTAATTTTACCTTTAGGAACGCTAAAACTCATATTTTTATATATGGTTCTATTGCCTCTCGAAAAGCTAACATCCTTGACTTCTACTATTGATTGCGACAAGTCGCTCTCCATAAAAATGTTCACTAGTGCCCCTATTTTAAAGCTTTTTTGTCAAAGATGGAAAAAACAATTCGTAAGATTTTGTAATACACCCATGAAAAGGATTATAAGACTCGCTCAAAACAGCTTAACCCCGGCTTAAATTTTTAAATTAGCTGTTTAAAAGCAACATTGTTACCTAGTTGACCTTACTCTTTTATTTATACTTTCATCTTGGCTTTTGTTACTATTCGCGCCATCCGTATTTTGTATAACTGGCTTAACACAATGGTTACCTCGTTTGTTATTTTAATTCTTGGTTTTGCAGCTCTTGTTTGGAGTGCCGATAGGTTTGTTTATGGGGCTGCGGCTCTTGCTAAAAACTTTGGTGTACCTACACTTATTGTTGGTTTGACCGTTGTAGCCATGGGCTCTTCAGCCCCTGAAATGATGGTTTCAGCCTCTGCCGCTCTGGCTAACAAAACCGACACAGCCGTTGGCAATGCTGTTGGCTCTAATATTACAAACATTTTACTTGTGTTAGGTATCACTGCTCTATTTCGCCCTCTTTCAGTTTCATCTAGTACGTTAAAACGTGAAATGCCATTAGTGATGCTCGTATCTTTAGCTACTTGGTATGTGTTCTCAGATAACTACTTTTCATTTAGTGAAGGTGTTGCGCTTTTAGTTGGCTTTATCGTATTCATCGGTGGGTTAATCATTGTATCTATGCGTGCAAAAAACCAAGATGACCCATTTGTCTCAGAAGCCTGCGACGATGTACCAAACGATGTACCTACTAAAAAAGCGGTATTTTGGTTAATTGTTGGCATGATACTCCTGCCGGTTAGTTCTCATTTTTTAATCGGCTCAGCTGTTGATATTGCTAAATACTTCGGCTTAAGCGACTTAGTCATTGGTTTAACAATTATTGCCATTGGTACTAGCTTGCCTGAACTTGCCGCCTCGGTTGCAGGTGTACTTAAAAATGAAGATGATTTAGCACTAGGTAATATTGTTGGCTCAAACATATTTAATATTTTAGCTGTATTACCTCTAGCAGGTATTATTAATCCTTCAGCAATTGATCCATCGTTAGTAAGCCGAGATATATTAATTATGATTGGTGCAACACTTGCTCTTATTATTATGTCATTGAACTTTAGAGGCACCCAGCGTATCAATAGGGTAGAAGGCGGCTTATTGCTAATAGCGTTTTTGGGTTACCAAGGGTATATTTTTAGTCAAGTAGGGTAAATGATGGCAACGCTAAACTTTATTGAACAAGGCCTTCGCGTTTTAGATGTTGAGCGCCAAGCACTTAGTGATATTGCACAATATGTAGATGAAAATTTTCATAACGCGTGCAAATTAATGTACGACTGTGAAGGCCGTATTATTGTCATTGGCATGGGAAAATCAGGCCATATTGGCAATAAAATAGCGGCAACCCTTGCAAGTACTGGCAGCCCAGCGTTTTTTGTTCACCCTGGTGAAGCAAGTCATGGTGATTTAGGTATGATCACTAAAAATGACGTGGTTATGCTTATTTCTAATTCAGGGGAAACCAGCGAAGTTTTAAATATCATTCCGGTTTTAAAACGACTTGGTGCCAAAATGATAGCGATGACTGGCAATACACAATCAACCATGGCAACCCTTGCTAATGTACATGTGTGCATTAAAGTAGAAAAAGAAGCTTGTTCATTGGGTCTAGCCCCTACATCAAGTACCACTGCAACGCTTGCGATGGGCGATGCCATGGCAGTTGCATTATTAGAAGCTCGCGGCTTTACAGCTGATGACTTCGCGCTATCTCACCCAGGTGGTAGTTTAGGCAAGCGCTTATTACTTACTTTAAAAGATGTTATGCACAGCGGCGCAAATACACCTATTATTGATGTTTCACAAACAGTTAAAGATGCTCTAATAGAAATGTCAGCTAAAGGATTAGGTATGACAGCCATTGTTGATGAAAATCAGCAACTCGTAGGGTTATTTACCGATGGTGACTTACGTCGCATTTTAGAACAAAGAATTGATATTCATACAACACAAATAGATGTTGTTATGACTAAGTCATGCACTACAGCTACACAAGATATTTTAGCCGCTGAAGCGCTCAATATTATGGAACGTAAACGTATAAATGGCCTAATCGTCGTCAATGAGAAAAACCAACCTATTGGCGCATTAAATATGCAAGACCTATTAAAAGCAGGAGTGTTATAAATGCAATTTGAAGAACTCTATCAACCGCTGAGCGATGATGCAAAAGCACGCGCTAAAAAAGTAAAACTACTTATATGCGATATTGATGGTGTATTTTCTGATGGCCGTATTTACCTTGGCAATCAAGGTGAAGAGCTAAAAGCATTTAATACAAAAGATGGTTTTGGCATTAAAGCACTTATAAACAGTGGCTTTGAAGTAGCTGTTATTACTGGTCGTCATTCACAGATAGTACAACAACGTATGAGCAGCTTAACCGTACAGCATATTTATCAAGGCCAAGAAAATAAGCTCATTGCCTATCAAGAATTAAAAGATAAACTCAACCTTAGCGATGAACAAATTGCTTATATTGGTGATGACGGTCCTGACATGCCTGTTATGGAGTTAGTAGGCTTTGCCGTTGCAGTAAATGATGCCCACCCTCTTATTAAGCGTTTGTCACATTATGTAACGCAAATGCCTGGTGGTTTTGGCGCTGTGAGAGAACTCACCGATTTGCTCATGCTTGAAAATGGTAAAGCATTGACTACACAAGGCACTAGTTCATGAATGCAGCGCGCATAATATTAAGCGTTTTATTCATTAGCTGTATGGTTTGGCTTTGGTACCCTTATTTTACACAAACAAATATTGTGCCTCAGGCTGAGCCTGAAGTTGTTGCTAAGCCTGATTACATAGCTATTGAGCTCAAACAGACAGCCTATGATGAGCAAGGTAAAATTAGCCACAAAGTCACTGCGGCTAAAATGGAGCTATACCAGCAATTAGGTTTCACGTTTTTTGAAAAACCCATTTTTACTTTATATAACGAGCAACAAACGTGGCAAATAAATGCAGACGAAGCAACATTATATGAAGATAAACAATTAATTTTAGAAGGTAATGTGGTTGCCAAAAATTTAACCGATAACGCCATGATAGACAAAATCAATGCTGATAATATTCAGGTTGATATAAAGTTATTAACAATGCGTTCGGAGCAACCCGTCATTATCACTGGACCCAATTTAAAAATCACCGGTAAAGGCCTAGAAGCCGACTTGAAAACCGAAGTGATAAAACTAATTAACCATACGCGAACCATATATTATGACCAATAAAATATTAAAATCACTTATAATTCCTACACTTATACTAGCGTTTAATAGTAGTGCTGCAGAGCAAAACACGCAACCTGCTGCCAATCAAATTTCAATAAGTGCCGACAAGCAAGAAGGTCAATTGAAAGCTAATGTGGGTATTTTTGAGAAAAACGTTGAGATTATTCACGGTAATCGCCGCATTACAGCCGATCGCCTAGAAGTACACAAACGTGATGAACTTGGTGATAATAAACAATTATTAATTGCCACAGGTAGCCCTGCGCACTTTGAAGAAAAGCAATCAGACGGCACGACTATGAGCGCCAGTGCTGACGAAGTACGTTATGATGTATCTAAGCGTTTTTTAACGCTTGTTGGTAATGCACAAGTTTCGCAAGCCGGACAAAAAATAAATGCTAAAAGCATTACCTACGACATAGAGCAGCAGCTCATCAGTGCCGAAAAAGATGAAAACTCAACTGACCGCGTTCACACAATTTTAGTACCGATCGAAGCTAAAAAAAGTAAAAAAGGCGATAAAGGTCAACCATGAGCACATTAAAAGCAGAACTATTGGCAAAAAGCTATAAAGGTCGTGAAGTTGTAAAAAACGTCGGCCTTGAAGTACAAGCTGGCAGTATAGTTGGCTTACTTGGCCCTAACGGTGCTGGTAAAACAACGACTTTTTATATGATTGTAGGGCTTGTTCCTAGCGACAAAGGTAAAATATCTATTGATGATAACGATATTACTCTTTTACCTATGCATAGTCGTGCTAGATTAGGCATAGGCTACTTACCACAAGAGTCATCGATTTTTAGAAAGCTGACTGTTTATCAAAACTTAATGGCCATTTTAGAAACACGCAAAGAACTAAATAAACAAGCCAGAGAAGACACGCTCAATAACTTATTAGATGAATTTAGCATACAACACATTCGTGATAGCCAAGGTATGGCATTATCGGGTGGAGAACGTCGTCGTGTAGAAATAGCACGAGCGCTGGCAGCAGATCCTAAATTTATATTACTGGATGAACCGTTTGCCGGTGTTGACCCTATTTCGGTATTAGATATAAAGAAAATAATAGAACATCTTAAAAATCGTGGGATTGGTGTATTAATTACCGACCATAACGTAAGAGAGACCCTTGATGTTTGTGAAAAAGCCTACATTGTTTCTCATGGGGAGCTGATTGCATCAGGTACTCCAGAACACGTATTAAATGATAAAACAGTACGCGATGTTTACTTAGGCGAGCAATTTAGGCTGTAACATTTACGCCATGTCTTTAAGCATCTGCTAGTATTAATTATAACAACATAAAAGGATTGTTAGAGATACATGAGGCAATCACTACAGCTGCGCATGGGCCAGCAACTTACAATGACTCCACAGTTGCAACAAGCTATTCGTTTGTTGCAACTCAGTACATTGGATCTCCAGCAAGAAATACAAGAAGCTCTCGACAGTAATCCACTATTAGAGGTTGAAGAGGCAGACTATTCCGAAGACGCTGCTGGTAAAAACGAGCAAAAAGCTGATACCGATGACATAACTGTTAGCGCATCTGCTGATGATGCTCCGAGCGAATATGAACAAGATACTGGTGAAGCACTTGCAAAAGACACGCTAAGTGACGACATGGCTATGGATGTTAGTTGGGATGAGTACATGAGTGCCGCTCCTGCAGCCTCATCAGGTCCAATGCCCGAAGACGAATCAATATACCAAGGCGCCTCTACTGAAACGCTCCATGAGTATTTAATGTGGCAATTACAACTAACGCCATTTAGCCCTACAGACGAAGCTATTGCTATTGCTATTGTAGAAGCTGTCGATGATTCAGGTATTTTAACACTAAGCTGCGAAGAGATTTTAGAAAGCTTTAATCAAGAAAACGAAGATGATAACGAAGTCGAACTTGATGAAATTGAAGCGGTATTAAAACGCATCCAACTGTTTGATCCTGTTGGTATTGCTGCACGTAGTTTACAAGAGTGTTTGTGTATTCAGCTTAATCAATTTGATAAAGAAACACCTTATATTAATGAAACGAAAATGATTTTAACCGAGCATATTGATCTATTAGCAGCTCGCGACTATCGTACATTAATGAAAAAAACTAAGCTCAAAGAAGAAGAGCTTAAAGAAGTAATGACACTAATACATACTCTCAACCCAAAACCTGCAGATACTATTGTAAGGGAAGAATCTGAGTATGTTATTCCTGATGTGTCAGTTAAAAAAATTAAAGGCCGCTGGGTTGTCGAATTAAACCCAGATAGCATGCCTAAAATTCGTGTTAATAGCCAATACGCAGCAATGTCTCGCACTGTAAAATCAAGTGGCGACAGCCAGTTTATTCGCTCACATTTACAAGAAGCTAAATGGTTTATTAAAAGCTTAGAAAGTAGAAACGACACGCTATTAAAAGTTACTAATTGTATTGTTAAGCAACAACAAGGCTTTTTTGAACATGGCCCTGAAGCCATGAAACCAATGGTTTTAAATGATGTGGCTGAAATGGTAGAAATGCACGAATCGACAATTTCGCGTGTTACTACTCAAAAGTACATGCATACACCCCGTGGTATATTTGAGCTTAAATATTTTTTCTCAAGCCATGTAAGTACTGAAAACGGTGGTGAATGTTCATCTACAGCAATACGTGCGCTTATCCGAAAATTAATCGCAGCAGAAAACTCAGCAAAACCATTGAGTGATAGCAAAATAGCGGATATATTGGCTGAGCAAGGAATTAAAGTAGCGAGACGTACAATCGCAAAATACCGCGAATCTCTTGCTATTCCACCGTCAAATCAGCGTAAAAGTCTGATTTAAGACGCTAAACTAAGAGGGTAATGCTTATGCAACTAAACTTAACTGGTCGTCACGTAGAATTAACCGATTCACTAAGAGACTATATTAATACTAAATTTGCGAAGCTTGAAAGACACTCTGATCATATTAATAATGTTCATGTCATTCTCGATGTAGAAAAATTAAATCAAAAAGCAGAAGCCACAATACACGTAAGCGGTGCTGAGCTATTTGCCTCTACAGAACATCAAGATATGTATGCCGCTATTGACTCGTTGATCGACAAGCTCGATCGCCAAGTAATCAAACACAAAGAGAAGCTTGCTCGACACTAATATGATGAAATTAAGTTCACTTATATGCCAGGACTGCAGCAAAGCTGCGGTCCTTTTTAATAGCAAAAAAAGAATTTTAGAGTTCATTAGCGAACTTGCTCACGACAAACTTCCGTATTTACCGCAACAAGATATTCTTAATGCTTTAATGAGCAGAGAGAAATTAGGTAGTACAGGTATAGGGCGTGGCATTGCTATTCCTCATGGAAGAATGAGCGGTGCAGAAGAGCCTTTGGCTTTAGTGCTCGTTAGCGAAACTCCAATAAACTTTGATGCAATCGATAATCGCCCTGTTGATATTTTTGTCGCACTCATCGTACCAGATGGCGATAACCAGCAGCACTTAAAGACTCTAGCAACCATTGCTGATAAACTAAACAACAAAGATTTTTGTAAACAGTTACGCAGTGCAAAATCTGATACTGAGCTTTACCAAGTTATTGTCGATCAATCATAGTTTTATAAAGGGTGTTAAATGGAGTTAATTATCATAAGCGGCCGTTCTGGTTCTGGAAAGTCGGTTGCTTTGCGCGTTGTAGAAGATTTAGGTTATTATTGCGTAGATAATATTCCAGTAAACCTACTACCTTCATTAGTTCGCAGTGTATCTGATAGCTACGATAAAATTGCTGTTAGCATAGATGTGCGCAACATCCCTAAAGAACAAGATGAATTTAACGATATTCTTGAATACTTACCAGGCTTTGCAAACCCTACGTTATTTTATTTAGATAGCGACGATCAGACATTGATCAAACGTTTTTCTGAAACACGCAGATTACACCCACTATCAATAGACTCGTTGCCCCTTGATTTAGCCATCAAAAAAGAAAAAGAATTACTTGATGTATTAACCACTCGCGCCGACTTTATGATAGATACGACTGATTTAAGTGTTCATCAACTCGCTGAATCTATTCGTGAAAAGATTTTAGGTAAAAAAGATAAGCAACTGATTGTCACATTTGAATCATTTGGCTTTAAACACGGTATACCAAAAGAAGCAGACTACGTATTTGATGCACGCTTTTTACCAAATCCACACTGGGAACCAGAGTTGAAGCCTTTAAATGGGTTAGATCAACCGGTTAAAGACTATTTAGCTAATCACAGCATAGTGCAAAAATTCACATGGCAAATTCAAACATTTGTACAAACGTGGTTACCGCATTTAGAAAGAAATAACCGCAGTTATTTAACCATTGCTATTGGGTGTACAGGCGGGCAACATCGCTCTGTGTATTTAGCGCAAACTATCGGTGAAAGTTTTGCAATGACACATCCCAATGTAAAAATTCGCCATCGCGAGCAAGAAAAATAATATAGCTGAATAATCACCTGTTCAGCTTAGGTAGAGTAAGTTATGCATTGTGAAGATACCTTTTTAATAAAAAACAAATTAGGCTTACACGCCAGAGCAGCTACTGTGCTTGCGCAATTAGCAGTACAATTTGATGCGACAATCACATTATTCCAAGATGACAAAGAAGCAGCAGGCGATAGCGTACTTGCATTAATGTTACTTGAAAGTAGCCAAGGAAAAGAAGTTAAAGTTGTTTGTAAAGGCCCTGATTCTGAGCAAGCTTTACACGCTGTTGGAGAATTAATAGCACAACGCTTTAATGAACAAGAATAATCTGTTTTATAAAAACAATATTCGCATTACTAGTGCTTCAATTAAAACAGATATATAAAATAAATAGGTTAGTAACGCCAGTTAACTCACCTCCCCCCATAAAGTAATATAACAATTTATAAAGGACGCCAATGCCAGAAGCTTTTGAACAAGATTATCCACTACAGCAACTAAAGCAGGTGACGAAGTCACTCAATAGTGGTCAATTTGTTCAAGTTAGGCGCATGCTCGCAAAAACGGCTCCTTGTGATACCGCATTATTATTAGAATCATCACCGCATAAAATTCGCCGACTGCTTTGGCAATTGGTCGATCCTGATGTGCAGGGTGATGTTCTTGAAGAATTATCTGAAGATGTTCGTTTAGGCATTATTGCCCAAATGGAACCTAAGCATATTGCCGCCGCAACTGAAGACATGGGCCACGATGACTTAGGTGAAGTATTACGTAGCCTGCCAGATACCGTCTATAAAGACGTTGTTAGCGCGATGGACATTCAAGACCGTGAACGTGCCACGCAAGCACTGTCATATCAAGAGCGTTCAGCAGGTGCGCTAATGAACACCGATACGGTGACCATTCGCCCTGATGTAACACTCGATGTTGTACTTCGTTATATTAGACTGCGTGGTGAGTTACCAGAGGGTACAGATGATTTATATGTTGTTGATAAACATAACTGCTTTATAGGCGCTTTATCGCTGAGTACATTATTAACTAATCCGCCAGAAAAAATTGTCCGCGATTTAATGGATGAAGATTGTGAGTCTATCCCAATCTCAATGGATGAAAGTGAAGTAGCGCAATTATTTGAGCGTCATAATTGGATATCGGCCCCAGTGGTGGACGATAACGACCAACTCCTCGGTCGTGTTACTATCGATGACATCGTTGATGTAATCCGAGAAGATGCCGAGCATAGCTTATTAAGCCTAGCCGGTCTTGATGATGAAGAGGATACATTCGCGCCAGTACTAAAAAGCTCTAAAAAACGCTCAGTTTGGCTAGGAGTTAACTTACTAACCGCACTTGCAGCTGCTTTTGTAGCTAGCTTTTTTGAAGGCACTTTAGATGTGCTCCCTATTTTGGCTGTGCTTAACGGTATTGTCCCTTCTATGGGTGGTGTTGCTGGTAGCCAATCATTAACGCTTGTTATCCGTGGTATTGCAGTAGGTCATATAAACCAAACAAACCAACGTTTCTTGATGATGAAAGAACTGGCCATTGGCGCGCTAAACGGTATTTTGTGGTCACTATTAATTGCGGGTGTTATTGCGCTATGGCAGTGGGACTTTATGCTTGGTGGCGTACTCGCCTTCGCTATGTTTATGAACTTAGTGGTGGCAGGTGTTGCTGGTGCAAGTATTCCAATAATTCTTAAAAGAATGAATATAGACCCTGCTCTTGCAGGGAGTGTGGTGCTAACCACAGTGACTGATATTGTTGGTATATTCGCCTTTTTAGGTACTGCTACATGGTTGCTGATATAAATTAAACGCTTTAAATGTAAAAAACTACAGCAAAAATAGTTAGGGTAAATCAGTAGCTATGGCAACGGATACCAAACATAAAAATGACATACCTAAAAAAACGCTAAAACAAAAAAGCGTATCCATATTAAAAAGTGTACTGGTATATAGCTCTATATTTTTCGTCATTTATACCGCCGTCAATTGGTGGCGGCAACCTGTCATGCCAGCAAATCCTCAATTACAATTAATCGACTATGAAGGGCAAAACATAGATTTAGCAGCAATGAGCCAAGATAAACCCACGCTTGTGTATTTTTGGGGAACTTGGTGTCCTATTTGTAGTATTACCTCCCCTGCCATAAACGAACTCGCAAACGAGAATAAATACCCCGTCGTGAGCATCGCGATAAAATCAGGCTCTGATCAAGAGCTGCATGATTATTTAAATGAGCAAGGCTACAGCTTCAGTACTGTTAACGATCAACACGGGGAGATATTTTCCGATTGGCAGGGACAAGTCACGCCATCTTATATAATCTTAAAAGATAATAAAATGACGCAAGGACTCACCGGCATTCAGCCGTTATGGTCACTTAAATTGCGTTTGTGGTTATCATCAATGCTTTAAAAAAAAGCTAAACTTAGCACAGGATATCTAAAGAGAGGGGGGCTCTAAAACCTCACTCTTTATCACCTACAATAATATAGATAATAAAGAGCAAAGCTGACTTAATTTACGTATACAAAAGCTAAAAAACGCGTACCGCAATTAGCCTTATCTATTAGCGAATAAAATTACTAACGTGTGCTTTGACGATTAGCGCCCACTTTTGGCTTAGTGTTTGCCTTTTTAAATTGGCTAAAACCAGTATGTCGCGTTAGTGCCGGACGCCCACCTTTTTTACCACCTTTACCTGATTTTTCATCGCGCCCTTCTTCTGGCACTAAACAGTTAGGCCCTTTACCAATTAAATTAGCTTTACCCATTTTACGTAGAGCTTCACGTATCATTGGCCAACCAGCTGCATCGTGGTAGCGTAAAATAGCTTTATGTAATCTACGTTGGCGTGCGCCTTTAGGTACTGGAACAACTTCTGAGTTGTTTTTTATATTACGTAAAGAGTTCATCTCTGTATGGTAAATAGTCGTAGCATTAGCCATAGGTGATGGGTAAAAATTTTGTACCTGATCAAGCTTAAAGTCGTTTGATTTAAGCCATAAAGCCATGTTTACCATGTCTTCATCTTTTGTACCTGGGTGAGCAGATATAAAGTAAGGAATTAAATACTGCTTTTTACCGGCTTCTTTAGAGTACTTATCAAATAGTTCTTTAAATTGATCGTACGCTCCCATACCTGGTTTCATCATTTTTGATAATGGACCATCCTCTGTATGCTCTGGCGCTATTTTTAAGTAACCGCCTACATGGTGCGTTACTAATTCTTTAACGTAACGCGGGTCGCGTACAGCTAAATCGTAACGTACACCTGAAGCAATCAATACCTTTTTAATACCCTTAACTTCACGTGCTTTTTTATACAAATCTATTGTTGGCGTATGATCTGTATCCATGTGTTTACAAATATCTGGATATACACATGATAAGCGTCTACAGGTACTCTCGGCCTTTTTGCTCGTACAGCGCAGCTTATACATATTCGCCGTTGGGCCACCTAAATCAGAAATAACACCAGTAAAGCCGGGAACTTTATCTCTAATTTGTTCAATTTCTTCAATAATAGATTCTTGTGAACGACTTTGAATAATGCGCCCTTCATGCTCTGTAATTGAGCAAAACGAACAACCACCAAAACAGCCACGCATAATATTAACAGACGTTTTAATCATATCGTAAGCAGGGATTTTAGCATCACCATAACTTGGGTGAGGAATACGCTGATACGGCAAACCAAATACAGCATCCATTTCATGTGTTTCTAATGGATATGCTGGCGGGTTTACCCAAATAGAGCGATCGCCATGTCGTTGGTAAAGCGCTCTTGCACAACCAGGGTTTGTTTCTTGATGTAAAATTCTCGAGGCATGGGCGTATAAAGGTTTGTTAACACTTACTTGCTCATAAGCAGGTAACTTAACATAGGTTTTTTCCCACGGCTTAGGACGTGCAGGCTGAACCATGATTGGTTTTGCCGCTTCTGCTTTTAAATCAATACCCGCTTGTTTAAATTCAGATTTACTACAGCCAACATCATCCGCGCCATATGGGTTTGGAATAGGGTCTATTTTACCAATTTTATCAATAGCGGTAGAATCACTGCCACGCCAACCAGGTAGAGGCTCTTTTCGAATAACAGCCGTGCCGCGAATATCCTGAATCGTATCCATCGTTTCACCCGCCGCAATACGGTGTGCAACTTCAACTAGCGGGCGCTCTGCGTTACCGTAAATTAAAATATCGGCTTTTGCATCAAACAAAATACTACGACGTACTTTTTCCTGCCAATAGTCGTAATGAGCAATACGGCGAAGGCTGGCTTCAATACCGCCAATAACAATTGGGATACCTTTGTATGCTTCACGGCATTTTTGCGAGTAAATCATCACGGCGCGATCTGGGCGCTTACCGCCAACGTTATTAGGCGTGTAAGCATCATCGTGGCGCATGCGTTTTTCCGCTGTATAGCGGTTGATCATCGAATCCATGTTGCCGGCTGTTACACCAAAAAATAAATTCGGTCTGCCGAGCTCCATAAATGCATCTTTAGAGTCCCATGCAGGTTGGGCAATAATCCCCACTCTAAAGCCTTGCGCTTCAAGTACACGGCCAATTACAGCCATCCCAAAACTAGGATGATCAACGTACGCATCGCCACTAATTATTATTATGTCGCAACTATCCCAGCCAAGTGCATCCATTTCTTCACGTGTAGTTGGTAAAAATGGCGCGGTGCCATAACATTCAGCCCAGTATTTAGGGTAAGAAAATAAGGCGCGCTTAGCTTTGAGTGTGCTCATAATTGTGGCCGTAGAATAACAAAAGGCGCGAATTATACCCTACTAAATTCTTTATATATACAAAGTAGTCAAAGCATATCGCGCTTTAAATTCTAAATCGTTCATTAGCTTAAATAATAAGTTAATCTTTTTTAGCGTTTATTTATAAATTCTATCAATTCATGCTCAGGCATTGGTTTAGCATACATAAAACCTTGTACCTCATCACAGCCTAAGTTTTTTAAGAACTGAGCTTGTTCTTGTGTTTCAACGCCTTCAGCAATCGTTTTTAAACCCAACTTAGCACCAAGAGAAATAACTAAGGCAGCAATAGCGCCAGTGTCATCATTTGGCAGATCCTTAATAAATGCACGATCTATTTTCAATCTATCCAAGGGTAAACTTTGTATATAACTAAGCGATGAAAAGCCAGTCCCAAAGTCATCAATAGCAACTTCCATCCCTAGCTCTTGAAGCTCTCTAAGTGTATTAATAACAGTTTCGAGTTCATCCATTACTACGCTTTCAGTGACTTCTAATTCTATGTTTTTTGGCTTAACGCCATATTTTAATAATGTATTTTTAACGTTTTGAGCATAGCCTTTTACTTTAAACTGCGGAACAGACACATTAACCGCAATACAAATTTCGGTACCCATATTTTCTAGGCGCTTTTGTTGTTGGCAAGCTTGCTCTAAAACCCACTGCCCTATATCAACAATCAAGCCCGCATCTTCTGCAAGTGGAACAAATACCGCTGGCGATATATACGCTCCATTACCGGTGGGCCACCTAAGTAATGCCTCACACCCAATTAAAGACAAGTCTCCTAATGAAAGTTGAGGTTGGTACCATACCTCTAACTTGTTTCGAGCAAAATCATGGCGTAATTGCCTAATAATTCCTATGCGCCAAGCCATTTTATCTTGCATGTCTACACTGTAATAAATTCCCTCTTTGTGTTTTGTTTTTTTAGCTTGATTAAGTGCAATATAAGCAACTTTAAGTGTATCAATCCCGCTACTTTGAAAGTCTTGCTGTTGGCATAAACCCAATCTAAAATCGATAGGCAATGTATGCTCTTCTGCGCAAAATGGAACACCTAACTGCTCATTCAATTTTTTTAAGTCGAGTTCATCACGGCGAATAATAAAACCAAAAACATCAGCACCAATACGAGATAGTAACTTAGCTGTTGGGTAGTTTTCTTTTAACCTTTGCACAATGCCAATTAATACTTTATTGCCGACCTCTTGCCCTAAGCCATTATTAATATCTGCAAAATTAACTATATCAAGTAGTACAAATACATAATCATTCACGTGCGGCTTTTGATAACGCTCTACCCGTTCAATAAAATTGGTACGATTTGAAATACCTGTAAGCACATCTTTATAAGCTGCATCTCTTAACTTTACAAACAGCCTTATATTATCCAGGGCAACACTCACATTTGTTAAGAAGATTTCAGCAAACTGCAATTGTGCTTGCAAAGGAACATGGTCACATTCTATATATAAAGCCGCTTTTCTATGCTTACTTTTTAATACAAATGTTGCACTTGAGTCTGTATGTTGATGCTTTAATAAATCAAAACACAACTCAACTTGTTTAAATACTTTGCTATCAACATTAATTAATTTTTCACCAAAGTAGTCTTCGTAATGCCCACAACCACCTAATACTTGAATAAAGTCATCGCCGTCTAATTTGCTGCACACAAGCCCTCGAGGTGAACACTTTAAAATAATACTCATGTGCTTGATGATTTCTTTGCATAGTTGCTTAATATCAGTAAGCCCTAAAATAGACTTTGATGCAGAAACAATCGTGTTCATTGCATCACTTTGATATTCAAGCTGGCATACCTGCTCGTAAGAGCGAATAGCGGTTATGAGCGATGTTACTAATTTAGAGCGAGTGAGTTCTGTTTTAGTTTTATAATCATTTATATCGTATTCACGTATTACTTTTTCTTCTGGTATATTACCAGCTTGCCCTGTTCTTAAAATAATTCTCACATGTTGATTATTTAATTCGTCACGCACCCTTTTTACAACCTGCAAGCCAGCATCGTCAGTTTCCATAATAACGTCTAAAAAAATAACTGAAATATCGTTATTTTCAGCTAAAATCTCTATTGCTTCAGCTCCCGAATAGGCATCATGAAATCGCAAGCCTGCCCCCAAAAACTCAACCCCAGACAAAGCTAACTTTGTTACAGAGTGGATCTCAGGTTCGTCATCAACAATTAAAATATCCCAAAACTTAGTCGGCTCAATTACTGCGTCATCTTCATAGTCTTGTTCAAAAAATAAAAAATCGTTTTGATCTGACGACATTCGCTCTCCTAGGTAGCAATTTATAAATTATTTTTGGTTTATAATCTAATTCATACTATAGTCGATTAATAAAAAGTTGTTGTATTTCAACTCAAAAAACTAATAAAAGGTGTGCTTATTAAACCATTAAAAATATTGATCAAAGGCGTACTGTTATTGCTATTGGTATTAGTACTGGTAGGGCTAATACTTCCTCAAAGTTATAGTGTAAATAAAACAATAGAAATCAATGCAAATATTGACGCAGTAAAACCGCTTATTACTGACTTTAATCAATGGCAAAAATGGTCTCCATGGGAAAAAGTAGACCCAAGTATACGTTTTACCTTGGGCGAACCTAGCTCTGGCCTAGGGGCTCATCAGTCTTGGAAAGGAAAATGGGGGTATGGTGAAATGATCATAACTTCGGTGAATCAAAATAAGGTCAGCTTTAATATACTTTTAAATGCTGAGCATATTATTAGGGGGACTTTTAATTTTAGTGAGCAAAACGGTATCGTCACTTTAATATGTAAGATTAACGGACAAACAACCGCCCCTTTAATATCGGGTTACACCGCAATTTTGAGCGAATATGTGCTCCGTAATACAGTTTCAATGGGGTTAAATAACCTTAAAACTGTTGCTCAGCTTAGTCATTCACAAAGGACAATGCACAGCCATGACAGTCAAGACAGCACAAGCGAGAATTAACCTTGCTAACATTATCGAATCCTTACTTGGTTACCCTATAACAAAAATAGGCAGTAACGGAGTACTGCCTACCCCCGAACAAAATTACGATATTAAAGGCCAAGTTAAGCCGCTTTATCATATCAACAGTGAAAACTCTGTTTTAGCTCGTGCCCAAAAGCGCCAAGATTTATTACTAATAAAACAACAACAAAATATAGAGTCAATTTTAGCAATGGCTATGGGGTTTTGCCCCGATGTAGCAAGTACTAAACAACCCGATGCTGACTGGGTAGAGCATTTTATCGCACTGTGCGAGGATACTTCAAATGCGTCAATGCAAACTTTATGGGCCAAAATTTTAACGGGAGAAACACTCAACCCTGGTACGTTTTCAATTAAAAGTCTGCAAACATTAAAGCATATGACACAGCGAGAAGCTGACTCTTTACAAAAATGTGTGTCGCTCTCAGGCTATAACGAAAAAGACGACAGCCACTTTATATTACTCGGCTTTTACAAAAAACCGTCATTGTTTGATTTGCTACGAAAAGGCAATAAAGTATCTTTAAATTTAGGAAAAACGGGTATTAGCTTTCCTGATATTTTAACGCTCATGGATCTTAATTTACTGTATAGAAAAGAAATTGAATCTGCAGTGCTTAAAGCGGGGCAAGAACTTACCCTTTCATTTTTATCGCAAAAAGTAACGTTAAAAGCAAAAAGTAGTGATTTGGTATTGAGCTATTATAAATTCACGCAAACAGGTGATGAGTTATCTAAACTCATTAATTTTCCTGTAAATAAAATTTATAAGCAGTTAATTAATAATGCGCTGGAGGGAGAGTTTGATTTAGCGTGGCACGCAATAAAATAATATGCCACGCTTTGTTTAATTAGAAAATACTAATTAAAAGTGAACCTGAATACCCGCAAATGGGCCAGATGCATCAATATCAGTCGTAATATCATCTACATCATCAAGTTCTAATACCATAGAGCGGTAACCTGCTTTAACAGCAACATCTACTGCTAGGTTATCAATAAGTTCCCACGCTACGCCTACTTGGTAATCTTGTACTTTGCTATCGTCAATAGCCAAAAAGCTACCTTCAAAAAATACACTTAAACCAGTAAATGGTAAGCCGGCTTCGGCACGGCCATATGCAAGAGGAACAAAACCAGAGAAATCTTTTGTTTCGGTAAAGTTAGTACCACCATTTTGAGTAGTACCATTTACAACAATATCACCATCAAACTGCTTAGCATTTAAACCTAAGTCAATTGAGATTAAATCGTTATCAAAAATCTCATAATAAAAAATGTAATCGATGTGTGTTAAATCACTTACCGTATTTACCGTAGAGCCTACAACATAATCAGAGCCATTAAAGCTAAATGTATCTGTAAGTAGCGCAGAACCATTTAACTCAAGCTCGGTATACTTTAATTTAATATTTGGAACTAATGGTACAGGGTGCTCAAGTGCCGCGTAGTAACTTACAAAAGTCTCATCTTCAAAATTAAAATCTTGAGATGCATTATTTTTATAAGAAAATTGACCATCGTTATCTGACTTCCACCCATCAACACCTACGTATAAACCTAGTAGAGTGTCAGCTTGCGCTGCTGGTGCTAAACATGCCATTGAAAGGGCTGCTGCTAAACAATACTTTTTCATTTTTTATCCTTGAGCTAGTAGTTCGCTGAGTTCGATTAAAGCCGCATTGGCTCTAGAAATATAATTTGCCATAACTAAAGAATGGTTTGCCACATAGCCAAAACCATTGCCGTTTAAAATAAGTGGGCTCCATACTGTTTCTTGAGTCGCCTCAAGTTCACGTATGATTTGTTGTAAGCTTACACGTGCATTTTTCTTTTCAAGCACGTCATTAAAGTCATACTCTATCGCTTGTAAAAAATGCAGTAACGCCCAAGTAGCACCGCGCGACTCGTAAAACACATCGTCAATTTCTAACCATGGTGTTCTTACTTGCTGCTGCAGTGGCGCAAGAGTTGCTTGTTTATTAGATGAATTACCCGCTAAATCGGTGTTTACTTTTTCTTGGCCTACACTGGCACTTAAACGTTGGCTTAAGCTACCTAAACGTTTTTCAGCTTCTTTAAGCCAACTACGTAAGTTATCTGCTCGTGCGTAAAATTGGCTATCGCGCTCATGCTCATTAGCAATTTGTCCACGATATACCATTAAGTAGTCAATACCTTTTTGGTACTCACCTTCGGCACTTGGCCATGCCCATGCCTCAGAGCTTATATTAAACTGCGGCTGCGCCTTTTTAAGGGCTTCATGTTCCGTTGATTGTGATTGAGAACGGCTAAAATCTTTTCGCATAGAAAGCGATAAATCACGTACCATTTCTAGTGCGCCATATTCCCACGCTGGCATATCATCCATAATAATACTTGGTGGTATTACATCATTTGATAAGTAGCCACCCGGTTTATCTAGTAAGGTATTGGCTACCGTAATTAATGTAGAAGTAGTTACATAACCCGTTACTATTTTTTCATTACGAAGGTGCGCTTGCTCTTTCGCGTTTGCAACAACGTCAAAACGTGAAGGTTCTGTGCTCCAATAAACAGCAATTGCGTAAAAAATGATAAGCAGTAAAACAATTATTCCTGCTATTTTTCCTTTATGTTGCGACATGTGTACTCCTAATGATGAGCGTGTTGAGTAGATGGTTTTGACTGCTTAGCTTGCGCTTCAAGCGACACGACTTGAGCATTAGTAAATAAGCGATTACCGTCACTAAAATATAGTGTGAGTTTACGTTCTTGTCCTACTTTTAATGGCTCTTGTGGTTCAAATACCATTAAATGATAACCGCCAGGCTGAAAGCTGACACTTTCGTGCGCCTTAATTTCAACCGATTCAACTTGTAGCATTTTCATCATGCCGTCTACATGTGAATGTTCGTGTATTTCAACACGCCCTAAGCCATCAATAGTTGCCTTAGTTAAAGTTGCTGCGGCTCCACTGTGATTAATAAGGGTTAAATAACCTACAGTTGAAGTACTGCCAGGTAAAAACTCTCTAACTTGCGCGTTAGTTACTTCGAGCACAGCCACATCAGAACCATGATCGTGCCCTGAGTGCGCCGCCAACGATGACGAAAAAAAACTAAATATTAATGCAGAAGCCATCGAAAAACATAGTTTCGTCATCATTCTTATCCTTATGAAAACTTTAAATTACAGGCTAAATTTAACATAGTTAACCTATAATAGTCAGTCAAATTAAGGATTAAGAGGCTACTTTTTTGTTATCGGCAACAAGCCAACACAACACTGCAACAAATAGTAACGGCCATGCAATCATTATAGATCCGAATAAAAGCGCTAAAACAGTCCCTGCTAATGCCACTACACCAGCACCAACTAATCCCATAGTAATTAAAGCCACTACCGCAACTACAGCAATAATTGCGGCCAAAGCACCTACAAGCTCGAGCCCAGCCCAACTAATGTCAGCAATCCATAACGGCAACTGCCAAGAATCAATCTGCACAAACGTTATTAAATCAGTAAACAGTAATAAATAGATAATTACACATACTGCCAAAGCTTTCATAGTAATTCTCCTTATACCAACCGGCTTATACATGAGGTCTATTTAACGATAAGAAAATTGCGCTATAACTAGGCAAAAATTTTTATACCTAGCTGTTCTAAATTAAAATTTTTAACAACGTTATAGGGTGATTTAATTCGTTAAATTGTTCAAATATTTATGCCTGTTGGTATTAATACTCTTTATTTTCAAGGCAGCAATGCGCTATAAAATAGCCAAGTGCAACTGCAAACGGAAAACTCAAAAACAACAAAATAGTAACTACGCGTGTTGCCCAAACCGGAAAGTCCAATCTATGGGCTAAACCACTACAAACACCAGATATTTTTTTATTCAGAGTATCTTTATACCAACCTTGTTGACGATTAAAGCTGTTCATAGCAATCTCCTAAGCAGTGTGTTTTAAATTAGTATTTAAGTTCGCCTTTAAGCGAGCCAACTCAGCATCAACTTTTTCATTTTTAACTAACGACTCAATTTGGGCACTGGTAGAACTTGCTGTATCAGTCAGCTCATAAGCCTCTACTTGAGCTTCAATACCTTCAACACGCTGCTCTATTTGTTCAAAACGAGACAACGCATGAGCTACTTTATCGCTTTGTAGTTGCGTACTGATTCGCCCTCTAGCAATAGCAACATTATGGCGTTGCATTAACTGAGCTTGCTTAGTTTTAGCCATAGCCATTTTTTGCTGCAAGCGTTCACAATCAGACTTAATTTTTGCAATAGACTCTTGCAATGTTTCTAGTTGAGTTTGCTTATTTTCAATGCTTTCGTTAACGCGTTGCTTCTCAAGTAAAGCTGATTTAGCAAGGTCATCACTGCCCTTCTCAACCGCACGTTCTGCTTTTATTTGCCAAGCTGCTAATTCTGTTTTTTTAGTATCAATTTGGCGATTAATTACTTTCTCTTCACACAATAAAGCGGCTGCTGTACTACGACACTCATTCAATGCATCTTGCATCTCGGTAAGCATTAGGTTTAAAAGTTTTTCTGGATCTTCTGCTTTATCAAGCATGGCGACAATGTTTGATTGAATTACATCATTTACGCGGTTAAAGATTCCCATGGTATTCTCCTGTTGATTTTTAATTAATTTCAACAAGAAGATTCCAAGAGTTGTGCCAAGTCCATCAAAACAAAAATAAAACATTTAAAATCATAATGATAAACAATAATCACTCTAAATTTTAGTGACTTTAAGCTGAACAACATAGAGTGTAATTGGCCAATAAATTATGATTTTGACTAATTTTTAGGATCAAAAAAGCCACTCGAAAGTGGCTAAAATTTAGAATTTTTAAAGCTTAGCTTTTATTCTGGTACAAAGCTTAATGCTTTATCCATTACCGATAAATCAGCTTGCTTACCGTGACCACTTTCAGAAAGGTGGCGTCTAAAACCTCGCGCACCAGGCTGCCCCTGAAAAATACCGAGCATGTGACGTGCAATATGCCAAAAATTAGCACCCAAACGCATTTCTTCTTCAATGTAGTCATACATTGAACGCACTACGTCGTGGCGTGACTGCGTGTTTGCAGCATCACCATAAATTTTCTCATCAACGTCATTGAGCATAAATGGGTTGCTGTAAGCCTCACGCCCAATCATTACACCATCAATATGTTGCAAATGTTCTAGGCTCTGCTCAATTGTTTTAACACCGCCATTTAGGCTTAAGTCTAGCTGCGGATAATCTTTTTTAAGTTGATAAACACGTGGATAATCAAGCGGTGGAACTTCACGATTTTCTTTCGGGCTTAAACCATTAAGCCATGCTTTACGAGCATGAATAATAAAATCATCACACCCTACTTTATGAGACGCTTCAATAAGCGCACATAAAAACTCATACGAATCTTGCTCATCAATACCAATACGCGTTTTAACGGTAACAGGAATGCTTACTTCGTTTTTCATTGCTGCTACGCACTCAGCAACTAATTGAGGTTCAGCCATTAAACATGCGCCAAATCGGCCATTTTGAACTCTGTCTGACGGGCAACCTACATTTAAATTTATTTCGTCATAACCACGCTCACCTGCAAGTTTTGCACATTGCGCAAGCGCTTTAGGATCAGAGCCACCAAGTTGCAGCGCAACTGGGCCTTCGTGTTTATTAAAATGTAAGTAGTCGCCTCGACCAAATAAAATAGCCCCTGTGGTTATCATTTCAGTATAAAGCACAGTATGTTTAGTCATTTTGCGATGAAAAGTACGACAATGGCGATCAGTCCAATCAAGCATAGGTGCCACGCTAAACCGTCTAAACCCTGTATTACTTGCCATTACTGGGCTAGAGCCCATATTTAGTGTGTTATTCATATAGTCTGAATTGCCTTGAATTGCCTTGAATCGCCGCGAGTTTCGATATACAGTCACCCTATAGTCACCCTCATGGGGTTGGACTGTTCAATAACTTAGGGTTAAATCATGGCTTCATATAATATCGAAAAACGCCGTCTTGCTTCAGGCGACTACCGCTATAAGTGCGTAGTACGCGAGAAATCTAAGGGCAAGATTATACACAATGAAAGTAAAACATTCAGTAAAAGAGTGTTGGCTGAGAGCTGGGGCAAGAAACAAGTTAACGATATTGAGCAATCGAGGGTGACTGAAACAAAGCAAGTGGTCACCCTAGGCACCCTGATGAATATGTATTATGAAAACCATGATTTATGGAATGCTACAGGCCGTACTAAACAATTTGTTATTAAGATGCTGATTGATTGCGACATAGCATCGGTTTTATCAAATGAGTTACGCACTAGTGATTTAATTGAACATTGTAAAAATAGGCGTAGCGCTGGTGCAGGGCCTGCGACTATTTATCATGATATTGCATATTTGCGCAGTGTTATGAAAAAGGCTGGGCCAGTATGGAATATTGATGCTAACCATAAAATATTTGAAGACGCAGTACCGGTGCTAATCGAAATGGGGTTAGTTGGCAAAAGCCAAAAGCGAACACGCCGCCCTACCGATAATGAATTAGATAAATTGCGTGAAGGCTTAAAGGAACGCATGGACTACAGGCCAAACGGTAAAGTGCGCATTCCTTTTTTAGATATTTTAGATTTTAGTATTTTAACCTGCATGCGTATTGGTGAAGTTTGCAAACTGCGCTGGGAAGATTTAAACGAAGCTCACAAAACTATTTTAGTCCGCGATAGAAAGGACCCGCGCAAGAAAGAAGGTAATCATATGATTGTGCCTTTGCTAGCTGGCTCATTTGATATTGCAATTAAGCAGCCTAGAAATGATGCTTTGATATTTCCTTATAACTCACGATCGGTTACTGCTGGTTTTCAGCGGGTGCGTAATTCGTTAGGTATTGAAGATTTGCGCTATCACGATTTACGCCGCGAAGGCGCTAGCCGATTATTTGAAAAAGGTTATTCAATTGAAGAAGTGGCCCAAGTTACAGGCCACCGTAATTTAAATATTTTGTGGCAAGTTTATACGCAATTATTCCCGCATAAATTGCATGAGAAGTTTAGAGACTAATTCAAATTAATCTTTCATTTCTGTGTCGTATTCTTCCCAACTAGCAAAGCCTATTGGTCTTTTAGGTTGCTCTAAATTAGTTCTTTTTAGTCCTATCAATAAAACACTTATTTGTGACACATGTTGTACAAGCTTAATAGTTTCTCCATTCTCATTTTTTCCAATGAATGAAATTAATGATGGGTTCCAATACCCTATATCTTCAATATGAAATGTAATAGATTGTCCAAAGTTAACTAGCTGTGCACCAGCTTCATGTTCATCATCTAAACCACGATGAAAATCATTAATCCATGCAATCAATCTATCATGAAACTCAGAAGCTGAATTTTGGTTTTTTATCTCAGGTAAGCCTGGAGGTGATAGAAGTTCAGCCATATCTGACATACTTCTTGTTGGTAACGAATTAAATGGGTCCATTTTTTTCTCTATTTATTTATTCCATTTTTTAAAAATAGCTTATTTTACATCCAAAAACAAATTTACTACTTTTCAGTTTAAGTCATTATTAAGCTCATGTTTTAAAGTAACTTTTTAGTTAACCCAAAAAAAACTATTGATCCTCAAAACCTCACGTAAACGAGCTAAGTTATTGTTTGGCAATTCTATTTTGTTTTATTTATTATGAATTACAGGCGGTTAAACTGTAAAACAGTGAAATTAATCACGATCTTTTCAGATCTTTGATCTGCTAAGAACCTTATATAGGGCGCTGGCTGGCGCTTTAAATGAAGTACTTTAAAACTGTAATAAAATAACGATAAAGAGCGCGCAGGAGGGTGAGGAAGAGTGCGGATTTCGTGGCATACATTCTGTGTGGGGTTGTTTTCCGTGGCTGAAACTACACTGCCCAACATAGACGGTGATAACTTTACTGCAGTGAATGGCGGGCAATAAAAAACCCAGCGAGTGGCTGGGTTTGATTGTAGGGCTTGTGCGTTATTTTGTTATTGGGTCGAGCCTGCCTTTTTGGCTGTCGGCTTGTGATGCTTGACCGCTAAAGTCTCCGGCTTGTTCTGGTACTTGGGTTTTTGCGGTTCCTGCAGCGACGCCCGGGTGTGTGTGGCTTGCGCATGTGTTAGCCAAGGCACTGACTGTTGCCATTAGTTCTGATAATAACTTAAGTACGTTTTCGCCTTCACTGCCTAACCATGTTTTTGGGCTACGGTGGTCTTGCTCTTTAGTTGCTATTACTTTGCGGGTTTCACATTGTAGGTCGGCTAATTTGCCGATGATGTCTTTTAATGATTCGTCGGTTTTGTTTTCAAAGTTACCAGCGTCATCAATGTGTTGATAAACCCCTTCACGTACTTGGGTACGGGTTTCACCTTCTTTAATAGCAGGTAAGTCCCAGCCAAAAGGTAATACTGTTCTAATGAACGGTTTATCAGCTCGGCCATAGGCAAAGCCAATTTCTACAATAGAATTAATAGCCGGCGGTTCTAATCGACCTGCTTTATCACCCGCACCTGGTAATGGTAACGGCACGGCTTGAAGTGGCTTTGATTTGGTGTCTGTTCCGTTTTCGTCAATAAGCTGAACATTAACAGCATAGCGTGGGTAGAATGCATCGCTACCGCGTTCGCCATCATCAGTTGGTAGTTCAGGCAATGCAACTACTCTACCCCAGCGCGGTAAATGTAATTGTCCGGTTAGTTCTGGAAACAACCGGCGCACTATTCTTTGAATTGATTTATCCATATTCACCAACTTATCTGCATGTTAGTGCCTTTAAACTCAACCGCTGTTATACGTTCGTCATTAGCGGTTACGTTTGGGCGTATCATTGGGGCGGCTGGCATAGTGGCAGCTTTACCTGCTTGATGATCTGTCATTAGGCCGTTCGCTATAGAAATTGGTTTATCAGACCAAAACGAATCAGCATAACTGCCCACGTAAACTTTACCGTTGCCCTGCTGATACCATACAAAATCATCAATCTTAAATGCGCGGCCTATGTTATTTAAAATGGCATAGCCTGAGCAATCAGAGTAAAAACACGGTATGGCCGTATCAACATAAGCAGCGTTTGGTATAACAAACTCTATACCTGTTTGATGAGTAATTTCGTCAAGTACCTGACGCATAGTTGGGTGGCGCAGCATTACACTTAAATTATAAGCAAGCGATGCAGCCCATTCACGGCAAAACAATGTATACCAGCCATTTACTGCTGGCATTACACGCTCAACATAGCCGCTAAATACACGGTCGACCATATCACCCCAGCCTAAATCAACCGCAACCGGTGCCAATTTAACAGCCTTTTGATTAACCGTAATTTGGCATGTACCTGGCGTTGATGATTGCAGTACTATCCAGTGCTCTTTCATATCAACTTTTGAATCGTTGACATAAGCACGTGATAAAAAACGCGCGTTAGCCGTCGCCATTATACTGTTCTCAATGCGGCAAAGTTTTCGTTTAAATGCTGGCTAATATTTGCATATTGAACACCAGTATCACCGCCTTGCACATTGGCCGTTGCATCGGGTGTACGTTCTTCCACTTTTTGTGGTACTGATCGGTATTCGCTCAGCGTAAAACTTACAGCCCATTGGCGTGTGGTTTCTTGCTCCACCGCTTCAATCTTGCTACTAAAGCGCACTTGCTTAACACCCATTGCACTGGCCGTGGGGTTACTTATACGATAAATAGAACGCGCACCACTTTCAGTTGCTTCGGCCAATGTAAACAGCTCAGCTAAATGATCAGCCTTAGTGAATGGTAATAAACCACTCACCGTCAGCTTTTTAGCTTTAGTTCCTGTTTCAGCTTGGTCGGTACTGGATGATTGGCCGCTTGCATCCTCGCTGGCAAGCTCAAGGCTTGCAATAATGCGGAGTGATTTAAGATTAATTACTAATGAGTTTAGTTGCATAAACCTAAACCCTATATGTTGAGAATATTAACCCTACAGACACCTCAACACCGTTAGGAATATCTGCCAGTGGAATCTCTACATTATTTAAAGTTAAATTGATTGAATCATTAATAGGTTCATCTGCTAAATCAGTTAACCTAACTTTCGTACTCGTTGTTCCTAATGAATTAACACGTAAATGTTTACCAACTGCACCTCTTATAGAGCCATAAGGCAGGCCGTTTTGATTAGGTGTAATTAAATCTAGTGAGCCTATGCCCCAATCAGCAGTAATACTGTTAAGCAGTTCACCATAATTTAGTGAGCTACCCAAAGAGTCTACATCCATTGTTTGCTGCTCTAAATCAACTCTTATAGGCAGACTATTTATAAAAAATTTTACTCCTACATAATCGTTTGAAGTTTCATCAGTATTACTATTAACTCGCATACAAGGCGAAATACCCACAGATGCCTGTTGTTGTTCAGCTGTAATCGAATAATGTATATATTGTTTTACTGGGCTACTTACTTTAAGTTTTAGTTCATTTAGGTCGCTTTCATCATCAATTTCTATAATAAAAGACCCTGACCTTCCTGTTGTATTATTATAGTCCCAACTACCATTATTTTTAGTAAAAGTAGCCGTTGCATATTGCCACTTTTGAAAACTCGACAATTCTAATGTGCCATTTTTATTCGGCGAATCATCACTAGCTACACCATTGTCAAATAAAGTTGAAGCAACCGCTTTTGCACCTTCTCTTCCCATTTTGTTATAACCAATTTGGGTTAAATGGGCGTTATCACTTAGTCCATTAGATGAATTAAATCCTCCTAACTTGTCGTAAGCCATACAAACATCAGCATTATCATTACAAAACAGCCTCTGTGCAGCTTGTATAGCCCATGCACCTCTTATTGAAGATCCTAAATGAAGACCTAGCTCCCAAATGAATAATTGAGTTATCGTTGTATCACTTTTAATATCCATCCATAACTGATGCAAAAAACTGTAATAGTCTTTGTAACTTGTTTGCAATTTTTGATCTTGTTCGCCTTGATTGAAAAGAATTGACACATTTCCTACTATGTTTCCGTTGTTAGAAATCATCGCTACCACTTCATTATGCCAATCAACTAATCCACTATAGTTAGTATTCGACTCACCTTTTTGTAAGTCCTTAATGGATTGTGATCCCTTTGCACAATTTGCAATAACACATTTTCTACCTGTCTTTGCAATGTACTCATTTGCAAAGGCAGGCCAAGCAGAACCAATCGAATCACCATCATTCTGGGTTCTCATCTTAGTAGATAGCTTTACTACCTCACTCCCATCATACATAAACGCTTTATCAGATATATATTCAATTTTTCCATCAGTTGTTAATGGTGTCCCTCTCGCGTTTGACTGCCCATATACTATAAAAACATCTATTATTTCATTATTTTGATTTCTAAATACGTCACTAATAAGCGTATTTAAATCTTTTTCTATTTTACTTTTTAAACGGGTATCAAGTGCTTCATAAATAGAGTCAATAAATGCTATTTGCGTTAAATAATGCTTTTTCCCTTCTGCATCCTCATAATTATTAGGATTATCAGTAGGCAATATAATACTTACGTTTGTTTTCCATACACCGCTTGCATCGCCATCAAACCAAACATCAACATATACATTTTGCGGGTAGCTCTGCACACTAAATACATAGTCTTGTTCAAGCTCTACACGCATACCGTGTACGTAACCAACGCCTGCAATTACTCTAAACTCATCATCATTTTCTGTAGGCTCTACCTTAAACCCATCACCTATAAACCAATCACGGCCGTTCATATCCATTGCTAAGTTTTGTGTTAATTCATCCATGCCAGCTAAACGCGCACTAAAATCTAATTGCCATGTTTCTGGTGCAACTGTAATACCCGTTATATCGCTAATGCCTGAATACTCAATGGCAAAGTTACGGTTTAGCGTATTACCTGCATTGCCTAATTCTGTAATTGTTTTGTTTACGCTTTTTACATGGCTAATAGCTACCAGCGTATTATTTACAGATGAATATAAGCCAACCCAGTTAAATTCAAACGGGCCTGTTAAGCTGTTTAATACGGTTGAGTAAACCACCGTGTTGTTATTAATGCGACCGACTTGCTGAACGGGTTGGGTATGCACTTGCTGGGCTGTAGGCGGTAAACCTTCGTTGCGGTCTACCGGTGCTTGCGAATCTTGTCCTGGAACATAAGCAAAAATAAACGTATCAATATCTAACTGCTCATTTGCCTGCGCTTTTTGGGCAAATAAGGCTTCGCCTGCGTTAGTAACTACTTGTGACATGGTTTAACTCTCCTGATCTATTTTTGCAACGGTGTAATCGCTATGGTTATCAAATGACTGTAAGCCACCGTAAGTATTCATTTCTGCTACTGTTTGATACTGGTAACGCCTTGCTGTACGCCCGTATTGCCTAACAATGTAATTAATAAGGTTCTGCCGCTCGCCTAAATCATCATCCGTAAGTTTTAGATTTATAACGTCCCAGTCAGATACCGAAAAACGCTCAGCTATTTCTACATAAGGCATATCGAGCTTTTTAAACATTGCAAGCCAACCTTCGGTACTCCCTGCCCCTTTTGCAAATTGCAGTGCAAACTTAACGCGCACTCGGTACATTACTTCGTCTTCTTGGGGTATTTGCTCTACGTCACGTTCCCACGCTAATAAGTGCACTAATTCAATTTCGGCTGTCATTGGGTCAAGCTGCTTTGCAGGCCATGCCAATAAATCACTTAAACGGTGCCAATAAATAACAGCGCCTTTGCGTAATTTATCCAGCTCACTGGCTGGGCGAGCCAACCAATAAGGCATTTTAGTAATTACGTTAAAATCAAACGCCATTATGGTTAGCTCCCAAGGTCAACGGTTAACGAACCTAGACGCGGCACATCATTTGCGCTGGTAATGTCGCCTTGGTGCCAGTTTAGTGATTCAATATCAGCAAAGTTACGGTGTAGTTCTTGGCTTAACCGGCTAAAGCTAAAACGGCTTGTTGGCAGTGTTTTAGTGGCTGTATAGTCGGTGTTTTCTCTAAATGCGCAGCGTATAAAGTTGTCTATTTCTTGCTTAACTTCGTTGGCGGCTTCATTGGTTAAGGTATTAACTAAATAAACAGTTACCCCTATATCAACCAATACACCCGGCATTGCTAATACTAAAATATCGTCGCCATGGCCGTGGTGCCCTTGCTGCATTACATAGTCGTTTAAATCATCAAGTAATATTTGCGAAGGCTCGCCAATGTCTAACAAAATAAAGGCATTTGCTGTACCAGGTCCGCGCGGTGCGTCGTGTTCAAAATATATGTTGTCGGTATCAAGGCCTGATCGCTCAGTCATAATGGCGGTATATACGGCATCAATATGCCAAGGTGCCGCAGCGGTAAATGCATTACGTGTTCTAAGCTTTAAGTTTTGATTACTTTCAGCATCCGCTCCCAGCACATCAATCCATTCAGCGTCGTTATTTACACTGCCAATGCCTGTTACTGATTCCGGTAATATATGGTAATACCCAGCGCCTAAGTTGTAGGCTGCACCGGCGTTTTCTGCAATTACGTTTACTAATATGCTGCTTTGGTTTTCTGGCAGTATTACATCATCAACAGTTAGCACTCGGTAAACCGTCCCGTTTATGGCATCGGTTTGTATTACCGTTCCTGCGCTAATCAGTAGGCTAGGGCCAAGGCTTGCCGCGCGCTTAAAACGCACTTTGCCTTGGGTGCGCTCTTCGCTTTTACGTGTTAGGTCGTGCTCCCAAGCTTTGGCTTCAATAAAGTCGCTGTCGGTGGCTGTTTGCAGAAATAAGTTGGGGAGTATTTTTTCAATTAATACTTTGTTGACTATCCACGTTGCAGGCTTCGCCACGATGGCGCTAATCAATCGCCAAAAAGGTGAGTAAATAGAGTCATTGGCTATAATGCTGCCTTGGTCTTCTACGTCTTGCTTAAATAAGGTTTTCCACCCGTCTTCTGTGGTAGGAATACCTGCATTTTCTACAATACGGGTAAAATTAATTGTTGGGGTTTCATCAGCCATCTACTGTGCCTCTACTAATAACGATGAAATTTCACCGAAGTCTATTGTTTGTGCGTACACCCACCACTGGCCTTTGTTTATTTCGTTTTGCTGAACTTGCACCGTGCCTGGCATAATGCGAACGTCATCTTCCACCAGTAGTTTTATTTTTGTTTGGGTGTCGTTAGTAACGCTGGTTCCTCTATCGCTTACTAATAAATTTGCAAGGCCGGTGTCTAAAATAGCGTGCACTATGTCTTGGGCTATTACGTCACGATCGGTTAAATAAGTCGGGTTTTTAACGGCATCTAATACCACATCGCCATTTAATATTTGTAAGTCGCGGTAAATACTCATGAGTGCATCTCAACAAAGTTCATATAGTTGGTTTCGCCTTTGGCTGGATATACGTTAACCGTGCCAACGCTTGTTGATTTTTGTTGGTTTGCGTTGCTTATTTGTTGGCTAATACCGCCGCGCTCAACACGGCTTTTAACGGGTTCTATTGCAGCAATATTTAGTGAGCCTTTTATTCCTTCATAACTGGTGTCTATTTCAATGCCAGCTAAATCAGCCAATTGCTTTATAGCCCACAATATTGGCGCAAATAACACTTCAACTGCTTTCCACGCGTATTCAAGACCCGTAAGCAAAACGCTTACCCAACTAATATCAGCAAAGCTTGCTTTTAAATCGTCCCAGTAATAAATCAGAGCACCTACGGCAAGGACCGCAGCGGCCACTGCAGCTACAATTAAACCGATAGGGTTGGCGTACATCACGAGGTTTACCGCAAACATTACAGCTCTTAAAGCGCTTAACCCCGATGTAAGCACAGCATTAATAGCTGCCCATGCCATTGCACCCACTCCCCATGCAACCATAGCCATTTTGCCCGCGCCCATTATGAGCGTGAACAAACCACCTGCAGCAACAAGACCAAGTAACGCAACGGCGCCATAGCCAATATATTTAGTAAGCGTTGGAAACTCTTCAGTAAAGGCCACTACACCTGTGCCCATGTCGGCAATTAAACCAACAAAGTCGTTAAATACGGGGAGTATTGCACTGCCCCACGCAGCGCGAATAACAAACCAGCTTTGGCTTAGTCGCTCGCTTTGGTCGGTCATGCTCATTGCCATTTTTTCAGCTTGTTGCATACCGTTTACGTTACCTAACGAATCAATTGATTGGCCTAGACCATCAATATCGTTCATTAGTAATTTTATAGTGCCAACAGCTTCGGCCGAGCCAAATGCTTTTTTAAGTTCGTCGCCCTCGGCTACGTCTATGGTTTCGCCGTATTTGCCTTTAATTTGGTTTAGTATGTCAACCATTGGCAACATAGCGCCCTGGCTGTCAGTAAAACTTAAATTAAGGGCGTCTTGCGCTTTACCTACACCGGCTAAAAACGATTTATATTTTGTACCCGCTTCACTGCCCGACATAGTCGCTTGCAATGTACCTAGTATGGCCATTTGCTCGTTCATACCAATACCGGCGCTTGTTGCTTCAGCGCCAATTGATGTAAACGCCGATGACATTTCAGCGCCTGTTGTTTTAAACGCTTGTACGGCGGTGGCCGTCATACCTGTTAGCTGCTCTACCCACTCACTTTTACCCATAGCATTAGCTTGGTTTTTAAAAATGCCATACATGGTACCCATGTAATTGGTAATAGCGCCTGCGTCGGCTTTGGTGGCTGCGGCTAATACGTTGCTCGACATAGTAAACGCTGATAGGTCGTTGTCGTTTAATCCGGCTATCGCGCTTTGTATGTCGTAGCTTGATTTAACAAATTCGGTAGATGATTTACCGTATTTAAGGGCAAATTCGTAAGAGGTATCACTCAGTTGCTTTAAGGCCGATTCACGCACACCTAGCGATTTAACCTCGCCTAGTGCGCGGTCCATTTCAATGGCTGGCATTAATGCGTTTTGTAGTGCATAGCCACTAGCAGCAATACCCGCAACGCCCGACGCCATTTTCATGGTGCCGCGTTGGTAGTCGTTGGTTAACCCATTTAAGCTATTGCTTACTTTGGCAATAGGCTTTGTTATTTGGTCAATCATGCCAACGGTAAACATTAGCGGTTGCGGTAAACTCATTTACTTGCCCCCAAAGGCCTTGCACACAGCATTGGTTATTATGTTTTCTAGGTTTTCGCGCTGGTTTTTATACAACCAACCAGCGCGGGCTAGGTTTTGCTCGTCGTCTTGCTCATGTGGCAAGAAGTGACGGCGTAAAATAAACAGTTGTTCAAGCTGATTCGAGTCGATTGAATCAATCAGCCCTTCTATTTTTTTACGGCAATTTCCAGCACTGGCGAAAACTCAGCTTTAAGCGTTGATGCAATTTGCAGCTCAGAACCAGGTGAGCTTTCAAGTACCTTTTTAAGACCTGCTTTTTGCTTGTCGTCAATAGTGCGCATTACCATGTTGTGTGACGCTGCAGTCATTGAGCCGCCGCGCGCAACAAGGTCAACAAAGTCGCTGTGATCTTGCACGGTCATGTTAAAAGTAAAGTCTGTACCGGCGATGGTTAATACAATTGCTTGTTTCATGGGTTAATCCTTAGATTTGGTTAATAGTCTTTCGAGTGTTTCAAATCCGTTTTGTAGTTGTCGCTCCATGCGTTCGGTTAATTTGTCAAAATCGGTTTTAGTGGCGTAGGTTTCGGCCACATGGGTTTTATGATCGCTTAGCTCTTTGGCTGTATCTTTATTTGCTCTGCTCAGCGCCACAATAATGGGCACTAATACACTCAAAATTAACGCGGCTGTTGATATGGCAACCATTATCCACTGACTCATTTTGCTACTCCTTTAATTTTTTCGACTGTCCTTAAACTTGCTAAGCCAAGTAATGCTAGGGTTAATTCCATCATTACATCGGTTGGCAGCTCTGGTGTGCCAGCGTCTGGCATAATCCATTGCAAAATAGGGTTAATTAAAAACGTGAAGAGAAAGCCAAAGCCACATACCCACAGTAAAAATGGGCGAGCGCCCGCTACAAACGTTGAGCGGTGTTGTGCTGCATGGGTATTAGCCAGTGCTTGCATTAGCATTGGCTTTTGCTTAATTTCTTCTAAATCATTGCTTAACTGCTGGCGTTCTTCGTCTGATGTAAATAACGCATCGCCCGCTTTACCAATGGCTTCTATTGGGTTGCCACCCACTATGTTTGATAACCAGCCCATAATTAGTGCCCTGCCTGTTTTAAGTAACTAGCTTCACGCCAGCGGCGCGTAGTGTATCGGTCACCAAAATCAACAAGCTCTCTGATCATGGCTTGGGTGTTTTGCGTTATGGCGTAGCGCCAAAAATTAGGGCAACGCTTGGCCAAATGACCGTACTGAAAAGCAACCGATGCAATCACGGTTTGCATCGGTTCGCTTAGTTGTTCAAATTCAACCGTTGAGTGCTGGTTGTAAGTAGTAACTAAGTAATCGGTTGATTGCTGCTTTACACATAAATCAATAATGGTTGCTTCATTTTCGTTAATGCTAAGCGGGTTCTGCTTACAGGCTTTTAGCGCCTGTTCGCCTTTTAATAAGCAAAAACGCTTTAATTTGTTAGCGATAAATTCGGGCAATAAATACTTAAGTGCCGCTTCATCGCATTGGCCAATATCAAAGCCGGTGGCAATAGTGACCCCCGAATTAGAATGTTTAGCATCGGGCACATAGCCGGATAGTTGTGGGCCACCTTCCAGTGCGGCGATAAACCTAAAATTCACTTTGATATTGTTCATTTTGCTACTCGCTTAACGATTGGCACGGTACACAACGCTGCACACCGGGTACTGCTTTGCGTCGTGCTTTAGGTATTAGGTCGCCGCAATCAATGCAATCCGTTGCACTGATTTTATTGGCGTTGTTAAGTCGTTTTAGGCGCTGATCAATAAACTGCTGATCGGCGCGTTCCTGTGCAATGGTTAGGTGGTCTAGATCATCCATTTACTAACTACCTTATTGCACTATGTTTTCAATTTCGTCGGGGCGCAGGTACGGCACACCGTTAATTTTTACAAAGTCCGGGTCGGTTACATCAAACGGAATTTTAAACAGGCTGGCGCTGCCGCCTTTTTTGTCTATGTCTAAAATGTCGCTTAGCTTAATGCGGCAACCAAAGGCTTCTACTTTCATTTCGTCTTGGCTGGTTTTGGCGTAAAACATAATGTCGAACGGTTCCATACCACGCCACGAACCGGCGCTTTTTGCAGCATCCGATATAAGCGCAAAGTTACTCGCGTTAACCGACAGTTCGCCGCTGGCCGATACATCGCCATCAACTGAGCCATCGGGTACGCCACTGGTTTGGCTTACCGCACTGTTGTCGGTAATAGCCAGTGAAGCGGTGTCAACTTGGACCATAATATCGCCCAAGTTCACGTTAAAATTCATTCCTGATAAACGCATGGTGAGTGCTCCTAGTTGCTGCTTAAATCAAGCAAAATATTTACGGTAATTTCTTTTGGGCTGTTGTACGGGCGCAGCACCATGTAAATAACCACGCTTTTATTGCTGGTCCATACAATAGTTATGTCGCCTTCAATCGGTGGCTGTATTTCACCAGGGAACTGCATGCCTAAAATAGTGGTGCTTTTGCTCATGGCGCGTAGTGGGCGCATAAAATACGCCTTGTTTAGTTCAATACTGTTTGGTGTTGAGTTAAGGGCGCGGTTGGCAATACGGCGAATGGCAAGCACACGTACTTCGCGGCTGGCTTTATGCACAGGGCGTAAATGCTCAAGGTATTGGTAATCGCCACCTGCAGCATCTAGCGTTTGTGCATCGCTCCAATAAGTGCCTTCAAAATCGCTATACCACTGCGGTACGCTCATGCGGTTATTTGCTAGTGTTTCTAGCGTGGCAAGTGATAGGGGGTCGCCGTTCGTATCAACCGGTGCATCGCCTAAACCTAATACGCTGCCTGTTGCTACGCGCATTGGGCTGTCGGCAATACTTACGCTGCGGTCACATAGTCGCCCTGCTAATACGCCTACGTTATTAGCGTGTAACTTTGGTACGGGTACCACTAAGTGCGCGGCAATATCAGCTTGCAGTGCAATGGTTGCGGCTTCATATTGCGACCATGTTTGTGTAGCTACATCAATACCTGGCACGGCAACTAATGCTGATACAAAGCGGCCTAATGTCGCTTGCAATGATGTTAGGTGGTCGTGAATATCGGTTAAGCCTGCGCTGGTTGTTTGCTCATCACATACAACAACCATTTCAAAGCTTTGTACTTCGTTGGCGCGGTCAATGGCATCGGTAATGCTTTCACCTTCGGCCAGTGGGTAAACCGCTGCAGTCCAGTTTTGGCCTGCATTTAATTGCGCGGCTTTTACTATTTCAAGCAATGGGCTGTCTGCAAAGGTGTCGGCTAATACTGTTTGAGCGCCTACGCTAAACAATTGGCTTTCTTCGCTTGCGTTACCAGCACGGCCAACAAACAAAAAGTGTCGTTCAACACCTTGGATGTCGCCTTGCCCTAAATTCAGATTGTTAACTTGCACTTTACCTAGTGACATTGGGTTTATCCTCGTTTATTGAGTTGGTTTAAAATTGTGGCTAGTTGCGCTTGCACGTTCGCGGTGGTATCGCCTAAAAATGGGCGCGCCTTTACAGGTATTTGCCAGCTTTTACGGCTTTTTTGGCCGCGTAATTCACTTAACACTAATGTGGCTTTGCCATGGGTTAAGCTCCCTGCAATTTCTTTTATTGTTGCGCGGCGATAGCCTTTACCTTTTGCTCTGCGTACTTTATAACCCTCGGCTGCCAATGCTTTTGCTTGGCTACGTGTACACGGTGCTTTGTAATCTGGCTTGCCATGAATACGGCTCATGCGTGTTGAGGTCATTTGCTCGCTGCCGCCTTCTTGGTGAAGAGCCGCAATACGCCCAGTAAGCCCGGCTTTATGTTTAAGCTCTAAGCGCTTACCGCCTTTTACGTAGGGCTCTAGTGTTTTACCCATGCGTTTAAGCATTTTGGTTTTTTTGCCATCAGTGCGACTTGCAAACTTATTACCCTCAACGGTGTTTTGTGCACGTATTCGCTGGCGGGCGAGCTTTCGCTCATAACGACCTAGCGTTTTAAGTACGCGCACACGTTTACCTGCTGGCAATGCTAATAGCTGCAACTGGTGCTTTGCACTGAGCGCTTGTTTGCTATTTGGGGTGATCACTAAACTCATGATTGCCCCTTAATATCTATGTCTACATCTTCGGCCACACTAATTGGCGCCAGCGATACGTAATAACGCGCACCGTTAAATAAAACAGGGCCGTTTTCATCGGGTATTAGCTCTATGTCGTCAATCAGTTGCACGTCAATTAACACGGTGGCGTTGTCTTTACTTACAACATCAATGTCTATTTCAGGGTCGTCTAGCCCGTATTCGTCACGTGGCCAACTGCTATCGATTAAAAAGGCGCCCACCATCGCAAGTAAGTTATAAGGGTTAACTTTGCGGTGCGGGAATTTTTCTATTGCAATTACGGCGGTATGTTTCCACTTAGCAACTGCGTAACCCTCTTGGCCTTTGTCTTCACCGCTTATTATTAAAGTGCCACGTTCTTGCCAGGCATCTATGTTGTTGGTGTGAATAGCCCCTTTTAAACTGGTGTTTAAAAAGTCGGTTAGTTGCTGCAATTGGGTAATAGTTTGGCTCATAGTGTATGCACTCCGCCGCGGCCAAGGCCAAGCAGTAAACGAATGCTGCGGTTAGACTGCGCTAATATCGCATCTTGCTGATCAACACTATCGGCTTTGTTGTTGCCCGCGTCTTTTTGGTCAACCGCTGAAAAGTAACCCATTAAATCGCTATGCGAACGGGCATACACGGCGCCACGGTAAACGCTTTGCTGTGCGGCGCTAAAGTTAGGCACGCCGTTTGTTTGGGTGAAAGCAACATCCATGTTGTCTTTCATAATGTATTTAAGTATTTGTTGTTGTACTTCTAATGCGCTGCGGTTTAATGAGTCAGCTATTACCGTTTCTTCATAAAATTCTGGTATGCGGCGATGATCGCGAAACTCGCCAGTGCTTAGCACTGGCCAGCCGCTTACAGCATCTATTTCAATGCTGTTTTGTGCTGTTGCTTCAAATCCAAATGACATACCACATACCTTTTACTTTCGTTTCAATAAATAGGGTTCAGTGCAGTTAGCGTCGACGCGGTTATTAACAGTCGCCTGTTAAACGCTCGGCTAGTGCACTGGAGGGTTGGGAGTAATGGCTATTACTGGGCGTTTAGCTCGGCAATGGCTCTTAATCTCATGGCTATTTTGTTTCGTACTGTTTTAACGCCTGCGTGTTTATGTAGCTCTGCGGCTTTGGCTAAGTAGCCATCGGCTTGTTGGAGCCGCTGAACGTCGCCGACATGCGATGGCGAAACATCACCGTTTTTACTGCGCAGTAACGCAAGGCCTGCAAACTTGTAGTACTTAGCGGTAACTTGCTCAGGTAATTTCCAAGTGCTTGCAACGCAGCTAAACACTTGGCCAAAATACGGCTCAATGCTGTTGCCTTTTTCAGCTTGGGTGCTTGCCCAATCAAAAACAGTGTCGGCAATAAAACCAGGCCACTGGCGACGTATGCTGCTAGCCATGGGCTGATTGATTTCAATGGCTCTAAAGCCAAACTCAATGCCACGGCTGAGGTCGCCAATATCAAATAACCACACAGTGCAATAAGCAAAAATAGGATTGTCTTCATTCTGTTTACCCTTTTTAATCAAGTATTCATCAACTATTGGCAACCACTTTGGCAATAACACATCACGTTTGTGGGCTATTTTGTCGGCGCGGGTTACATAGCTTTTTAAGCGTTTTAAGTCGTCTTCTAATTCAATAAGCTGTAAGTGCAGGCTTGGGGCGTATTTCCCTGAGCCTGTTAGGCTTACCTTTTCGAGCTGTTTTTTTGCTTGGTTTTGCTCTTTGAATTGGAGGATTCTTGCGCCGCCGACGGCTTTTTTAGCTCTTCAACCGTGTCTTTTAAGTCGCTATTAGCGGCATTAATATCGTCGGCTTGGTAGGCTAAATCGCTGGCAGCATCGCTTGCTTTATCTGCGGCGCTTTCAATGTCACCTGCAGCATTGCTTGCGCTGTCTATGCTTTCGTTTAGCTCGTCGGTTGCATCTTCAACGTTTGAAACGTCAACGCTTTCAATGTTGCCTTTTTCATCAAGCGCGTATACAACAGCGGTTTTGTCTTCGCCTTCAGCGGCAGGATCAAAACCTAAATCAAAAAATTTAATGTTTTGGTCAACGTATTGTTGCGCGGTTTCAATCGCTTTTGATTCGTCACAACCTAGCAACTGCGCGAGCAATTTAAGCGCGGAGTTATCTGGAGTAATGGTGATTTGTGCATTACCCGTTGTAGCTTTGGTTTCGCCTTTGGCTTTTGAAGCAAGTCGGCGTTTTTTAAAATTAGCAATGGCACTCATGGCATTGTTACCTTTTAATAAATGGCGTAAATGCTAGGCGGTTAGGCCTAGCAATTAATGATTAAGCTGGGTTAGGGCCGATATTCATAGCGCTTTCGTCAACTGCGGCATACGCTTCAAACTCTTCGATTGCGTAGCCTTCGTTACGCCAGTACGAGTTTTCGTATTGCTTGCGGTCTTCTTCGTCTTTTGCTTTACGGTGCGCCGTGCCTTTTTGCGTATAAATATGCAAGTTGCTTAAAATGGTTACTGCAATGCGTTTACCCGGGAAGAACGGTGGCGTGTATGCGCGCATACCACCAATGTTTTTATCCATTTGCTGTGCGGCTACTTTTTCGCTTGGCTTGTCGGCTTGGTTCATCATGTGCGTTTGCGCAGTGGCAGTAAGGTCACTACCTACTAATACAACTAGGCGTGGGTCGTTACGTAATGATGGGTGAATAAGCGTATTTTTAAGCTCGGTAACAATGGCGTCTAACGTTTTGTAATCGCCTGCACCGTCTGGGTCAAAATACACAGGGTCGGTAACAATTTGGTCAGCCGCTTTTTCTTTAACGATTTGATGCCAGCCTTTGTTTACGTCTTCACCATTTGGGTTGGCAATTGGGTCTGATGTTGCAGCAGCTGATACACCATTAAAACCAACGCGCAGCATGTCGAGTGCAAAACGTAGCGTGGCGTTTTGGTTAATCAGCTTCATAAACTCGTTTAAATTACCGGCATTGGCCCATGTAGATAACAACGCCCATGTTGTTGCTGAGCACGAATCAGTTTCGGTCAGTTCATAGGTATGGCCGTCAACGCCTTGGCTTGATGTAAAACGGCCACCGGCTTTACGCCCTGTTGCAATACCGTAGTTACCTACTTTTACAACTTGACCTTTAATTTGGTCCACTTGCATGGTGGTGATCATGCGTAAAAACTCGACCGACTCTAAAAGCGCAGCGCGTAGCTTTGTTTCCATTGGGTCTGAAATGGCAAATTTATGTGATGCGTCGTCCACACCAAATGATTTTGCTACTTGCACCGAGTATGTTTTTAAAAACCCAGCGGCTGTTTGATTTAAGTGCATGCGTTATCTCGCTCTGTTATGCATTAATAAAAGTAAACGTGGTTAAGCGTTTGTTTAAACCAGGTCTACGGTTTCGCCGCCTACTGGGTATGGCTCTTGGCCACCTTGCTCTTGGCTAAGGGCATTAAATTTGGTCTCGATGCCGTCAACCTTTTTGCCAAAGCCGTCCATTTTTTCCATTAACTGGCTAAATTGCTCAGCGGTTACACCTGTTTCGGGCTTTTCACCTTCGGGCTCTTCGGTTTTTGGCTTTTTGGCTGGCGTGGTTCCTTCGCCTTCAGGCTTGCTGAATTTAGTTTCAAGGTCAGTCACCTTGGCTTCTATTCCTTCAAACTTGCCCATTAGGGCGTCAAACTGTTCTTGTTTCATGGTGTCTTCCTCGGTGATTTCATCTTGCTGATCGGCTGGCTGCTGATCACTAGAAAATAGGCTTGCCATTTGGGCAAACAAATTCATAAATTTTGATTGTTTATCGCTTGGCGTGGGGTTGCTTGGTTCGCTATCGGTGGTAATAAAGTCACTGTGTTGTAGCGTTTCGAGTTGGCTATATTCGTGATCAGCTTCATTATCACCAATAGAGAATTTTAAGCGGCTGGTGCCAGAACTGGCTGGCGAGTCGGTAACGGCAAGGCCTTGTAAATAACAACGCCCTTCGCTTTTGTAATCGGGGTTAGGCTCAATCGACATAAACAGCTTTTGGCCGTCTTTATTGGCAGCAAGCAGGTAGTCGTTAGCGGTAATTTTTACAAACAGGCGTAATTTACCACCTTGTTTAGCGGCTTTTACTTCGTCAACAGTGCCCCAGTTTTTACCTTCGCTTGGGCCCCAACTTGAACGAAAATGCTCAGGCCAAATAAGCGCGGTGTATTCGTCAACTGAATACGATGCGGCCATTTGATTAATCCATTCTTTTGAAATAATACGGCCGTCTACCGTTGCGCCTTCTGTTGCTGCAATTACCCAACCTGATTGCTTTGCCATTACTTGCTTACCGCGTTACTTAATATTTAAACGCAGCATAACTATAAAAAAAGGCTGAATACATTGGTTAGCTTTTTGGTAATTCCTAGATTGAGGTTTTAGGAAAAGTGAGGGTTTTTATGCGGTTATAAGCTTATTGTAAACCAATACACTATGCCTAGTTACTAATTTTATGAGCACTTATATTAAGCAATGGCTTATTCATCTGAAATACGCGAAGCAGCAAAACGGCTTTATTTGCGCCACCACACCCCCGACGAAATACGCGCGGAACTGGGGCTACCAAATAACCGTGTGATTTACTATTGGGCCGATAAATACAATTGGCGCGATATGCTGCGCGAAGAAGACGTAGACGAAGCTATTGCAAGGCGTATTTTAATACTCACCGACGTAAGCGATAAAACAGGCAACCAAATAAAAGAGCTCGACATGCTGATAGAAAAGCACGTTAAGCTTAAAAAGCAACGCGTCCAGCTAGCCGAAAAAGCAGCCCAGGCTAATGATCCTCAACCGACTAATAATAAAGGTAGCAATAACCAAGGTAATAAAGGCAGCGGTAACGACAGTAAGAAAAGCAAAGGCCGTAAGCGTAAAAATGATGTTAGCCATTTAACCGCTGAAGACTTTGGCACCTGGTACGACTCACTCTTTGGGTATCAAAAAACGATGCACGAAAACTTGCATCAACGTATTCGTAATATTTTAAAAAGCCGCCAAATTGGGGCAACGTATTATTTTGCAGGTGAAGCGTTTAAAGATGCGGTTTTAACGGGCGACCCACAAATATTCCTGTCTGCGAGTCGTGCACAAGCTGAGGTGTTTCGCAGTTATATAATTGCTATTGCGCAAGAATTTTTTGAAATTGAGCTAAACGGTAACCCTATTACTTTGCACACTGCCCATGGTGATGCTGAATTAAGGTTTTTAAGTACCAACAGCAAAACGGCGCAAAGTTACCACGGCCATGTTTATGTAGATGAATACTTTTGGATTGGTAAGTTTAACGAGCTAAACAAACTAGCCAGCGCCATGGCCACGCACAAAAAGTGGCGTAAAACGTATTTTTCGACCCCTTCAACTAAAGCGCACCCTGCTTATACTTTTTGGACGGGTGATCATTGGCGACAAGGCCGCGCTGAACGCGAAGAAATTGAGTTCCCTACCTTTGTAGAATTACGCGATGACGGCAGGCTGTGCCCCGATAAACAATGGCGCTATGTAGTTACCATTGAAGATGCCCTACGCGGTGGCTGTGAATTATTCGACATTGACGAGCTGCGCGACGAATACAACGCCGATGATTTTAATAACCTGTTCATGTGCATTTTTGTGGACGATGCCGACAGTATATTTAAATTCAGCGACCTTGAAAAAGCCATGGTTGATGCCACCCGCTGGCAAGACCACAAACCCAACGCTGCACAACCATTTGGTAACCGTGAGGTATGGCTGGGTTACGACCCCTCGCGTACTCGCGATAACGCCGCTTTAGTGGTAGTAGCCCCACCAGAAAAAGCCGGTGAAAAATTCAGAATACTTGAAAAACACTATTGGCGCGGTATGAACTTTTCGCACCACGTTAGCGAAATTCAAAAAATTTACGCCAAATACCGCGTTACTTATATTGGTGTAGATACCACAGGCATTGGCGCGGGGGTGTTTGACTCAATAAGCACGCTGTACCCACGTGAAGCCACCGCCATACATTACAGCGTAGGCAGCAAAACCCGCTTAGTACTTAAAATGATAGACCTTATTGAGGGTGGCCGACTTGAATGGGATGCATCCCATAAAGACATTGCTATGAGCTGCCTTTCAATACGCCGCACCAGTACCGACTCGGGCGGCGCCATAACCTTTAAAGCTAGCCGCGATAACACTATAGGCCATGCAGACGTATTTTTTGCTATTAGCCACGCTGTTATTAACGAACCCCTTAACCATGCACATAAGAGAAAATCACGATGGACCATGCAGAATTAGACCAAAACGCTGAGCAGTTAACTGACCAGCCGCACGATCAACAAAATAAACAAAATGCGCCCGTTGTGTTTGGCTTGCCTGAGCAAGTAATGCCCGACATGTGGCTAACCGATTACGACTCGCTATTTTATAACGATACCGACCAGTATTGGGAACCACCTGTAGACCGCCATTTATTAGCCAACTTAACCCGCCGAAATGCCCAGCACGGCGGCATAGTGCAAAGCCGTGCCAATATGGCAGCAAGTCGTTTTATTAGTGGTGGTATGAGTGCGCAGCAAGTGCAAGCAGGCTTTTTAAACCTGGTGCAATTTGGTGATGTGGCACTACTTAAAATACGCAATGGTTTTGGGCAAATTGTAAGGCTGTTTCCGCTGCCTAGTTATCGTACCCGCGTTGGCGGTGATGGTGGCGCAGTGGTGCTTGAGCGCAATAGCCAAGTTAAAAAATATAAAAAGCGCGACATTATTTGGGTTCGCCAGTACGACCCCGTGCAGCAAGTGTATGGTTTGGCCGATTACTTAGGCGGTTTACAAGCTACGTTATTAAATGAAGACGCGACTTTGTTCCGCCGTAAATACTTTTTAAACGGTGCGCACATGGGCTTTATTATGTACGCGACTGATCCTAACTTAGACCCTGACGTTGAAGACGATATAAAAGAGAAAATTCAAGATTCAAAGGGCGTGGGTAACTTCCGCTCACTCTTTGTAAACATACCCAACGGTAAAGAAAAGGGTTTGCAGATTATCCCTGTAGGTAATTTTGAAAGTAAAGACGAGTTTATGAATGTTAAAAACGTATCGGCGCAAGATATACTCAACGCCCATCGTTTTCCACCGGGCTTGGCGGGTATTATTCCGGCCAACAATGCAGGCCTTGGCGACCCGACTAAATATGATGCTATGTATTTTAAAAACGAGACTAAACCGCTTATTAAATTAATGAGTGATGAAGTAGCAAGGGACCCTGAAATTGGCAGTAAGTTACAGCTTAATTTTGATTTAGAGCCAAGTTTTTAAATATAACACATAGTAAAAAATAGTTGGCCTTACTGAACTGAGGTTTAAAAATGCCAACTATTATTAATGACTTGTTAGGAGCTTATTCTAGTAAATATCTTCTAATTTATATTTCTTGGGGTCATTTATTGCTTTTTGACAAAATGCATCCAGTTTAACTTGTAAGTCATTAGAATGTTGGCTTAATACATAACGAACTAATTCGAGCATAGACTTCATAAATTCTAAACTAGGAATAGTAAAAGATGTATGAGCGAATATAGCTTTTGATGAAACCCCTATTCTAGGGTTTGGATCAATTGTAGCTATCATAAGACTCCCTTCACTCTTTGAAATACCTGCATGTGCTATATTTTCATTACGTAAATCTTTTACTAAATTATGCAGCTGTAAATAATTTAAACCCTTTTCCTTATTAAAAAAATTACGAACCTCAAGTTTTACTTTTCTCCCTTTAGTCTGATTAAAGCATTTTATATAACCGACAATCGCAGAATCTATAAGCGCTTTGATTATTACTCCTGCTTCATTTCTTCTATCAAGGTAAATTAAATTGTTTGGGGCTGTCATTCTCTTGATAGCTATAATAAGTTGAGCTTCAGCAAACTCAAGTTCTTTTGTAATTAACTGCCATCTTGCATGTTGACTAGCTTCTGGGTGCTCTATTACTCTAAAAGGGGTTATCTTATCATCAATATAACATTCAACTACAGGGGAGTTAGAATCGTCAGGTATTTCATGAATAAAAATAACTCTATCACCATCTTTTTTTACTTCCATATAAATCTCCATTAAAGCTCAGAATTGGTTGATTAATATTATCTACTTATTATGTATTATCTTGTTACACATATTTATAAAAGTATATGTAACGCTCAGAATTAGTGAAAGTGATATTTTAACCTCTTTTAACTTTCAAACGATGGTCAACTAGTAGTTTGCCCTGGACTAATGAGCTGTATATAATAACAGTGTATTTTATTAACGATTGGTAGTTATTATGGCGCGGGTTACTTGTCCAAATTGCGAAGCTAAAGCAACAATTACTTCACGTGAAAAGCAAAGTGCGCATGTGGTTAATTTATATTGCTCGTGCACTAACACTCGCGAATGCGGGGCTACGTTCCGTATTACCCAATCGTTTGATCACTTCTTAAATCCACCATGTAAAACCACTGCGCAATTGGCCGCATCGCTTATTAAAAACCTACCGCGTAAAGAACAATTAGAGTTAATTGGGCTTTAGACCTTACTTTATTACAGGCATGAAAAAACCCACAATGTGGGTTTACAAATTAATATTTAATAAGTCTAAACCGACTTCTAACCATAAAAAAGTCAGTCTATATTAATCATAGTACAAACTAAAAGGAACTGACCAAACCTGATAAAAAGTAAAAACTTCCACTACCGATTAGTAAGTTGTAGTCAAAAATATCTTTCAAGTAAAAGCAAATCAAGTTAATAATGACCCAACACATGCTGACTAAGCTACATCCCAAAGGGATTGTATAGTTTATGAAATGTTTTTTATTTACTTTAACTGAACGTCTATTTAAAGCAAGCTGCAGGTCTTCAATACTTTTTTGGAAATTTTCTTCTTTAATTTTTAACTCTTCTCTGAAAATTTCTGGATCTAAACAAACATCTAGCTTTTTTAAACACTCATCTTTTAACTCTCTCAAAATTTTATCTACATCATTTTCTATTGATGATATTGTATGTTTATATCTAGCTAACGCTACATAATTTTTGCGATGTTTGTCAAACAAAGGGTTTTCCGACACATTTACACTAATAAAGCTTAGTTCATCAATTAACTTATAAGAGTGGTCTAGCTCATAATGTTGAAGGGTATCTTTGCATTTTTCAAAAAAGGAATTAAGTTTTTCATCTATATTTTTTTCAAAGCTGTCCAAAGCCTCTTTATAACTTTCCGCTGAAGGAGGTTTATATTTTTCAAGCTCAGAGAAATTAAATACCTGATCTTGGATTAATTCACCTTTCGCTTTAGCATCACCAATCTCTTGGCTACTATAATTCTTCTCTATCTTAACTTGTGAAATTCTATCTTCGGAATACTTGTGCCTAAAAGAAAATAAATTATAAAGGACTGAAGCTAATAAGAAGTAAGCTACATAAGACATTTCTATGTACTGATTATCACCAAATCTTATACCAAACACAGAGGATATTTTAAATTCAAGATAATTAGATAAAAAGAATAATATTGCGGATAAATATAAGAGCCTACCTTTTATACTGAGTGTTTCATCACTTATAAATTTTACTTTCTCTTCATAAAAGTGATATGTGAATTTTTTTCCCAATGTGATTTCCTTTCCAATCATCAAATTTTATTTACAAATAGTAGCCTGGTTAAGCTATCAGCATACACCTCATTTTCAAAATAATTAATATTTCTACACCCTACGCCATTAAATCCAGTGCCCACCAATCGTTATCGCTGATTGCTGATGCGCTGCCTTGTTTTACTAAAGTAACTAGGTCCCAGTCGCCAATAGTGACTAGACCGTTTTGTATATGGGTATTATTTGGTGTGTTGCGCCCGTCAAGCTGCGCGTATTTATAAGCAAGCTCTACATACTCGCGGGCTTGTTGCCAATGGGCTTCAGTTATGTGCCAGCTACCTGCTTTTTGTGAATATGTTTTAGCCAATGACTCAATAGCTAAGCGCTGATCATGCTTTATTTGCTCATCAACATTTAAAACTTGAAGTTGGCCGTCTCGTATTTGGTAAATTTGACCATTTCGGCTGATCCTTTTTCCGCTATTTAGATCCTTTATTACTTCATCAACGTCACTTTTTGAGGTGCCCATCATATCGAGTAACAACTCAGCCCTAGACCCTGCGGCTATAGGCGTACAGTTATTACCACTAGTCCAAGATAGGTCGGCTGCGCCGACGTTGGTGTTATCCTTAGCATTGAGTTTTTCGGCTGTGCCTTTCAGTTGCCTTGTCCATTCTACTAGGCGAGTTTTAAGGCTCGTTTCAATGGTAACGTTATAAACATTGTTAATCATGCGATGAAGCTTTGATTCAATACTCACATTGGTAACAATGCCTTTTATGCGGCGTACTACTTCGGCGTAGTCGTTGCCCATTTGTGTGTCTTCGTACATTGATTTGAAATTAGCAGCACGGCCTATACACATACCGCCTTGGAGTTTTACGTAGTCTTTCCAGTTCGCGGTATCTGCAGCGTGGCGAATAGGCTCTATGGTTTCGTCACTTATTGTTTTGCCCTTAGGCATGCGGCGCAATTCACGATACACGGTGACGCTTGGTGAGCCCTGAAATTGAAACTGGCGAATGTTCCATGTACTAGCCCAGGCTAAAACAGGGTTAGCTTGCTCTTGCAGGTTTTCGCCTGTTTCGGCATCTTCATGGTCGCTTAATTGGTAGCCATCAATATTTTTACTGATGTATTTAGCAATGTAGCTGGCTGCGCTGCCCTTACTTTTATCCATTTTTATGGCGTCAAAGCGAGGGCTAAAAGTACGATAAAATTTACTAGGCGCTTTGGCTTTTTTGCCTTGGCTTTTTTTTAGGCCCCACTCGCGGCGCTTTTGTTTGTAAGTTTTAAACAGCTCACTTTTTTTAGTGCCTGCGCGATAGCTCACGCATTTTTCGACGGTTTTAATGTGTACGCCATGGGTGTTTATATCTACCCATTCGTTTACTACTTTTGCGCGGGTTTGCACAGGGCCGTAATAATCGTAAAGCTCTGTTTTATCTTCTTGAATAAAGTACCAACGCAAAATAGCATTCACTTCTTGCAGTTTATTTTTTGGCATAAACAGCATCATGTGCCAATGCGGGCAACCGTCAGCATGAGGCTCAACTACACGCACACCAAAGTATTTAAGGCCACGGCGGTTTAACTTAGAACGGGCACGCGCCCATGTTTGCGTTAAGTAGTTTTGTGCATCTTTTGGGGTTTCGCCGTGCCATTTACTTGAGTTTGCATGAAAACGTGACGGGCACGTAATAGTGTAAAACACACCTACATAGCCCATTTCGTCGGCTAGCTCTTCGGTTTCGCGTATGCGTAACATTAACTCGTTTCGGCGGTTGGCAGGGTTTGCCATGCCGCTTTTTACTGCTTCTATTAAACTTATTACGTCGCCGTCGCTGCTTTGCAGTTCCATCATTTCTAGGAACTGACGGCCACTGGCTTGGGCAAAGTTAAATTCGCGCTGTGCTTGTTTTGACGAGTAAGGGCTAATGCCACGGCGTTTAAACTTTTTGCTTTTTTTATCGTGGTATAAATCTTTGCCTACTTGGCCTGTGGCAATTTCTAGTAACTCTAAAAACTGGCGGCGAATAGTTTTTAATTGGCGAGCCCACCACCTATCACACTGCATTTTTAGCAGTGCTATTTCGTAACACTCGGTTGGCAAGTTGTCGTCGCGCATGGTGTAAAATGGCACATTAGCACCTAAGGCTTTGGCATGCGTGGCTATTGCATCGTAGGTTAGCGATATTATTTTTTCGTACGGTAGGTGTTGGTTTTCTTCGCTTACATCAAGCGTTATTTGCACGCACTCCATAGCGAGTGTGCCTGCGTGTTTTTTGGTTTTTTCAATACTGCTTAAAATATGCCATGGCAATGGCATATTTTGAGTAATACTAAACAGTACGCCAAAGCGCGGTTTTAAACGGGCAATGGTGCGGCGTAACCATGTATTAGCACGGTATTGGCTACCCGCCTTTTTTTGGTTATAGCGGTCTATGTATTTACGGGCCATACGACTTTGTAAAGGCACTGGCACATTTTGCAGGCCACGCGCTAAAAAGTTGCGGTCGTCAATATCGCTAATAGACGAAATTAAACCCTTAGCTATACCAGATAGTCTAAGGGCTTGTAGGTCGAGTCGCTTAGGGTTAGCCATTTATTCGGCAAACTCTATTTCAACTAAATCTTCACCTATTTGAACGGCATCAATTGCGGCGCACATTTGGTCGTAAATTGGCGCGTATTCAATGTAGTCATCAGCAATAAGTTTGACCACTGGCATAAAGTCAGTTAGGCAGTTTTCGCACTCCATTAGCATGGCAACGGTAGAGCGCTTGCCTAAATTTTTAATAGTAAAGTTGGCTTGGTCTACCGCATGCTCAACAATGTTTTTAACTAATAGCTGATTTTTAGATAGATCTTGGTCTTTGATTGTGTTCATTTTAGTAGTCCTTTGGGTGTTGTTTTTGGGTGTTAAATTACGAAAAGTTCAGAGGCCAGTTCATGGCCTTTGCAAAATACAAAGTGGGCGTATTCGGTTGAATCTGTTTTACTTGGTTTTTGTGGGTCAAAGCCTGGGCGTTTACTATGAACATAAACGGCGGCTAATGGTAGTTTTTGCCACATAGGTTTTCGCTTTTGGCTACCTAACCAATTAAGGCGTTGCAGCATAATTACTAAACCGCCCTCTTTAACCATTTCAAGCGCATGTTCTGTAAATTCTTGTGCTACGTTAAACGGTGGGTTTGTGATGAGCATGTCGTATTTCGGCAATAAAGCGCTGGGCACGTTTAAAAAATTAACACCTTTTAAATTAGCGCGTGAGTCTTCGCGAATATCCCAGCTTTCTACAGTAAAGCCGTGTTTTTCTAGTACGGTTGGGTAGCTCATTTCGTACTTGTCGCAGCCGCCTGCGCTTGGGTCTAACATTAACGGGTATGCTTGTTCGTCAAAATTAAAGCGGCAGTTTTCGCTAAACGCTGCTAAAAAATCTTCAATTAACCAATGCGGTGTTACGTAGTAATCATCTGCATTGCGCTGGGTTCCGCGATTAGTTGAGCTCATGATCAATCCTTAGTGTGTTTGTGAATCAGTTTTTGACTGTTCAACTAAATGCGGAAGAACATCAAACTTAGGCGGGGTCCTTTCGAAGTTTTCACGGCCAAGTAAGTTTGCATCTGTAAAAGCGGCAACAATGTCTTGCAGTGCTAAAATGCCTTTGCGCACTGCATCACGCTCTTGCAAATTAAATTGATAAAAGCTCATTTCTATATGGCGTTGTTTAAGTCCTGCAGCAATACACACTAATTTTCGTTGTTGATCAGTTAAAACGGCATTGAATAAATAACCAGGTGTGCGCGTTCTATCGCTCATTAGCGCTTTTATTTCAGCAAGGCCTTTTGGTATGTGGCGCCCTTTTACCGCTTTTAGTGGGGCTGGTTGTGCGTTATCAATTTGTTTAATAAGTGCGTTAGCCATGGTTATACTCCTTGTGTTTGCTGTTGTGGTTTTGGCTGCGATAGTGCGTGCGTTTTTAACCAGTACACGGCTTGCTGTATGGTTTGGTTTTCGTTTCCGTGGCAGTAAATAGGTAATGGCAACTCGCCAATAAAGGCTTGTAAGCACGGTTCAAATTCAACTGATTTACAATTAACGGCTTCTTTGGTGCTTATTTGGCACGTAAGTAAATACTCAGCTTTGGCAGCTAAGTTAGGTAATGCGTTATACGTGTTTTGGTCAAATACTTGATATGTGCTCATTGTTTGCTCCTAGTTATTAACGCTTTGCCATTCTTTTTGGGCTGCGTCGTAACGGGCCTGTAAATACGCACCTAGGTCGTTTACGTTTACCATTGTGGGTGCACGTTCTGAGTCGCGAATTTTAAATGTGGGTATAGGTAACTGCGCTGCCTTTGCTTTTTGTTCGGCTGTTTTAAACTTAAGGCCTAAATATTCCTCACAAATGTCTTTAAGCGGCACCGCTGGGGTGTTGTATATCGCTAAAAGTGCAAAGGTCATGTTCATGCGGCTGCGCCTTCACCTAATTTTTGTGCCTTAATTTGCTCGCCGTACTCGGCAAAGAAATGTTTAGTGTTCATTGAACGCCATAAATTTATGTCTGACTCAAGCCAAACAACGCTACAATTTGCAATTCGCTGTGACTTAGGAAACATGCCTTTATTCATTAAGTAGTAAATATGCGAATGTGAAATACTGCACATCTCCATTACTTGATCGCGCTTTAAGAACTTTTCATCAGGGCCAACTATTTCACCCTGTAAGTTTTTTCTGTATTTTTCAGTATCCATATTGACCCCTAAGAATTTTTCTTTGGTTCCTAAATGAACCATTTATGTGCTAATCTTTTAAATTAGTTCATTTTTTTAAATGATAATTAAAATTACAAACCAATATATGAGTTTTGGTATCAAACTCAAACCAAATATAGGATCGATTTAAAACCATGTCAACAAATATTGGTATCAAACTAAAACTAATTCGTGAATCAATGGGTTTTTCACAAGCTAAATTTGCTGAAATGCTCGATATTGGCCTTAGTGGTTACAAGCGTTACGAGTTAGGAAATGAGCCAAGCGGCAACACGATTAAGAAAATAGCTAACCATCCAAAAACAAAAATGTACTTTATGTGGCTATTCACAGATGAAACAAACCCTGAGCTTGGGCAAATTGCGCCAGGTGATTTCATCAGTGAGCAAGGTTTATTAAATGAAGAAGAGTTTGAAAAGCAATTTATTGATACTTCAATTAAATCGTTAATGATGTTCTTTCATCTTGATTGGTTTAGGGTAAACCCAGATAAAAAGATTGATATTAACGACTGCGGTAAATTGTTGCTAAAAGACTTAAAGCCTGTGATTGACGCCCGCGCAAGCAAACCCGCCAATAGCCAAAAAACAGCATAATAAAAAGCCCGCATTTAGCGGGCTTATTATTTACTTGTTATTTAATCGTTTTATTTCTTCATCTACTTGTTGCTTTAAGTTTTGGTAGGCTGGTTCAAGTTTCTGTCTTAATTTTGGTATTTCTGCATATGTACCGTGATTTAAATTTTGAATTACGTGAACAAGGCTTAACTCAAAGTTACTGCAAGCGAGTGCTTCATCATAATATTCACTATTAAGATTGCCTGTATTTTCTACTAACCTATCAAAGTCGCTGCAGATAACATCTAACTGTTTATCGTAATTCTTTTTTACGTCATAAAATCTTAGCTTATCGCTCTCTTTGAATGACCCTTTAAACCAATAGTCTAGCTCGTCAACTTTTGATTTTAATTGATAAATTAAATCTATTGGTTTTAACTGCTTGCGCTCTTGGGTTTGTTCTGTAGGTATGCTTTGTGTGTTGTTATTAGTTTCAGTATTACTACCGCTACTTAAAATAGCAGCAATGGCCAATAGGATAATGCCAAATATAACTGCTGATTTTTGGGTTATGTCTTTATGTGTTTTGCCCTTTGATTCGGCCTTTTCTTTGTTTGTTTTGTTTATTTTGTTAAGCACTGGCGGGAAGAAAAACCCAGCGGCAAACATACAAATTACACCTGATATACGATCGCCTAAATCAAAATACATTATTACTGATATAAGTGATAACACCCCGAGCACCCAAGTTCCGACCTTGATCATATTTATTCCTTTTATTTTCCATAATATGTGTAGGTATATACATTAATTTATCGTTCATGTTTTAACAAGGTGAACCATAATCGAATACGATAAATATTAAAAAAGTATTAGTTAAGTATTAAAAATGTATTGAATTCATATTTTTCCACTAAAAACACAGAGATATATAACTAAATATTCTATGTAGCGCTGGCGCGCTACGCATGGCGATTCACGGCAATTCAAGGCAATTCACGGCAATTCAAAACAACAGTTTTGTTGTAAGTGACGATACCGTCAGTTATATTTATTACACGGTAAACATTTAAACAAATGTATATTTGTATAAATGTGTAAGTCCATTGTTAGCATCTACTAAGGAGGCTTTATGTTGGAACAATTAAGAATTTATCTTGCTAATATTTTTGCACCTGGTGTAGAAGAAAGCAAAAATGATCAAATCAAATTGATAATTGGTAAGAACCTATCATTTAAAGTTGATATGGAATCGTTTAGAGATAGCACAGAAGTTAAGCGACAACTGAGATTGTCTGCTGAAGAAAAAAGAGCTTAATAGCTCTTTTTTTTTATCAAAAGGATTTTTATGGTCAAGCCTACAATTGTTTTTATTCTGCTAGTTTCTATTGCTGGCTACATTTACCAAAAAAGATGTCATTTTACTTATATCCGATTTAACAAATCTAATGGTTATCATACATTTTTTACGTCTGCAGCCACAGGCGGAGGCCTGTTTTTACTTTCTGCCATAATACTTGGATATTTTTTTTCTTATAATGATGAAGTGTTAAACTCAAATATCTTGGCCTCTTCGCTTACTATTTTTTTTAAAACTATTGCTCCTTCAATTACTCCTCCTGTTTGGTTTGTAAACTTCACTCAGATTTCTATATTCGCTATTAATTTATCTTTTTTTATACCCTTTATGCTTGCTCGACTAGCAATGCTGATAACTTGGAGTGACTTAGATACTGTAAATAGAGGAGCTTTTAGAAAATTATCTGATACAGATGACACTCCTGAGTTCACGTCAATATATTTTGAAAGCTGTGAATATGGTTTACCCATTGCTTTTACTCTTACTAATAGAAAGGTTTATATTGGATATATAATATCTGGTGCAAAAAATCAAAATGACATCATGGTTTTACCTTTGAAAAGTGGCTACAGATGCACTGAAGAACTAAGGTTAGAAATTGTTACTGACTACATACCTGTAGTAAATTATATAATTAACAATGAAGGAACCGTTGATGTAGATAAGTTTTTAGTTGCTATACCTGTTAGAGAAATTGCTTTTGCAAGTCTGCATGACTTTGGCTACAAAGATTTATTTAACAAACACGAAGTGCCTAAAAAAGAAAAGGGACTATTAAAGAGGGTAGGCTTAATTTAATAACCCGCCTTAGCGGGTTATTTAACAAGTTTGAATATGGGACGTTCTTGTGCGGGTGGTAAGTTGGTTGGCTTTTTAAGTGCTTGGTTTCTAAAGTTGGTTACACGCTTGTGCCCTACACTAATCGATTCTATTTTATCCCAGTTATCTGGCTGCTCTATTGCTGCACCTAAGTCCATTACTATTGAGTAGGCTACACCGTAATCGTCTTGTTGGGCTACTGTTCCCTCTGGCATGTAGTGCTTTATTTTATGTTTCAGCGCAGTTTCTATGCCTGTTGTGTTTTGGCCGCGCACTATTGCGACCCCAGTTATACACAAGGCCATTGTTAAACAGATAAACATAACTATGAGTAACGGCATTTAAATTCCCTCTTTTGTTAGTAGGCCAGTAAATTTTTTAGCTGGGTAAATAGCAACTACGCCGAGCGATAATAGGTTAAGTGCCACCACACTAAAGCTATAAGCGGGTGACAGCATGCTGCTATCTAGCAGGCCACGCATGATAAATTGTATTAGTTGCACAACCGATTGAGCTAATGCAAGGTATAAGCAAAGCCGCGCAGTTGTTGAGAACGTGCAACCTCTAATGTTATGCATAAAGAATAACGCTATGACAAATGCCATAGAGCAACTAAACATGGTGAAGTAAAAAAACTGCCTTAGTGCTAGCTTGCTCATTTCTATTGTAATTATGTATTGAGCTAGGCTTGAGCTTACAAAGTGAAACACCATCACTGTAAGTGCAGCAATAAAGCATGAATGCATTGTGTGATCATCAATTGATTTTAAATTACTTTTACCACCAAAAAATAACGCCAGGCGGTGCTTGTTAAGCGTTACTAGCAAATAAAGAATAATAAGCACTTCTAGCGCTCTTATTGTCCAGTCTGTAGCAGTTATAAAATCAATCATGTGTTTTCCTTGGTGGTGTAATTAACCAGCAATAATGCTGGTTAATGATTTGTGCTGGCTTAGTTTAATTTTGGTGGCTCTACCCCACCGCCACCGCCGCCATTGTCCTGAGTATCTTCACCACCACTTACCTGCGCTGATAAAAGTACTGATTTTCCGTTTACGTGTTGCTTGTTCATAACTTAATCCTTTTTTTGTTAAAAGAGCTCTGTTTAGGAGTCAATTTCATTGTAATGATAAAAATGATAATAGCAATAAATAATACTGTATAAGTAACCAGTTAAAACTTTCGAACAAATTGATTTAAAAGGCTTTATTGGTGTAAATATTTACACCATTTTGTAGTGTAAAATTGGGCGAAATCGACTTAACTTTTAGAGGTGGCAATAACTTACGTATTTTGTTGAAATTAAAAAAATCTTCCGAACATTTTTTTAATATTGGCTTAAATAGGGCTAAAATTAATTTAAATTATTTTTATAAATAGGGTTGTTTGATGGTTGATTCTAATGTTGATGTGGGCCCAGGCATAAAAGAGCTAGAAAGCGATTTAGATAATAGCCTTATAACTGACGCTACTTTTATTGGCCGTGCCAGTGGCAACAGTATGGAAGGGGTTGGTATTTTCAGCGGGGATTTATTGATTATTGATAGGGCCGCAACGGTTAAACACGGCGATGTAATCGTAGCTGCTTTAAATGGACTGTTCGTTTGTAAAATAGCCGACTTAAAAAACAACCGGCTGTTATCTGCTAACCCCGATCACCCAGCGGTAAAAATAACTGAGCATGATGAATACAACGTTGAAGGTGTTGTTGGCCAGTCGATTAGATTGCATAGAACGAGTAATTTGTTAGGGTGACTGAAATTCGGTGCCTGATATATTGAGCCCCCAATGGGCACCCCCGCACTACCAAAACCCTTTAAATGCTTACTTATCAGTCCAATCAAGCATTGGGGCCACAGAAAAGCGTCTATCCAAAGTACATTTATTCAAAGCAAACCTCAGGGTATTAAAGTTATTAAGCACAGCTTAAAAGGCGCTGCATTTTACACAAAAGCCTAGCGAGCATCAATGTTAAGAGAAAACCTGCAAGCCAAAATAATGGGCTATGCCATTTAAAATATTGGTAACCGCAACCGAGCTTAAAATAAGCCCCATAATTCTACTTATTATACTTGCACCACTGTCACCAATTAATTTATGTACATGCGTTGCAAGCAATAACAAAACCAGTACAACCGCTAATACAGCAAGCATCATTGAAGACGTTAGTAACTGCTCAACCCAGGTATACTCTTCATTACGAGTCATTAATACGGCGCCTAACATAGCGCCTGGGCTCGCAATAGATGGAATCGCTAACGGAAAAATAGCGGTTTCAGTACTATCGCGCACACTTTTAATTTCGGCTTCAGGTTTACTTTCACCAAATATCATTGAAAGCGCAAAAATAAGTAATATGATTCCGCCGGCTATTTGAAAAGCCGAAAGTGGGATTTCAATTGCGTTAAGTAATTGCTCACCTGCAAGTACAAAAAATAAGAGCACTAATGCAGATACGCCTACCGCTTTATATATAACTTTACGTTTAAATTTCTCATCATCACCACGTGTGACTGCAATAAATACAGGTACAGTACCAATGGGGTCAATAACCGCAAAAAAGAAAATAAATATAGCTAATAGTTCGTGCATTACTGGGTTTCCTAGGTAAAAAGCGCTTAATAAAAACGCTGCAACTACAACACAGTATGTTAGTATATCACGGTAGCATAAGGATAAGAGTAATGATGAATATAGAATCACTCGTAAGTAAAGCAAAACAAGTTTGTGACAACCGTGGCGCGCGTTTTACGCCTATCCGCGAGAAAGTATTTCGCCTATTAGCCAGCGCACAAGGTGGTGTTGGTGCATACGATTTGCTTGAGCAATTAAAAATAACTGAAACGGGTGCTAAACCTGCAACTATTTATCGTGCATTAGACTTTTTAGCTGAGCTAGGTTTTATTCATAAAATTGAAAGCACAAATGCATTTATGCTGTGTCATCATTTTGATCATATACACCCAGTACAATTGTTAATTTGCGATACCTGTGGTTTTGTCAAAGAATTACACTCGAGTGTAATTTCGCATGAGCTAAATAATTTAGCTGCCGAAGGTGGGTTTGTTGTATCAGGGCAGACAATAGAAGCACATGGTAAATGTGAATCTTGCAGAGCATCATAATCCTTCAAAGTTATCCTTAGTGACTATACTCAAACTATATAGTCATTTCACAGAACAAATTTAAGAGTAGCCACTATGAATGTAGAATTCATCAATCCTTTTTTATCTTCTTTAATTAATGTTTTGAGCACTATGGCTCAAACTCAATTGAAGCCAGGTAAACCTCGCATTAAAACTGATGAGATAGCCTGTGGTGATGTATCAGGTTTGATTGGGATGGTTGGCCCGCAAACGCGAGGATCATTTTCAATAACATTTGATGAAGAACTAGCATTAACCATCATGGAGCGTATGCTTGGCGAACGCCCTGATGCTATAGATGAAGAAGTTACTGATATGGTTGGCGAAATAACCAACATGGTAACAGGTGGTGCTAAAAATTTACTTGGCGAGAAAGGCTTCGACTTTGATATGGCAACGCCTATTGTGGTATCGGGTAAGGGTCATACAATTACTCACAAAAGCCAAGGTAAAAAAATCATCATGCCATTTAGCTGTGATGCTGGTAATGCAAACATTGAAGTTAGTTTCGATAAACTATGAGTTGGCAGCAAAAGCAAATTACATTAAAGCCTCGCCCGCGAGGTTTTCATATAATTGATGATGAAATATTGTCTCAGCTGCCTGAACTGGCGAGTTATAAAGTTGGTTTGTTGCATTTATTTATTCAGCATACCTCAGCGAGCCTTACAATAAACGAAAATGCAGACCCCACTGTTCGTATGGACATGGAGAGCCATTTCAATAAATTCGTTCCTGAGCGTCAGCCTTATTATCGCCACGATTATGAAGGTGACGACGACATGCCTGCACACATAAAAACCAGTACGTTAGGCTGCGAGTTAAGTATTCCTATTTCAAATGGTTATTTAGCGTTAGGTACATGGCAAGGTATTTATTTAGGTGAACATCGTGATTCTGGTGGCTCTAGACGAGTTATAGCAACTATTCAGGGGGAGCTTTTTTAACTCAAGCTTCTCGGTTTAAAATGTTAACCTCTGTTTTTCTTCAGCCATACCCTCATAGATTCAAAATACGCCACTCTATAGACGTAAATCTTAGGCGCGCGAAGTAATAATTTCTAACAACCAAAACTTTAATGCTGAATATTGCACAAAGAATAAAGTAGATAAGAGAGATTTTAAATTATAATTTTATTTATGATTTTTAATACAGAGAATTTTGAAAGGATATAAAAAGATTGGAGCGGTACACGAGGCTCGAACTCGTGACCTCGACCTTGGCAAGGTCGCGCTCTACCAACTGAGCTAGTACCGCATAACTAAATTTACTATCACTACAATTTCTTTTGGTTAGAAATTGGAGCGGTACACGAGGCTCGAACTCGTGACCTCGACCTTGGCAAGGTCGCGCTCTACCAACTGAGCTAGTACCGCATTATATTTTCATTCAACACTACAATTTCTTTTGGTTAGAAATTGGAGCGGTACACGAGGCTCGAACTCGTGACCTCGACCTTGGCAAGGTCGCGCTCTACCAACTGAGCTAGTACCGCATTTTTTATTTCTTCAGTTATTTTACGTTGGTGCGCGACAGGTCGCTTTCAACATTCTAGCAACTGAGCTAGTACCGCATTTTTTATTTCTTCAGTTATTTTACGTTGGTGCGCGACGGGTCGCGTTCAACATTCTAGCAACTGAGCTAGTACCGCATTTTAATTATGGATGTAAAACGACCACAATAAAAACAACTCAAACACACTAACCCCGCGTGGGTTATCGTCTTGAGCGGGGCAGGATTCTACAATAATCAGATGTGTTTGCAAGTGTTTTTTACAAATTAAAGAAATTTTCTCTATAGACTTTTAATTCCATAATCGAATCTTTAATGTCATCCAAAGCAAGGTGCGAGCCTTTTTTATTCACTTTTGCAAGCACTTCGGGTTTCCAGCGACGTGCTAATTCTTTAATAGTACTCACGTCAAGATTGCGGTAATGAAAAAAATCTTCAAGTTCACGCATGTATTTATTCATAAAGCGGCGGTCTTGCCCAATTGAATTACCACACATTGGTGATACACCTGCAGGCACCCACTGTTTTAAAAAATCTAACGTTTGTGCCACGGCATACTCTTCATCGAATGTACTTGCTTTACAGCGCGCTGTTAAACCCGACTTACCATGCTGCGTAGTACACCACTCGTCCATACCATTTAGTAATTCATCACTTTGATGAATAGCTATGGTTGGCCCTTCAGCTAATATATTCAGGTCTGCGTCAGTGACAACCGTCGCAATTTCGAGTATTTTATCGGTCTCTGGTTCGAGTCCTGTCATTTCAAGATCGAGCCAAATTAAATTTGATTTATTAATAGTCATAATTACCTAAGCGGTGCTTTCCTTTAGATCCAACGCATTTCGATATATCATATTAGCATCAACCGTCGAGCTAAAGCTTTTTTTAGGAAAAGCGACATTTAACTAAGGTTATAGGCCTCCAGTGGCAAAACAGAAAAAATTAAGTAAAGGCCAATCGCGTCAGATCAAGGCCAACCACCAAAAGCGCATTAATAGCGCAGACTCAAGACCAGCTAAAAAAGGCGCGCAAGAGTGGCAAACCGATAATTTAGGTCAGGTCGAGAGCGCAATTGTGATCAGTCGTTTTGGCCAACACGCCGATGTCGAAACTGAAAATGGCGATGTACTTCGTTGTAATATACGACGTACCGTGTCAAATTTAGTGTGTGGTGATGAGGTATTGTTTCGCCGTGCCAAAGTAAGTGAAGGTGATTTAGCCGGAGTAATTGAAGCCACGCAAGAGCGTCGCTCGCAACTTACCCGCCCTGACTTTTACGACGGCGTAAAAGTTATTGCGGCTAACATTGATCAAATACTCATGGTATCGGCGGTATTACCTGAGTTTACCCCAAGTATTATCGACCGCTATTTAATAGCCTGTGAAGATATGGGTATTGAGCCAATTTTAGTACTCAATAAAATAGATTTAATTGATGACGCAGGTCTTAGCGAAATACAAAAAGTTCTCGATATCTATCGTAAACTTGATTACCAAGTACTCCTTGTTAGTAATATATCGGGCAATGGTATTGATGAATTAAAAGAAGTACTTGTTGGTAAAAATAACATTTTTGTTGGCCAAAGTGGTGTGGGTAAATCCACCCTCGTTAATACTGTATTACCTAACGCTGAAATATTAACTAAAGAAGTATCTGAAAACAGCGGCCTAGGCCAGCACACAACAACTGTTTCACGCCTTCACCATTTACCAAGTGGCGGTAACCTAATCGACTCGCCAGGAATTCGCGAATTTGGTTTATGGCATTTAGATGTTGAGCGTGTAACCTGGTGCTTTAAAGAGTTTAGAGAATTTATAGGCGGGTGCCGCTTTAGAGACTGTAAACATTTAAACGATCCGGGCTGTATAGTTAAAGAAGCTGTAGCAGATGGCAAAATTTCTCAATTGCGCTTTGACAGCTACCACCGAATTTTAGAAACAATGGCCGATGGCCGTGCAGGCGCCCGTGCGCCTCGCGTATAATTTAGGATAAATACTGTGAGTTTAGACAAATTTAAAATCGCAATGCAGTACGCAATGCCAAAACATTTTATTTCACGCGTAGTGGGTAAATTAGCCGCAGCTAAAGCAGGTGCTTTAACAACGACTTTAATTAAACTATTTATTAAGCAATATAAAGTAGATATGAGCGAAGCCCAATACCCAGATCCGGCTCATTATAAAAGCTTTAATGAATTTTTTACTCGCCCTTTAAAAGACGGCATGCGCCCAATGGTAGAAGATAGCAATATCATCATTCATCCAGTGGATGGCGCAATCAGCCAGCTAGGCGATATTGTTGACGGACAGCTAATACAAGCTAAAGGTCACGATTACAGCTTACAAGCGCTACTAGGCGGCTCACAAGATGATACAACACCATTTTTAGGCGGTAAGTTTGCAACGATTTATTTAGCACCTAAAGATTACCACCGTATTCACATGCCAATTGATGGCACACTAAGCAAAATGATTTACGTGCCAGGTGATTTATTTTCAGTAAACCCACTTACCGCGCAAAACGTGCCTAACTTGTTTGCACGTAATGAACGAGTAGTAGCAATTTTTGAAACTGAAATTGGTCCGCTTGCTATGGTACTTGTTGGCGCAACAATTGTAGCCAGCATAGAAACTATTTGGGCAGGTACTGTCACGCCACCAGCAGGTAGCGATGTATTTAGTTGGAAATACCCAACCACTGGCGATAACGCTATCACGCTTAAAAAGGGTGAAGAAATGGGTCGCTTTAAGTTAGGCTCTACTGTGGTACTAGCATGGGGTGCTGATAAAGCTGAAATACTGGATGACCAACTACCAGAAGTGGTTACTCGCTTAGGTACTGCATTTGCAAAAATTAACGACTAAAATAAATCGTTAATTAGAAATCAAAAAACCGCGTTATTTAAACGCGGTTTTTTATTTTTGTAGGCGCAAAGCCTGCTCACGCGAAAAGCGCAGCGCCCTCTTAACCTCTTTGTGAATAAATCACTTAAAACCTTATTGCACAAAGAGAAGCAAAAGAGGAGTAAATGAGAAGACATAAAACATAGTAATTATTTATTTTTACTTCTCTAAAGCGCAGCGCCCTCTTAACCTCTTTGTGAATAAATCACTTAAAACCTTATTGCACAAAGAGAAGTATAAGAGGAGTAAATGAGAAGACATAAAACATAGTAATTATTTATTTTTACTTCTCTAAAGCGCAGCGCCCTCTTAACCTCTTTGTGAATAAATCACTTAAAACCTTATTGCACAAAGAGAAGTAAAAGAGGAGTAAATGAGAAGACATAAAACATAGTAATTATTTATTTTTACTTCTCTAAAGCGAAGCGCCCTCTCAACCTCTTTGTGAATAAATCACTTAAAACCTTATTGCACAAAGAGAAGTAAAAGAGGAGTAAATGAGAAGACATAAAACATAGTAATTATTTATTTTTACTTCTCTAAAGCGAAGCGCCCTCTTAACCTCTTTGTGAATAAATCACTTAAGATCTTATTGCACAAATAGGAGTAAATGAGAAGACACCAAAGCATAGAAATTACGAGCTTTGCTCGTCACGCCAGCAAGCTGTGCGTCAACAAGCTTGGTGCAAAAGTTTGATATATTGTAGGCGTGAAGCTTGCTCACGCGAAAAGCGCAGCTTTTAATTCTTTAACGCTACATTTAATAAAAGGCACAAGCCCCTCAAAAACTTATTTACCACACTCTTTACACTCTGAATCTTTAATCACTTTAAAGTGCTGTTGTTTTAAAGTGAGCGCATCAAAGGTTATAAACACACCTCCCTCTGCATGCCCCAGCAATAAGTTGAGCGTAAGTTGCGCCTGCATAGAGCCTATTACACCAAGTAACGGGCTAATAACCCCAGCGTTACTGCAATTGATAACCGGTGTAGCTTCGCCCTGTGGAAAAACACAGCCATAACATGGGCTATCACTTTGCCTAAAATCAAAGCCCATTAATTGCCCTTTGGTTGCGAGTGCAGCACCCGAAATTAACGGTGTTTTATTGCTAATACAATAACGGTTTACACTATAGCGAGTACTAAAGTTATCAGAGCAATCAAGTACGATGTCAGCACCTTTGAGCATGTTAGCTGCATTACTCTCATCTAGCTTTTGACAATGCGTTACTATGTTTATTTGATTATTAAGACTCGCTAATACTTTACCCGCTGCGGCGACCTTGCTTTGTCCTAAGTGATTTATTTTATAAAGCACTTGGCGTTGTAAGTTTGAAAGCTCCACCTCATCATCGTCAATTAAAATAAGCGTTCCAATACCTGCAGCGGCTAAATATAAAAGCGCGGGGCTACCTAGACCACCAGCCCCCACTACTGCAACCGTTGAGGATTTAAGTACTAATTGCCCTTCAAGCCCAACTTCTTCAAGCAATAAATGGCGGCTGTAACGCAGGGTTTCTTTATCGCTTAGCTCACTCACGTTTATCAACCTTGTTAGTTTTACCCTTGATAGTATTACCCTTGTTAGTTTTAATTGGCACTGCTTATGGCCACTTGCAGAGCGCTTATAGCCTCTACGTAATTATCAGCTTCGGTAATCGCACGCACTACGGCAACACTGCCCACGCCTGTTTTAGCTACCTGCTCAGCACGGCTTAAATCAATGCCGCCTATTGCTACTGTTGGGTAGCTTTGCATAAGTGGTACAAACTTAATCAGCTTTTCAAGGCCTTGTATTTGACCTGTCATATCTTTTGTTGTGGTTGGGTAAATAGCGCCAAATGCCATATAACTAGGGCGATAATTATGCGCACGTAGCATTTCATAAAAACCATGAGTAGAAAGCCCAAGCCTTAATCCAGCGTCTTTAATTGCCGCTAAATTAGCAATGTCTAAATCCTCTTGCCCTAAATGCACGCCATATGCACCGTGCTTAATAGCTAACTGCCAGTAGTCATTTATAAATACCTGTGCGTTGTATTGCTTGCCCAGCTCAACAGCATGCTTAATGAGCCCATCAAGCTCGTCTTGCGTTTTATTTTTAACGCGTAACTGCGCTGTTTTAATGCCTTGTTGTAAGCACTTTTCTAACCAATCGGTACTATCTACAACTGCATACAAGCCAAGCGATTTACTTTCACAAGGTGCAAAATCAGCAGCCATATTAAAATCAAGCGGCACATCAAAATCTAATTCATCACCCAGCCAGCTCCCTGGCTCAATTACTTGTGGGTAGTCAGCTAAATTAGTGGGGAACGATGTATGAGCAACCGGTCCAATCCCTTCGCCATAGCGTACCGACTGTTTTAGCCCTTGGTTTATATATGCTTTAGCTAAAATAAAGGCATCTTTTAATGGGTAGTCTTTAGCTAAACACGCAGCAATGACCGAAGCCATGCTACATCCGGTGCCGTGGTTATGCGGGGTTTGTATTTTTTGATTGCCTAACCAGTATTCTTCACCATTTTGCGTATTACTATCAATACAATAATCAATGCAGTAGCCACTTGGGTAATCCCAATGCCCGCCTTTAATAACAACGGCTTTTGCGCCCCAGCTTAATAGCTTATTAGCCGCTTCTTTTATTGCAGCCGGGCCAATTAAATACACACCGGTTAATAACTGTGTTTCGTGGGTGTTTGGGGTTATTACATCCACCAGCGGCAGTAGGCATTCTTTTATTGCACTTACCGTGTCCTCTTCTGTTAGTAAGTCACCGCTTGAGGCAATCGCAACAGGGTCATATACAATAACGGGAGGCACAGGCCACTTAGCTTTATAGTGGCTTATATGTTCGCTGATCAGCTGAATTTGCTGCACATTGGCTAACATGCCAATTTTTATAACTTTGGCTTTCATGTCTTTTTCAAGCGCTAGTAACTGCGATTCAATAATATCGGTAGACACCGCATTAATAGCTTCTACGCCTAAACTATTTTGTGCAGTAAGCGCCGTAATTGCCGTGCAGCCATGTACACCAAAACTTTGCATTGCTTTTATATCAGCTTGAATGCCTGCACCGCCGCCCGAATCAGATCCGGCAATTGTCCACACTACGTTATTCATATTTTTTCCTTCACTGCTGATGCCAAAATGGCATACCCATTGTTGGGGTTGATGGGGCTGCAACGTCTTTTTCAGGCATTGCTTTTGCTTGATATGCAAAGCGCCCTGCTTCAACTGCGGCTTTAAATGCGCGGCTCATAGTAATTGGGCAGCCCGCCCCTGCAATGGCTGAATTTAATAATACCGCATCATACCCCATTTCGAGTGCTTGGCAGGCATGCGATGGCAAACCTAAACCTGCATCTACTATTAATGTGGTATCGGGTAAACGCTCTCGAATAGTTTTTAAATTATAGCTATTTAACAAGCCTTTACCGGTGCCTATTGGCGCCCCCCACGGCATAAGCACCTCACACCCTAGCTCATTTAAGCGCTGGCAAAGTACTAAGTCATCGGTGCAATAAGGCAATACTTTAAAGCCATCATTAATTAATATTTTTGTGGCTTCAAGTAGCGCAAAAGGGTCAGGCTGTAAATTGTAATCATCGCCAATCAGCTCTAGCTTAATCCAATCGGTGGCAAATACCTCTCGGCACATTTTTGCAAGCGTTATGGCTTCTTTAACACTGTGGCACCCGGCGGTATTAGGCAGTATTTTTAAGCCTGTATTTTTTATTAACTGCCAAAAGTCATCACCGGCTGCTGCACTTTGTTGGCGCCTAAGCGACACGGTAACAATTTCAGCACCAGAGGCGACTATCGATTGGGTCATGATATCAGGCGACGGATAAAGCGCAGAGCCTATTAATAAACGGCTATTTACTTGCTCACCATAAATAGTTAGACAGTCTTTAGTTTGCATGAGCTTTATCCGCCTTGAATGGGTGACAGCAACTCAACACTGTCGCCTTCATTAAGTACATAGTTACTGTGCCGACTTAGTGGAATAAATTCGCCATTAACAGCCACAGCAAAAGGCGCAACCGCACCAAAACTTTGAAGTACCTCGACGAGTGCTTTGCTATTAACATTAAGTAGCTCGCCATTAATTGTAATGTTCATTTTATTCTCACTCTATTCGTGAAACTACTTGCGCCACTAATGCCGGTGCCAGCATATAACCATGACGATATAAGCCGTTAATGCTAATTACATTACCAACTTGTGATACTTCTGGACGGTTATCGCTAAATGCAGGGCGTAATCCGGTTTGAATATTAAGTAGCCGTGCTTCGGCAAATCCGCTGTGTACGGTATAAGCCGCTGAAAGTAACTCAAGAGTTGATCGCACTGTTGCGGCGCCGCTATCTTGCGATTCTATTTCGGTCGCACCAATTACATATTCATGATTAGGTTTAGGCGCTATATAAATTGGGTAACGCGGATGCATTAAACGCACAGGTCGCGTAAAATTTACTTCAGGTGCATATAGTCTTGCGACTTCACCGCGCACACCTCTAAGCGGTTTATCGCTTTTAGCACCAAGCCCACGACAATCTATAATGTAGTCAAATGGTCGATTATTTATTTCGCCGTTTTTAATGGTTACTCGCTGGTTAAACACACACTTAACTTTGCGCTTGTTGAGCATGGTAAAACTTGCTTTATAAAAGGCTTGGTTATCTATTTGCCCCTCGCAGGGTAAAAATAGACCTTGGTTAAACCGATTAGCAAGCTCTGGCTCTAACTGCGCTATTTGCTGAGCATTTAATGCCTGAGCGCTGTGCCCTGCTATGGGCTTTATTCTCTGAGTAAAGCTTTGTAGGTCGCCCTTATCTTGCTGATGCGCAACGACCAATGTGCCTTGCTGCTGAAAAAACACATCCCCCTCAAGTTCACTCACTATTTCTGGCCAGCGCTTCATTGAATCAAGACCCATTAAAGCTAAATCAGCCTCACACAATACCGACTCAGCCAGCGGGGCAAGCATTGCTGCAGCCACTTTACCGGCGCTATTTGGGGTTTGCTCATCGTCTGCTTCAAACACCGTTACATGATGCAACTTACTTAGCTCAAGGGCAGCTAAGCGCCCTGCTAAACCAAAACCCACCACAGCAATGTTATAAAACATAAAACCTCCAAAAGCAGTTATTAGTAGGTGCGAACTCACTCGCACTTCTTCAATGTTTAAAGAAGCGAGGTATAAAACCTCACCTACATCTGCATCTAACTTATTGCTATACCGCTTTGTGGTAAATTTCTGAGCCTGTTTGCTTAAACTGGGCAGATTTAGCTTTCATCTCGGCTTCTACATCAATCATTTTGATCTCAATAGCCTCGCCAGCGTCATTTGGATCAATACCGCGTGTTTCTAAATCTTTAGCGTAATCGCGTACTTCTTGGCTAATTTTCATAGAGCAAAATTTAGGGCCACACATAGAGCAAAAGTGAGCCACTTTGCCTGATTCTTGCGGAAGGGTTTCGTCGTGATACTCACGAGCACGCTCTGGATCTAAACCAATATTAAATTGATCATGCCATCTAAACTCAAAACGTGCTTTTGATAGCGCATTATCGCGCTCTTGCGCGCCTGGGTGCCCCTTTGCTAAATCGGCGGCATGTGCAGCTATTTTGTAGGTAATTAAGCCTTCTTTAACATCTTCTTTATTTGGCAGACCTAAATGCTCTTTAGGTGTTACATAACAAAGCATTGCACAGCCGTACCATGCTATTTGGGCCGCCCCAATACCTGAGGTGATATGATCGTACCCTGGTGCAATATCGGTCGTTAACGGGCCTAAAGTGTAAAATGGCGCTTCGTCGCAATGCTTTAATTGCTCATCCATATTGGCTTTAATCATGTGCATTGGCACATGCCCTGGGCCTTCAATAAATACTTGTACGTCGTGTTTCCACGCAATTTTAGTCAGTTCACCTAATGTGCGTAGCTCACTAAACTGCGCTTCATCGTTGGCATCAGCAATCGAGCCTGGGCGAAGGCCATCACCGAGTGAAAAACACACATCGTATTGTTTTAAAATTTCGCAAATGTCTTCAAAGTGCGTGTATAAAAAGTTTTCTTTGTGATGCGCTAAACACCACTTAGCCATAATTGAGCCACCGCGCGACACAATACCGGTTACACGTTTAGCCGTCATTGGTACATAACGAAGCAGTACACCCGCATGAATAGTAAAGTAATCAACACCCTGCTCGGCTTGTTCAATAAGCGTATCGCGGAAAATCTCCCACGTTAAATCCTCAGCCACACCATTTACTTTTTCAAGCGCTTGATAAATCGGTACTGTGCCAATAGGTACAGGCGAGTTACGCACAACCCATTCGCGCGTTTCGTGAATGTAACGACCCGTTGATAAGTCCATCACGGTGTCTGCACCCCAGCGGGTAGACCACACCATTTTTTCTACTTCTTCTTCAATAGATGAGCTAACCGATGAGTTACCAATGTTGGCATTAACTTTTACTAAAAAGTTACGACCTACAATCATAGGCTCTGTTTCTGGATGGTTTATATTATTTGGTAAAATAGCGCGACCACGGGCTATTTCGTCGCGTACAAATTCTGGGGTAATAAATTCAGGAATACTCGCACCAAACGACTCGCCTTTATGCTGCGCGGCTAGTAATTCTTTACGAATTTCTGCACGTCCCATATTTTCGCGAACGGCTACGTATTCCATTTCAGGAGTAATAATCCCTTGGCGTGCGTAGTGCATTTGCGTTACGTTTTTACCAGCGACACCACGGCGAATTTTTGGAAGGTGATCAAAGCGAATATGATCCAGCCCTTCATCTGCCATGCGCTGCTGCGAAAACTGCGACGTCACTGATTCTAAAATTTCGGTGTCATCACGGCTTTCAATCCATTGTTCACGAAATTTTGGTAAGCCTTTGCGCACGTCTAGTTCAAAATTAGGATCGGTATACGGGCCCGACGTATCGTATACACGTAGCGGATCGTTTGACTCATAAACAGGGTTTTCATCTGTACCGCCAATAAACGTATCACTTAATGTGATTTCACGCATACCAACGCGCACGCCAGGTTGAGTACCTTCAACGTATACTTTATGAGAATTTGGAAACGGTTGACCCGTTAAGTTATAAATATATTCAGACGCGGCAGCACGAGTTTCTCGGCGTGACGCTTTATTTGTAGTATTTGACATGACTTGCCTCATTGCTTAAGGGTTGTCTTGTCAGATATTCCGAGGAATAGAGAAAGATCGTAAAGTAGCGTATATGCTACTTTGCAGCCTAAAATAAACAAAATCACTTTATTGTGCGCATAAAAAAAGACGCACAAGCGTCCCATTTTAGGCAGCTTGTTCCCTACGCAGGTATTAACCTGATCAGGTTCACGGATCCCGCTTTCGCGATCTCAGCCAAAAACTAATTACTTAGCCTTGGCACTCCGACAAGTATTAATATATAAATTTTGTTCGTCGATTCGAAGATATTATTCAACAAATCTGCGCTGAGTGTACGTCAGTTAAAAACTGCCCGCAAGAGGCTGTTTTTCAAAAATTTAAAATTATTTAGGGATAAACACAAATGTTTGCTCACCTTGCATGACTAATTGCTGGTCTTGCATTTTAAGTTCTGCACCTTGCTTTAAGGCTTGTAATAACTGCTGCTCAAACTCATCAAGCTCTTCGCCACACGACTTGCGCGTCATTCCTAATTTACTTACGGTAAGGTTACTTTCTTCAAGCGAGCCTTCACCAAAAAATTTGTTACAGCCAGCAAAACCGTTTACTTGCAGCGCTTCAATAAAGCTCATTGATGCATTAAACGAAGGTGGAATTGCTAAACCATCAACACGTGATAATTGCCATTGGGTGTATTTAAGCTGCTCACTGGTGACCGTCCCTGTTGATGCGCAACCAACACATAAACCGACTATAAGCATCGGTATTGCTGCTAATTTCATGCTACTACTAACTAATTGTCTAATTAATGTAATAGTAACAATATTTATGCCCTTTATCCGTTAAAAATGCATGTTTTAAATGTAAATTTTTGTTCTATGATAGTTCAAAAGTTATGCGATTAAGTACTAAGTTGTAGTTTTAAATACGTTATCTATTTGCTCTGGTAAAAATGGCCTACCTTTTTCATTAACAGACGTTCCTATAACCAGTGCATTGAGCATTACTTTTTCATCGCTTTTACGTATAACCGTTTGCTTAAAGGCAAATTTTAAACGACTAATACGCTGCGGCTCTACAGCCACATAAAATTCATCACCTGGTAATAGAGAATGCTTATAATCCATTTCGCTGCGCATCACGACTAGGTTAATTTTATCTTTTGCTAACTGAGCAAAATCAATACCGTGTGCGTACAAGAACTCATGTCGAGCATGCTCTAAATAATTAAAATAGACGCTGTTGTTTACAATACCTTGTAAGTCACATTCGTAATCACGTACCTTGAAGTCAACTTTAAAGGTCATATTAGTAATCCTGATTATTTAACGTATAATTGCCGCGTTTATAGCACATGTGTTTAAATAATTGCTACCATACGAGTCCCTAAAATGGAGTTAAGTAACCCAATGAACTTACGTTTGTCTTTAATTACTGCCGCACTTTTACCGCTGCTTGGTGCACCAATTGCAGCTAACGCTGATGATAGCGACCTAGAAAGAATTGTTGTAACTGGCGATTTTCAGCGCGAAAGCATTCAAACTTTAAGCGCAAGTGCGAGCTTATTCAGCGAAGATGAAATTAATCAACGTGGTGCAAGTTACTTAGACGAAATGTTAGGCAGTACCGCCAATGTAAATTTTGCATCTGGTGCGTCGCGCGGTCGTTATATTCAAATTCGTGGCGTGGGACTTCGTTCACAATTTGTAGACCCTATTAATCCATCTGTAGGCTTAGTTATTGATGGTATTAACTATTCTGGCCTTGGTGGCAGTTCATTATTATTTGATATAGACCAAGTAGAAATTTATCGTGGGCCACAAGGTACACGCTTTGGCGCAGACGGTATGGCCGGTATGATCCAAATGGGTTCAGCTAAAGCCACAAGCGATCCAAGCTTAAAATTACAAGTAGGTGCTGGCACATACAACACCCGCGAAGCAGGTATTGCAGCAAGTACAGGCTTAACTGATGACACTAGCGCACGCGTTAGCTACTTTCGCAGAAAGTCAGACGGTTACGTAGATAACTTGTACTTAAATGACGAAACACAAAATCAAGACGAACAAGTAGCCCGCTTTAAATTAAACAGCCAGCTTACAAAGCATTTAAATACTGAGTTAAACCTTCACTATATTGACATAAACAATGGTTACGATGCGTTTACGCTTGATAACAGCCGCAATAGTGTTGCCGATGAACCAGGGCAAGATAATCAACAAAGCTACGCAATAGGTGTTAATAATACTTACACGGGTTTTGACGCTTTTGATGTAAACCTAAACCTGTCGGCTATTGATACCGAATTACTTTACAGCTTTGACGAAGATTGGGTATGTAACGATACAAGTGAACCACAGTTATGTGCTGCTGGCTTACATCCAGATGGATACAGCTCAACTGATTTATACAGCCGCGATCGCGACGATCAGTCTGTAGATTTACAATTTAATTCTAAAACAGGTAACTGGGTTGCGGGTATTTATTACCAAAACCGTGATGTTGATTTAGAGCGCCAGTACACATGGTTAGCAAGCCCGTTCTCTTCAACTTACGAAACGAGTAACGTTGCAGTATATGGTCAAGTAGCGACTCCAATTGGCCCTAAAACAACATTAATTACAGGTTTACGTGTAGAGCAATACCAAGGCGACTACACCGATAGCAATGGCTTTATACAAGATACTGACGATGTAATGGTTGGCGGTAAAATAGCACTTGAATATCAAGTAATTGATCGCACTATGATCTACACCAGCATCACCCGTGGCTACAAAGCCGGTGGTATTAATTCAGAAGCACTGGCTAAAGCAAAAGATGAAGGCTTAAACCTAAGCGCTGATTTTTTCCAGCAACACACCAGTTTTGACCCTGAATATTTATGGAGCGGCGAATTTGGTGTTAAAGGTTCATCACTTGATGACAAATTTACACTTCGCTTAGCAGCATTTTACATGCACCGCGACGATATTCAGTTAAAAGCATGGCAAGTAGAAGGTCAGCAATTTACCGGTTATGTTGATAACGCAAGTTCTGGTAGCAACTACGGACTTGAAGTTGAAGGTAGTTACCAACTAACTGATAATCTATTTTTAACAGGTAGTGCTGGTTACTTAAACACTGAAATTGACGACTTTGTAACACAATCAGGCTTAAACCAAGACGGTCGCGAACAAGCGCAGTCACCTAAATACCAGTATGCGTTTACTGCACGTTACAACTTTACTAACGCATTTTACGGCATGGTTGGTATTGAAGGTAAGGACGATTACTACTTCTCAGATAGTCATAACTCACAGGCACCAAGCAGCAACTTAGTTAACTTAAGCTTTGGCTACGAAGCAGACATGTGGGCAGTTCGCGCATGGGCTCGTAACGTGTTTGACGAAACAGTCCCTACACGTGGTTTTGAATTTGGTAACGATCCACAAGATGGTTACGCAACGCATACCTATACACAATTAGGTGAGCCTCGCGTAGCAGGTGTTACGTTTACACTTAATCTGTAAAGCATAGCCGTTGGCTTTCAAATGAAAGCTACAGCAAGCAATAAAAAAACACCGCGTTTAAATTAAACGCGGTGTTTTTATTTGTAAGTGAGGTTTTATACCTCGCTTATTTATAAAGTTAAATTACATGAGCGCGAAATAAATTCGCACCTACAAGTTTGCCGTAGGTTGTTGGGGTTGATGTTTATTGTAGGTGAGGTTTTATACCTCGCTTATTTATAAAGTTAATTTACATGAGCGCGAAATAAATTCGCACCTACAGGTTTTCCACCTACGCCTACAAGCCAAGTATCACGCTCTTTGCACATCAAACGCGATTACGTCTTTAATTTTTTCTTTATTTGTTGCGAGCATTACAAGCCTATCAATCCCCAAAGCCACCCCTGCGCACTGAGGTAATCCATGCTCCAGCGCTTTAATTAAACGCGTATCCATTGGCACTTGCTTTAAACCGTTTTCAGCGCGGTATGCGTTATCTTCATTAAAACGTTTAGCTTGCTCGCTGGCATTTGTGAGTTCGTTAAAGCCATTCGCCAATTCCATATTTTTGTAATAAAGCTCAAAGCGCCCTGCTACGCGTGTATCGTGTTCACAAATTTGTGCAAGTGCCGCTTGAGAAGCTGGAAAGTGATACACAAAACATGGCTTATTTTGTCCTATTGTGGGCTCCACTTTCATACAAAATAATAATTGCAGTAAGGTATCTTTATGCGTTTCATTTTGGGCTATATCAGCAAATCCATGCTCACACGCTAGTTGCTTTAATTGCTCTATGTTCGCTGTTAGCGGATCGAGCCCAAGTGCTTGTTCAAACGCTTGCTGATAAGTAAGCCTTGTTGCCGGCTCAACATCTAAAACAAGCCGCATTAGTTCATCCATTTCATCCATAAGTGCAAACTCATCAAAGCCTGGGCGATACCATTCAAGCATTGTAAATTCAGGATTATGATGACTACCTGCTTCTTCATTTCTAAATGCTTTACAAAGCTGAAAAATAGCGCCTGAGCCTGCTGCTAACAAGCGTTTCATAGCAAACTCTGGGGATGTTTGTAAAAAAAGAGGAAGCCCACCAGCATGCCCTGGACCTACAAATGTGGTGTTAAAACTGGCTAAGTGCACATCGGTTACACTGGCAGCACTTAAGCTCGGCGTTTCTACTTCCATTACATTACGCGTATAAAAAAACTCACGAATGCTACGTAATATCGCCGCACGTTGTTTTAGTGTTTCAATGCTTGCGCTTGGGGCCCAAAGATCTGCTGACATATTTTCTCCAAAAAAAATCCCAGCTTAAGCTGGGATTTTATAAACAATGCTAAAGCTTACTTAACACGGCTTACGTATTCACCGTTACGAGTGTCTACTTTAATTACTTCGCCAATTTGTACAAATAATGGAACTCGTACTACAGCGCCTGTGCTAAGCGTTGCTGGTTTACCACCAGTGCCCGCTGTATCGCCCTTAAGGCCAGGATCTGTTTCAGTGATCTCAAGCTCAACAAAGTTAGGTGGTGTAACAGCAATAGGGCTGCCGTTCCATAATGTAATTGTACATAAATCATTTTCAACTAACCATTTAACTGCATCGCCTAGTGCTTTTTCGTCAGCAGCAATTTGCTCAAATGTTTCGTTGTTCATGAAGTGCCAAAATTCGCCGTCTGTGTATAGATACGCTAAATCTGTATCCATTACGTCAGCACCTTCAACTGATTCACCCGATTTAAAGGTTTTTTCAAGCACCTTACCAGAGATAAGTTTACGGATACGAACACGGTTGAACGCCTGACCTTTACCAGGTTTTACCATTTCATTTTCTAAGATACTGCAAGGCTCGCCGTCCATCATAATTTTTAGGCCGCCCTTGAACTCGTTGGTGCTATAATTCGCCATCGTTTCCTCTATTTATATTTTTTCGAGTAATCTACATGCCAATGATACAAAGAAATGAAGCAAATTTGCATAAAAACTGGCAAAAAGAATTAGCAAATGTAGTTACCTGCCCAAAAACATTGCTTGAAATGGTCGGTTTATCGAGCCAAGTCCATGAAAACGACCTAAAAGCCCGCAGTTTATTTCCGGTACGCGTGCCTATCCCTTTTATAAAAAAAATACGCAAAGGCGATCCAAACGATCCTCTTTTATTGCAAGTCATGCCACGCCATCAAGAATTTTTAACTAAGTCGGGTTTTAATAAAGATCCCCTACTTGAGCAAGATAACGAACAACCTGGCCTTTTACATAAGTATAAATCGCGTGTTTTAGTAATGTTTAAAACCGGCTGTGCCGTCAATTGTCGTTACTGCTTTAGAAGGCATTTTCCGTATCAAGAAAACCAACTTAATAAAAAAAGTCTGCTTGAAACACTAAGCTACATAAAATCTGATGCCAATATAAACGAAGTGATTTTAAGTGGCGGCGATCCACTTATGGCCAAAGACGATGCAATAAGTTGGTTTTTAGATGAGCTTGAGCAATTACCACAAATTAAACGAATGCGAATTCATAGCCGTTTGCCAGTAGTTATACCGGCGCGAGTTACCGATGAGTTATGTGAGCGATTAGCAAAATCGCCATTAAAAATTATTTTTATTAATCACATAAACCACGCCAATGAAATAGACGCTGACTTTAAAGCAGCCATGCAAAAGCTTAAACAAGCAAACGTAACGCTTTTAAACCAAGCTGTAATTTTAAAAGATGTGAATGATACGCTCGATGCGCAAATAAATTTAAGCGAAGCGTTATTTGACGCAGACGTATTACCGTATTATTTGTATTTGCTCGATAAAGTTGAAGGGGCCAGCCACTTTGATATTAACGAAGAAGACGCTATAAAAATAATGGCAGAGCTATTAAAAGCCCTGCCTGGATTTTTAGTGCCTAAATTAGTTAGAGAAATAGGTGGTCAAAAAAGTAAAACACCTATCGATCTTAAGCTAATTTAAAACAGCATTTAAACGTATATATTTACGTTGTTACCCAATGATGCTGTTACCGATTTAGCCGGTGTTTGCGCACTTGACGATTGTGCAGCACCTTCAATAAGTGCAAGTGCTGCTGCGCCATCTGCTAGTTGCTGCTTTTTAGATAAAGCAGCGCTATAAAGCTCACTGCCTTGGCCTGAGCCAGAAACAGCGGGTAAACTTGTGCCTGATATATTCATATAACAAACCTGACTTTTAAATGTAATCCAAGTATTATGTCGGCCATGCAGTACAAAGCTTTAGGAAAACCATGGATTCAATTATTGAACAACTCAATACTAATTTAAAAATTGTTTATCGTCAGGCGCTTGATGCCGACAAAAAACTCGATGAACTACAACAGCAAGGCCATGGCAAATTTAAAGCCTTATTTGCACAAGATGCTTGTTTTAGCTTTGAAGCTAAACGCTTTAAGCCGTATGTTCTTGACGTAGCCGCTGACGTTGAAAGCTTATCTAACGATGGTTTTGATGAAGAAAAACTTAAAACAACCGTTATTAAGTTACAACAAATACTCACGCTGTTAGCTACTTTTAAGTAAAGATTAAAAAGCAAAAATGCCGCTATTTAGCGGCATTTTTATTTTAAGTTAATCTAAACTTGGTAATATTTGCTCACCAAACCACTCTGTTAATAAGCGTTTTTCGTAATATAGTGATTCGTCGCGGCCCATTTTAATTTTATCCATAAAGCCCATATCTTTGAGCTCCACATCAGTATCTTTACTAAGCACTGTACCGTCGTTATCGGTTAACGAATAATTAAGCTTAATGCGTGGAAAGTATATTGGTTTTACTACACGAATTTCCTCCATACCACCATAACGCACATCTCCCGCTAAATCTAAATCAGTAAACTCTACGTTTAACTTATAATCTTTTGGTAGTTGCTCAGCTAATTTAGACATATGTTTTTCAAAACTTGCCGCAATACTTTTGTGATACGAGCCCTTAGCTTGGTTAGACGCTCGCACATCACGATAATCATTAAAGTCATTCCATTTAACAACAGACTCACCAGCATGGGCAAGCGCAGGTAATGCGATACACATTGTTGTTGCTATTTTTTTAACTAAATTCATATCTTTCTCCAAAGAGGTAACCAATCACAAAAGTGTGGATTGGAGTAAACCTAGCATTAGCTATTACTAAAGCTATTTTAGCACTTGTTTATTAACTATAACTTAATCTTACGAATCAAGTGTTACTTGTTTTGCACAAAATGTAATCAAAAGTATTTAATGTGCTGATATCAAAAAAATACGATTAAAATCATATAAATTACAGATAAAACATGTAAAACACCTCTATTTATGGTGAAATTAACTTAATTGATAAAAGGTACCCACGGAGCTTTCATGACTATTTTAGTAACCGGTGGCGCAGGCTATATTGGCTCGCACACTGTTTTAGAACTTTTACAGCAAGGTAACGATGTTGTTGTTATTGATAACTTAAGTAACTCATCACAAGAATCACTTGCGCGCGTAAAAAATATAACAGGTAAAGAAGCCACTTTTTACCAAGGCGATATTCTCGATAAACCCTTTTTAGATTCTGTATTTGCAAAACACACGGTTGATAGTGTTATACATTTTGCGGGTTTAAAATCAGTAGGCGAGTCGGTTGCAAAGCCAGTTGAGTACTATCAAAACAACGTTCAAGGTACGCTTACACTTGTTGATGCGATGCGCGACGCAGGTGTATTTAAATTGGTATTTAGCTCGTCAGCCACGGTTTACGGCGACCCAGCAAGCTTACCAATCAAAGAAGATTTCCCTGTAGGCGGCACTACCAACCCTTACGGCACATCTAAGTTAATGGTTGAAATGATGCTACAAGATATCGCTAAATCAGATGAGCGCTTTGCGTTTGCTATTTTGCGTTACTTTAATCCAGTGGGTGCACATGAGTCGGGCTTAATTGGTGAAGATCCTAATGGTATTCCAAACAACCTTTTACCTTTTATCGCACAAGTTGCGGTAGGTAAATTAAAGCAACTCGCTGTATTTGGTGATGACTACGACACAGTTGATGGCACCGGTGTGCGCGACTATATACATGTTGTAGATTTAGCGATTGGTCATTTAAAAGCGCTTGATAAAATAGCCAGCAGTACGGGTGCATTAGTTTATAACCTAGGCACTGGTAATGGTTACTCTGTACTACAAATGGTTAATGCATTCATTAAAGCAAGCGATCAGGCTGTACCCTATCAGGTTTCACCTCGCCGCCCTGGTGATATTGCAGCGTGTTATGCAGCGCCAGAAAAAGCCCTTAAAGAGCTAGGTTGGGAAGCAGTGCGCGGTATTGATGAAATGATGCAAGATACCTGGCGCTGGCAGTCAAATAACCCTAACGGTTATAAGGGTTAAGTAAAAACGGCAAGTGAGAAAACATAGAAGTTATGTAGTTTTGCTTATCTAAAGCGCAGCGTCCTCTTAGCCTCTTTGTGAATAAATCACTTAAAACCTTATTGCACAAAGAGAAGTAAAAGAGGAGTAAATGAGAAGACATAGTAATTATCTATTTTTACTTCTCTAAAGCGCAGCGCCCTCTTAACCTCTTTGTTAATAAATCACTTAAAATCTTATTGCACAAAGAGAAGTAAAAGAGGAGAAAATGAGAAAACATAAAACATAAAACAATAGTAATTATGTATTTTGGCTTCTCTAAAGCGCAGCGCCCTCTTAGCCTCTTAGTGAATAAATCACTTAAAATCTTATTGCACAAAGAGAAGTAAAAGAGGAGTAAATGAGAAGACATAAAAACATAGTAATTATGTATTTTACTTCTCTAAAGCGCAGTGACCTCTTAGCCTCTTTGTGAATAAATCACTTAAAATATTATTGCACAAAGAGAAGCAAAAGAGGAGTAAATGAGAAGATATAAAACATAGTAATTATTTATTTTTACTTCTCTAAAGCGCAGCGCCCTCTTAGCCTCTTTGTGAATAAATCACTTAAAACCTTATTGCACAAAGAGAAGCAAAAGAGGAGTAAATGAGAAGACATAAAACATAGTAATTATTTATTTTTACTTCTCTAAAGCGCAGCGCCCTCTTAGCCTCTTTGTGAATAAATCACTTAAAACCTTATTGCACAAAGAGAAGTAAAAGAGGGTAAATGAAAAAATATAAAACCTAGAAATTACGAGCTTCGCGCGTCACGCCAGCAAGCTGCGCGTCTACAGGTAATTTAACCACAGCGTTAAGTTTTGGCTGTAGGCGTTGAGCTTGCTCACGCGAAAAGCGCAGCTTTTAATTACTTATATTTAAATACTTATATCCAGTATTTAATAAAGAGTATCTTCGTTATGTCTGTGCCCATTGTCTTAGTAAGTTATGGTACACACCTGTTAATTGAATAATCTCTGGGCTATCTTCTACTTTGCTGCGCAAACTTTGAATCGACATATCTAAATCAAATAACAAACCACGTTTTTCGTCGCTGTTTACCATGCTTTGCAGCCAAAAAAATGAGGCTAATCTGCGCCCACTCGTTACAGGCATTACACGATGTAAACTCGTTGAAGGGTATAACACCATACTGCCTGCGGGCAGCTTTACACTGTGTGAGCCATAAGTGTCTTCAATAACAAGTTCACCGCCCTCATAGTCTTCGGGGTCATTAATAAATAACGTCATTGATACATCTGTACGAATTTTTACTGGCGTACCCGGCACTTGTCTAATTGCATTATCTACATGCACACCAAACGATTGCCCGCCTTGATAGCAATTAAATAACGGAGGAAAAATTTTTGCAGGAAGCGCTGCCGACATAAACAAATTACTACGCGCAAGTGCTGCCATAATAATATCGCCAAGCTCTTGGCATTCAGGGCTATTTTCAGGTAGCTGTAAGTTATTTTTTGCTTTGGTTGATTGATGGCCTGCGGTAATACTGCCATCGGCCCACTGTGCTTTAAGCAAAACCTCATGGCAATACGCCACTTCTTCTTTCGTTAATAGCTCTGGAATTTTAACTATCATGTGCGCCCTCTCACATTTTCATCAAATAATTAAGGGCAGGTAATAGGCCTGCCCTTATGCTTACTTTTATTTTTTAATTTGTTTTAAAATTAAAAAGAGTAGCTCGCTGTTAAACTAAACTTACGACCATCACCTGGTACAAAGTGTCCACCACCTAACTGATCAACGTAATCTTTATCACCTAGGTTTTCACCATTAAGCTGCAGGCTCAAATCTTTTGATATGTCATACGCAACCATCATGTCAAAAATAGTATAACCTGGCGCACGAGAGCGTGTTGACGTAGTGCCGTTGTAACGCTCACCTACATACTGCGCACCTAAACCAAACGATAACTTATCCGACATATCGTACGTGGTCCAAACGCTTGCGCTATTTTTAGGCGTACGCGCAAGCTCGTTACCAACTTGAGTTGCGTCGTCGCCTAATGCTTCAGTTACTTCGCTATCTTGGTAAGTGTATGAAGCAATTACAGTCCACTCTTTAGTAATTAGGCCCGTTGCTGAAAGCTCTAAACCTTGAACGCGCTGCTCACCACCGAGTATTTCGTCACTTGAGCTATCTGCAAATGGGTCATCAGTACGGGCATTGGTTTTTTCAGTACGGAAAAGTGCAGCATTAGTTTGCAGGCGACCATCCATTAGGCTCCATTTAGTTCCTAATTCATAACTGCGGCTTTCTTCTGCGTCTAAATCAGCTGCATTTGAACGCGTAGATACCGTTAGGCTTTCAGCCGATGGATTAAATGAATTCCCCGCGCCTAAATATACACTGCCGTTTTCTGTAGGTTTATAAACTACAGCTGCATTCCAGCTAAATAAGTCGTCACTTGTAGAAATTAAAGCGCTTGGATCATTGTAATCGTTGTGATAATCCGTAGTGAAGCTATCAAAGCGAATTCCACCTGTAACTTCCCATTGCTTGTTAAGCGTCACTGTATCAAATGCATAAATAGCTTGGTTTTTAGCTTTAGCTTCAATGCTTGTACCGTCACGGCCGTACACACCCGTAAATGCAATTGTTGCATCAGGGTTGTATAAGTCATTGCGTATTCCATCTTCAATCAGGTTATCAGGCGTAGTTGCAACAAAGTTATGGCGTGTAAACGTTTCATTTGCAAGTTCAACACCCACTACTACGTCGTGAGTAAAGCCAGCAAATTCATAGTTACCAATTAAATCAACTTGAAGTGCAGCAAGTGAATTTTCAGTATCACGTGTTTTTTCATCTGCAAAGGTAATGTCAGTGTCTGTAGTAACCGAGAAATAACGCGGTGCAGTTGTTACTGATTCACGCTTAACTTTACCTAAACGACCTTGCACACGTAACGTAGTATTTTGAGAAAAATCATACTCATAACGAGCTGTTGTTGAGTAGGCTTCAATATCTTCGTAATCACGGTAAATATTACCGTAAAAGTTATCAAAGTCGACAGGAGAAGGTGAGCGTGCACTATCTGCAAGTTCAGCTACTGGCGTATCACTGTAAACCCAAGGAATACCATAATCTGGTAAATTGTCTTGGCGTTGATACTCTAGGTTTAAATCAAAACGGCTGTTTGTACCAAGCCCTGTTGCAAATGCAAACGCAACAGCATTTGTTTCGTTTTCAACATGGTCGCGACCTGCAACATCACCTTTATCAGTAAGAAGATTAATACGTAGTGCGCTTGTGTCGTTTACTTGAATGTTAGTATCAAAACGACCACGGTAATCGTTTTCTGTACCTAAACGTAGAGAAACGTCGTTAAAGTTGTCTAACTTCGCCTTTTTACTTTCTAAATTAACACTACCACCTGTTGCGCCACGACCAGAAACTGCAGAGCCTGGGCCTTTCGCAACTTCAACGGCTTCAATGTTGTAAATATCACGTGTGTAACCTGCAACATCGCGAATACCATCAACAAAAATATCATTTGTTGCACTAAAACCACGAATCGACATGCTATCGCCAGTAGGTGAGCCACCCTCACCTGCTGCTAAAGAAATACCTGAAACATTACGCAAAGCATCACGTAGGCTATCTACGTTTCTGTCTTTCATTACCGCTTGGTTGATTACTGTTACCGTTTTAGCTGTATCGAGTAGCGGTTGAGTGTATTTATGCGACGTTGATTTTTCTACAACATAACTAGACTCAGTTTTAGTTTCTGCTTTGGTTACCGATAGTTCTTGAACATCCTGTGCACTTGCCCAAGTTGAAAGCGTAGCTGTAACAACCGCTGCAATTGGCTTCACGTACGCATTTCCTTTATTCGATGGCTTACTCATGGTTACTCCGTAGTTTTTATTAAGCACTTAACTATTGTTAATTTAAGGTACATATTTAATTTCGGCGAAATCCTACCACTCAAACAAAGCAATGTAAACGATAACTGTTATCAATTGCATTGTTATGTGAATTCCTATATTGTATACACACTTAAAAATTAACAGTAATTACGTCCTTGTAATTGCTTGTCGTAACTTTCAGGATTGTTGTTAAGTAATGCGAAGCTTAATTAAACCAATTAGCGTAGTTATCGCGCTTTGTAGCACTATGGCAGTAAAAGCCGACACTGTTAGTGAGCTAGAACAACTCGTTAATAAATGGCTACAAATAGAAAATCAAAACACAGAATTAAATACTCATTGGCTTGAACAAAAAAGCAGTATGGAGCAAACCTTAACGCTTCTTAATGCCGAGCAGCAGCAACTTAGCGAGCTTAATCAGCGTAGAAAAAAAAGCACCAGTGAGCTTGCCCAAAAACGCGAACAGCTTGTAACTCAGCAATCAGAACTTGAAAATGATCAACAGCAATTAAATGATCAACTAGCACATATTTCTGGGCAATTACTTTCATTACAAGTGCAACTCCCCCCGCCCCTTTTGAGTAGTTGGAAAAACGCCGGTGATTTAAGCGATTCAAAACTCAGTACAACTGACAAATTACAAACAGCACTAAAAATGCTGACTCTACTTAATGATTTTCAACAACGTATTTCTATTCACGAAATGGCTATTAAGCATCCTGACGGGCAAGAAGTATGGGTTAAGCAGCTTTATTTAGGTGCAGCTCAAGCATGGTTTGTAAGCGAAGACTTAAGTTATGTAGGTATTGGTTTTCCAAGTGACTTAGGTTGGCAGTGGGAATTTGATTCAAGCATTAATGCAGAACAAGTTGCACTGGGTATTGCTGTACAGCAAAAAAAGCGCGCTGCTGATTGGGTAACACTCCCTATATTAAGTTATGTAAATAAAAACCAGCAAGGGGCTAAATAATGGCGAATAACAGCATAATTAAAGTATTTAGCGCCACAGTTTTACTTTTTAGTGCAAACATATCTTTTGCAGCTAGCAGTGATGATGCTAAGCAAAGTATTTTAAGTGATATTAAAACAGCGCAGCGTACTCTAAATAAAACTCAAAATAGCATTTCAAAAGAGCAAGCAATCCTTGCAAAGCAAATTTTTACCAAGCAGCAATCGCTCAGTAAATTACGCGAACAAGCAGCCGTTAATCGCCGCCTAGCTGACGAAAACACATTAAGCCTTGATCAGTTACAAACCCGATTAGACACTTGGCAACAGCAGCAGCAATATCAATTAAACTTACTTAGCCGTTTTGTACGCCAAAATATCAGCAATAGTGCTAGCAGTAACGAGTCGGCTAATAGCCAAAACGAGTTATTAAGCCGTGTTGTATCGCTAATTAATAATCAAGAGCAGGCACTTTATCCACAGTTAAAAAAACAATCGGTTGTGCTAAGTAATGGCGAATTAAGCCAAGCTAATACCCTTCAAGTAGGGCCTGTTGCATGGTTTAGTACGCAAACACCTAAACTTATGGGTTTATTAAATTTAGATGATGAATCTAATGCATTAAAAGTAGCGTTAGTACAATCAACAAGTGACGACAACCCACTCGATAATACTTTAAAGCAAAACGGTGTAGGCTCTACATTACTTACTTTTGATCCTAGTTTAACGCACTTAGTAACTAGCCAAGCCCAACAAGAAAGTCCGCTTGAACACCTAGAAAAAGGCGGTTTATGGGCTATCCCTATTATTTTATTTGCCTGCTTTGCACTTACCATTGCGCTATTAAAAGCCGCACAGCTACTACGTTTAAGTAAAATTAAAATGCACTCTCAAATGCAATTACAGCAACTTTTTAAAGCTGAAAATAGCAGTGAATTTGCAGGCATGCAGCAGCAGCTATTTAACTTAACGCTGCAAAGCGAAAAAGGACAAGTACGAGACGATCAATTATTTAATCAGTTAATTCATGATAAGCATAAACTCGATAACTTTATTGGCGCTATTGCCGTTACTGCAGCAGTAGCCCCACTACTTGGGTTATTAGGCACTGTTAGCGGCATGATCGAAACATTTAAAATGATGACCTTGTTTGGCTCAGGCGATCCAGAAGTTGTATCGGGCGGTATTGCACAAGCACTTATAACTACCGAGTTAGGTTTAGTTGTTGCTATACCTGCACTCGTTTTAAATGCACTGTTATCGCGTAAAGCAAAAGCGTATTACAGCCAACTAGAAGGCTTTGCATTACAGCTAAGTCAACTAGAGAAAGGAGAAACCAATGTTTGAGAAAATCGTTAGTAACCCTATTTGCTGGTGTATTCTTTTACTCGCTTTATTTGTATACCAGCTGATTTTTCATGACTTACTGCACCTTAAACAATACCAAGCGCAGCGCAAAGGTTATTGGCAAGAAGTTAGCTCTATTTTAACTGCAGCGCTTCCGCTACTTGGTTTATTAGGCACCATTGTTGGTTTGCTTGATACATTTAAAGTAATGGCGCTGGGCCATAACGAGTTAATGAGTGACGCCATTGGTGACGCATTACTAACAACTCAATTGGGTCTTGTGTGCGCTATTCCTGCGTGGTTAATGCAAGCGTATTTAGCGTATTCGCAGCGTAATCCTAAATTACATACGTTAAGTAAGCAGTTAGGGTAACACTATGCAATCACGTTTAAAGCACAAGCTAGAGCAAGAAGCGGGGCAACATATCGATATGTCGCCGCTACTTGATGTGGTATTTATATTGCTAATATTTTTTATTGTTACAACCGTATTTGTACGCGAAAGCGGCGTTGAGGTTGATAAACCACAAGCCGTATCGGCTAGTCTTCTTGAGCAGCAAGTTATATTTTTAGCAATAACCGACAACCAACAAGTATTTTTTGATGGCAGCCAAATTGGTGTTGCTGGTGTGCGTAGTAGTGTCGAGCAAATGTTAAAACAGCAACAACGTCCTGTGGTTATTCAAGCTGATAAAACAGTACCTACTGAGTTACTTGTTCAAGTAATTGACGAAGCAAAGCTGGCAGGCGCGGCGCAAGTTAACTTAGCGACCAAGCAATAGTATGCACACGATTAACTCGCTTCAAAAAACAAAAAACAATCGCCATCCGCTGTTTGCATTTGGCCTTAGCCTCATTGTGCTTAGTGCTGCATTACTGCTTTTATGGCTTGGGCAACTTGCTGAACACCATATACAAGACAAAGTGGTTGTACGTGAGATTGCCATGGTGGCACTGCCACCTCCGCCACCTCCATCAATATCACAACAGCAAACAAGTGAGCCAATGCAAAGCTTAGCGGTAGAAGGTGCAGGCGCGTCAATTCAAGCCGTAAAAATTAAGATAAAGAGTGATTTAAGTATTGTAAAACCCGATACACCCAACGTAAAAGTAAGCGCGCCACAATGGCAATCAATGAGTGTAAATTGGGATGCATTTAGCTTAAATCAACTCGATGGTCTCCCCACTTTACTTACTCCCGTCAAGGCCGTTTTACCAAAAAGCTTAACCCGCCGAGGTGTTGATGTATTTACTGTAAAACTCGATGTATTTATTGATGAAAGTGGCAAGTTAAGTTTAATTGAGGTAGTACAAAACCCATACCCTGAACTTAAACCAGCTATCGACAAAATTATTAAACAAAGCCGCTTTAGTGCACCTAAAAAAGAAGGTGAAACCGTACGCGCTCGCTTTATTTGGCCAATCGAATTTAAACCTTAAGCCTATTAAAATGAAAAATATGAATATATTTAAAACGCTAAAACCATTAACTCGCGCAGTTATCACTACTTTAATGTGCTCACTCCCTTTATTAGGTGTAAGTAGCGTGCATGCAAGCGCTGCTAGTACGACATTAAAAAGTGCGCCACTAAAAGTAACGTTATCGCCTAGCGATCCAACATGGCAGTTGGCTATAAATAATAAATTACTAGGCCCTACAGAGGTTCTTATTGAGCCTACCGAGCGCGGTTTTGCTCGCCAAGTACAACCACTATTACAAACCGGTAATTACAGTGAAGTTGCGGCGCTATTTAAAGGCCGAGATATAAGCCAAGATAGCACTGCTTTAAACTTATTACGTGCACAAGTACTGCTTTCAACAAAAGATTTTGATAAAGCAGAAGCCGCTTATTTAGCATGTTTAAAAGCATCACCTGATTTAGTAAAAGCTCACCAAGGTTTGAGCCTTTTATACATGCAACAAGCAAAGTATGATAAAGCGCAAACACATCTAGTTCACAGTATTGAACTTGGCCAAGCTGATGCACAAAGTTATGCGCAACTTGCTTATATACACGTACAGCACAACCAACCTTGGAGCGCAGTAGCGGCCTACCGCCAAGCGCTTATGCTAGCGCCAGAAACAAGCCAATATCAACAAGGTCTATTGTTTGCGTTAATTGAATCGGGTGATTTAAGTCAGGCAAGTGCATTACTAAAAGAATTACTTAATAAAAGCCCTGATAAAGCTGAACTTTGGCTGCAACGTGCACAAATAGCATTACAGCTTGATCAAAAAAAGCAAGCGCTTGCTGCTATTGAAGTGGCCTTAAAACTCAACCCTAAAGATACCAGTAACCAGCTTTTAGCAGCCCAGCTGCATTTAAGTGAAGGCAGCACTGAACGCGCTGTGAGTTTATTAAAGCAAGGTTTAAAACACGCCACTAAACAGCAGCAAGTTGAGGTTATTAATACCACGATGCAAACTTTAGGCTGGCTTGTATCTCAACAAAAATGGGATTTAGCTAAAGAGCTAATAGGCAGCGCAAAAAGATTAACTAAGCAGCTACCCCGTGATGAACAAGCGCAGTTTTCTGTATACAGCGCACAAATTGCTATGCAACAAGGTAATACTAAACGTGCTCTTAGAAGCTTAAATAATGCACTTAAAATAAACCCGAATTTAGGTGATGCCCTACTTAGTTTAGCGAGTATATATCGTAGTAAAGGCCAACTTACCCAAGCAAAACTTATGTACGTTCGTGCACAAGCTCTGCCTGATTACCAACTATCGGCGTGGCTTGGATTATCGCAAATAGCGATTGATTCTAAAGACTACCCGAGTGCGCTAAAGCATCTTAGAAAAGCATTACAAGCCAACCCACAACGCCAGGACTTAATTACTAATATTCGCGCCCTTGAGAATATAGTGCGCCAAGAAGGGTAAGTTTAACGCCGTGGTTAAATTTACTTGTATAAGCACAGCTTGCTGGCTGTGACGAGCAAAGCTCGTAATTTCTATGCTTTGATGTTTTCTCATTTACCCCTCTTTGTGCAATAAGATCTTAAGTGATTTATTCACAAAGAGGTTTAGAGGGCGCTGCGCTTTAGAGAAACCAATTAGTAGCAAAGTAATCAGCTATAAATATTAAAAGCTACGCTTTTCGCGTGAGCAAGCTCGTTTGCAATATATATTAAAGCGTTACCAATTTTGCATTTCGACTATGCGTGATTGCGTGCGCGCATATTCAAAGCTCAACTTTTTACCTTTATATAAATGTTCAATGTCGGTTTGCGCATTTATTACTAGCAATTTATGGCAATCGTAAAATTCATCGACTAAGGCAATGAAGCGCCGTGCTTCGTCGTCAAATGTGTGCTCATCAAGCGTTTGTTTTTCGCGTTGGTAGCTATCTTCTATACCGTGAACAATAACTTTACCCGTTGCTTTAACACCCATTTGCGGCACGTTCGATACATATAACACATTAAATTGCGTTGCTAAATACATATAATCGTTAGCACTGCGTGGGCCTGAACATAGCGCCATAAAATCAATCATCAAGGCATTATCGGCTCTTAATAAATAAGGTAAATTGCGCCCATGCACAGTAATTGTATTGTTGCATGTTACTACTGGATACGAAGCTAAAAACTCATTTTTATAATCGTGATTTGATAAATTAATAAAATAGTGACGGCTGTTTTTACCATATCTAAAGCGGTGATCGTCCTCCCCTGCCACGTTAATTATATGACAATGGTTATTAATTAAATCAATAGTAGGTAAAAACCGCGCTCGTTGTAGGCCGTTGTAATAAAGCTGCTCTGGCTTTGCGTTCGATGTGGCCACCAGCACAACACCTTGTTCAAACAACGCATTGAACAATCTCGCCATGATCATAGCATCGCCAATGTCGCTCACAAAAAACTCGTCAAAACACAGTACTCGAATATTTTTAGCCCACTGTTTTGCAATCAGAGTTAATGGATTTTTTTGACCTTGTAGCTGCGTAAGTTGGGCATGCACTTGCGCTATAAAATGATGAAAATGCAGCCGCTGCTTTTGCTCAGTAGGTAGGTTTTTATAAAATAAATCCATTAACATGGATTTACCGCGCCCTACGGGTCCATATAAGTAAACGCCTTTTATTAAGGGCGCTTTTTGCCACCATGATGTGTGAGCTTGAAGTTGCTCGCTTAGCGTATTTAAAGCTTCCACCGCATTTTGCTGCGCAGCATCAAAACACAGTTCACCTGTGTCTATTTTTGCTTGGTAAAGGCTTAAAATTTGTGTGCTGTGCACTGTCATGGTATTTCACTATCGGCTATAATCGCGCCCATTGTAGCCGACTAAAAATGTGAACCAAAATGAAATTCCCTTGCCGCTTAGATAAATTTATTAGCCACTTAGCTGAAATACCGCGCACGCAAGCTCGCGCCAGTATTAAGCGAAAAGAAGTAAGCGTTAATGGCGAAGTAATCACATCACATAATTTTCAGCTAGCCCAGCAAGATGAAGTACTGCACCAAGGTACGCCTTTGGTATTTTTAGGTAAGCGCTATTACATGCTAAATAAACCTGTTGGCTATGTATGTGCTAACAGTGACGAGCTACATAAAACTGTTTTTGACTTACTTGATGAGCCAAATATGAGCGACTTTCACGTGGCAGGTCGCCTTGATATAGATACTACAGGGTTAGTTATTATTACTAATGATGGCGATTGGTCACATAAAATCACGTCACCTAAAAGCAATAAATTTAAAACCTACCTAGTCGAAACGCAAGAGCCTATTACCGATGAAGCACTTGAGCAATTACGCATAGGTGTCATGCTGCATAACGAAAAAGATTTAACCCGCCCAGCTATTGCCGAACGACTTGCTAATTACGGACTGCGTTTATCAATAAGTGAAGGAAAGTATCATCAAGTTAAGCGTATGCTTTACGCGGTAGATAACAAAGTGGTTGAGTTACATCGCGAGCAGATTGCGGGGATTACCCTAGATGAAAACTTGGCCAGTGGTGAATATCGATTATTAACACCCGAAGAAATTAAGTTATAAAAGCGCTTTAAAGGAGCCTAAGTTTGGATATACTAGGGCGTGTTGAGCTTTGTGGATTGAAATTTGTTCAATCTAGGGGCGATTTAATCGCGGCGCGAGGTTTGTAACCTAGTGGGCTAAGTAAAAATCGAGCAACAAAGAGTTAATCGCCCCTAGAAAGAACCCAAAGGGCAGAGCATGTTTGGCATTTATGCTGCGTTATCGCCTAATTATGGGGAATAACCACACTACATAGGCTCTGCCTTGCCTAAAAACCAAACATACTACTGCAAATTCAACCACCAACGTTCAACACGCCCTAACTAAAACAATATAGCCAAACTTTTACTTGAGCCTGTTGGCTTGCTCTACTAAAATAGCGCCCTTCAAAATTACTAAGGTCGGCCGTGTTAGTTAACTACAATCCCCCCATGAGTCCGTATTTAACGATACTTTTTCAGGATGACGATTTACTGATAGTTAATAAACCAAGTGAGTTATTAACTGTCCCAGGTAAAGATCCTAAACATGCCGACAGCTTAATTAATCGTGTTAATCGTGTTTTTCCAACAGCAAGAATAGTGCACCGCTTAGATATGGCGACTTCTGGCATACTGTGCCTTGCCATGAATAAAGCAGCGCACAGACATTTAAGTATGCAGTTTCAAGAGCGCGAAACAGCTAAACGTTACATAGCACGTGTATACGGACAACTTGAAGCTGAAACAGGATCAGTAGATTTACCCCTTATTTGTGATTGGCCTAATCGCCCTAAACAAATGGTTGATCACGACAGAGGTAAACCTTCACTTACGCATTTTAAAATACTTGAGCGTGAAGAAAATGCAACCCGTGTAGAGCTAACCCCCATCACTGGTCGCTCGCATCAACTACGTGTGCATATGCTAAGCCTGGGTCATCCTATCTTAGGTGACAGGCTTTACGCCCATAAAGAGGCACTTGCTGAGGCTCCTCGCTTACAGTTACATGCACAAATGCTGCAATTAAAGCACCCTAAAACTGAGCAAGTACTTACTTTTGAAGCTGAGCCAGAATTTTAACCGGCGCAAATACTTCGTAAATTATTAAACTTTTAGATAACCTTGCCGATACCTAACTAATTGTCATTAGTTAGGTGCGTTATGCTATTTTCACGGTTTTTAAAAGCAGCTTTTTATATACAGCTGAGCTGTGCGCTACTTTTAGCTAACCCTGCCTGCGCGGCTGAACATATTGCCCCACCTAGTTTATCAAGCATTGAAAATAGCGACATTGAGCGACTACTTCCAAGTGATGAAATAAAGCCAATATTAGCGGGTGAAACAGAATTTTTAAGCCTTTACAGCGAATATATGAGTAGTAATTTTAGAGGTATCGTAATACTTATACCCGACTGGCATTCTTCACCTACCAATAACTCCGGTATGGGCTACTTGCGTAAAGAGCTTAATAATTTAGGCTACAGCACCTACGCAATGACAGTGCCCGACATTGATTGGCAAGCAAGTAAAATGGCCAAAGCTACGCCTAACGAAGAAGATACAGCGCCTAGTAAAGCCGATGAACCTGCATCACCCGACACAGCAACAAACTCACAATCACAGCCTGCAAAAATAAAAGAAGAACCTCATTACGTTAATGCAATTGAAAAAGTAACTGACGACATACTTGATGACTATAAAATAAATCTCATTTCTCGGTTTAATGCACTGTATCAAACCGCTATGGAAGATTCGAGTAATATAGTGGTTATTGCACAAGGTACAAGTGCGGGTGTGTTGTTGGAGTACTATGCAGATTTTCCAGATGAGAAACTAGATGCGTTTATAAGTTTAAGCAGTTACTTACCTAATACTAAGCGTAACGAAAGTTTGAGCCAAACAGCGTCACTTGTTACACCCGCCTTGCTTGATATTTACTACGCAAATGACAGCACAGACATTTTAATGAGCCTTAAAAATCGTCAGCGCTGGGTTAACCGAAATGCAAAATTTGATTACCGCCAACGCCAATTGTTTGGCCTGCGCGATCAACCTGGTCAACACGCACGCCTAACAAAAGAAATAGACGGTTTTTTACGCCGACTTTTTTAAATACTCATAAGCGGCTTGAATATCTTGGCTCTTTTTAACAGCCAATTCCATCATGTGCTTTGGTAAACCTTGCGATACTAATTTATCTGGATGATGTTGCGACATAAGTTTACGGTACGCTACTTTTATGTCACGTTGCGTTGCATCGCTATTTAAGCCTAATAACGCCAATGCTTGCGCACGGTTCATATTATTATTTGGCGGTACATGGTGGCCAGACCCCTCACGGTAACTACTGCTTTGACCTTGGCTTTGTTGCTGCTGATTAAAGCGCTGTTGTTGCTTTCTAAAGTTAAACTCAGCTTGATAACGTTTTAATACAAATGCAAAGTGTGTTTTAGAAATGCCTAGCTGTTTACTTACTTCTGCTAATAATTGCTTTTCTTGTTCGGCTAATACCCCGTCAGAAAACGCCATTTGTATTTGTATTTCTAAAAACAACTGTATTAGATCGTTTCGTTTAGCAAAGCGTTCTTTAAAATCGTGTACGGTTTCTTTAAGTGAAAAGTCGCCCTCTTTACCTGACTGAAATGCATGTTGTGCTTCGCGGCGTTCTTCGCCCTTTAAGCCCATTTCGTCCATGAACAAGTTAGCCGCTTTTATGTGTATTTCGCTCACTCGGCCATTCGATTTTGCAATGTGCCCCATGACAGCAAAGCAACTTGAAAAGAATAAAGCTTGGCGCTCGTGAACATCGTCACCACTAAATAAGCTAGAAAAACCGCCTGCTTTATCAAAGTTATTTTTTAAGCTTTTATCAAATAAATGACCTAGGTATAAACCTAAAATAGCACCAAATATTTTGCCAAACATAAAGCCAAAACAAAAACCGAGAATTTTTCCCCACATCTATAATACTGCCTTCTTAAAAATTGAGTTGTTACGCCTCAAGGCGCGTGTTTAATTGGTTTAAACGCTCTGGTGTACCAATGTCATCCCATTGCCCTATATAGAGCTCAGTAGAGACTAAATGTTCATTTAGCTTTTCACGTAAAATAGGCCCTAAAGGGCGAATACCTTGCGTTAATCCTTTAAAAAAATCAGCCTGATAGCGGCCAATCCCCGAAAAGGTATATTTTTGACTCTCGGCCGACAAATGGCTCAATGCAAAGTCGCCATCAGGATTGTGTGGCGGGTTTTCTATAAGCACTATGTGCGCCTCACCGGGTTGCAAATGAAGTTGCATTAGCGCACTTACATCATAGTCGGTGTATACATCGCCATTTATTACAATGAACGAGTCGCCCAACAACGGTAACGCTTCAATAATACCGCCGGCTGTTTCAAGGCCACCTTCAACTTCTTGGCTATAAAGTATATTTACGCCAAATTGACTGCCATCTTTAAAGTAATCTTTTATTTTATCACCCTGCCACGCAAGGTTTATTACAATATCGGTAATGCCGGCTGCTTTAAGGTTATTTATATGATGCTCAATAAGTGGTTTTTCTGCCACTTTTAACATTGGCTTTGGCATATTTTGCGTAAGCGGCATCATTCTTTGCCCGCGCCCTGCAGCTAAAATCATCGCTTTCATGAGTGCTCCTTTGCCAACTTTTCAGTCACTTTTGGCACTATGGTATTTTTTGTCCACTCACTCAATGCTTTAAGCTCTGGGTAAATTGCTGCTACTTCAATAATGTAATCAAGCGTCGGTAATATATTATCTAAATAACCTGTTTTACCATCGCGTAAATACAATCGACAAAATATACCCGCAGCCTTTAAGTGGCGCTGTAATCCGGTTAAATCAAACCAATATTTAAACTCATCGAATGAAGTGTTAGTCAGTAAATTTTGAACTGTAAATTCTTGATAAGCAAAATCAAGTAAACTTGTTAATTCTTGCTCTGGCAATTTAAAGTAACAATCGCGCAGTAGCGATACTAAATCGTAGCAAAGCGGCCCGCGTACAGCATCTTGATAATCTATAATGGCCCACTGGCCGTTACTGTTCATAATGTTACGGCTATGGTAATCACGATGAACGGTAACCGTAGGTTGCTCAAGCATCGCCTTTATTAATAGCTCTGAACTTGTTTGCCACATTATTTTTTGTTCTGCACTGAGTGACTCATTAATAAAGTCGCTTACTAACCACTGGCTAAATATATCAAGCTCTAGCTTTATAAAATCTTCGTTATACGCTTGCATAGCAGAAGCTGTGGGCGTTTTTGCCCACTGAGCACTTAAACTAATTAATGCTTGGTAATGCTCGGTGCGGTTTGCATCATCAAGCATGTCAGCTAGGTGCGTACAGCCTAAGTCACTGAGAATAAAAAAGCCCTGTTTCTCATCGCTTGCAATAATAGTGGGAAGTAAAAAACCTTGCTCAACAAACACCTGGTTTAGCGAAAGGTAAGGTTCGTTATTCACTTTTTTTGGATCTGAGTCCATCACTATTAAATGTTTATTATCGTGATTTAAACGATAATAACGGCGAAAGCTAGCATCCCCCGTGATCGCGTTTAAAGTATGCGACTTGGCATTAAGGTGTGTGTTTATAAATTGTTGTAAATTCTCAAAGCGTGTCATTTTATTAGATATCTATTTTTATAGGTCAATTACTGTAATTGCCATTATTTTCCTTTATTATGTGTATATTATATTAAACACAAAGTATTAAGGTCGATAAATGAGCAAAACCTGGGGCATATTGATGCTAAGCGTAGTTAGCGCACCATCGCTTGCCGAAACTGAACTGGCACACAACCTTTGTGGCATTTCAATGCAAACCAGAGCTTGGCAACCACTTGAAGGCCTTAACCTTGGTGAAGTTGATATCCAAGCTGATGATGTTGAGCTACTTGGCACTCAAAGCGCTGAATTTACCGGCAATGTTGATATTAACACCCTTAAGATGAGTTTGTCCGCACAAACTGCGTTGATAGACAAACAGCGTGGTTTATTAAATGCAACGGGGCCAATTACTTATCAAGACTACGTAAGTAAAGTAAACAGCACCGGATTAAATGCCGATTTAAATAATTCAGAAGTCAGTTTGTTAGGCGCCGACTACAGCCTAACCGAACAACAAGGTAAAGGCGGCGCTGAAAAGCTCACTGTTAATCAGTCTGGCCTATTACTCATGAATGCAAGCTTTACTACTTGCCCAAGTGACACCCCAGCATGGGAAATTGAAGCTGACGAAATAAACCTTTCACGCGAAGAAGGTTGGGGCGAAACATATAACGCCGTATTGCGTATTTTAGATACACCGGTTTTATATTTACCTTATTTTACATTCCCGCTAGATGAACGCCGTAAATCGGGCCTACTTACCCCGACTATTTCAAGCTCTGACAAATACGGCCTTGAAACAATTACACCGTATTATTTAAATATTGCACCTAATTTTGATGCCACTATTACGCCTCGTTATATGTCTAACAAAGGGCTGCAATTACAAACAGAATTTAGATACCTAACAGAGCAACACGAAGGCTTAGTAGGGATTGAATACTTAGATAGTGATGATTCTGAGCCTGATTTGAATGAACGCTACATGTTTCATTGGCAACAGCAAAGCTACCTAGGTGAAAACTGGCGCGCAAACGTTGATGTAACCAATGTGAGCGATGATAACTACATCACCGACTTAACTTCAAACTACGCAAGTAAAACCGATACTCAATTGTATCGTACTGGTTCACTTACCCATTTAGGTGATACATGGCGCACCGATATTAAAGTGCAAAACTTTGAAGTACTCGGCGATCACTTAGAGTCATACACTGCAATACCACAAGTTAATTTTACGCAAACAGCGCCTTGGCGTTTTGATAATTTTGACTTTAGTGTGTCGGGCGAGATTAGTCATTTTACTAATGATTCATCAGAAGTGGCCATAGACAGCGCAACTCGTGTACACGTAGAGCCAAAAGCACGCTACAACTACGCTACGCATGCGTGGTCTTTTTTGTCTGAAGTGAGCTTATTACAAACAAATTATAAGCAAAGCGGAAACTTAACCGGCACGCAATATAGCGATACCGCATCGCGTACTATCCCAAAAGTACGTTTGTACTCTCAGCTTAACTTTGAGCGTGACGCATCTTACTTTTTTGAAGATGGTATACAAACACTAGAGCCGCAAATTCAGTATTTATATACACCTAATAAAGATCAGTCAGACATTGGCTTGTTTGATACAACCAAACTGCAAGATGATTATTATGGTTTATTTAGAGACGTGCGCTTTTCGGGTGTTGACCGTATAGCAGCTGCTAATCAGTTTACTTTAGGTGCTACAACGCGCTTATTTGATAAAAAACAAGAAGAAGTGTTTAACTTTAGTGCGGGCCAAATATTTTATTTAAGTGACGATGCCAAGCCAACAGAGCAAGGCTTAAACTCAGACACTAATTATAATGCACTATTTGCAGCTCAAACCATGTTACATTGGCACCGCCGTTGGTACCTCGCTGGAGGTATTCAATATGATACAGATGGCAAGCAAATGGTACAGTCAAATGTAACGCTTGATTATAAAGGTGATAATAATCAGCTAGTACAATTGAACCATCGCTATGCAAATGATGTCTCAGGAAATACAATCGAGCAAGCAGGTGTATTTACAAGTATTCCTATTAGCGACGAATGGCAATTTATTGCGAGCTATCATCGAGATCTTGAAAACAACAGAAGTATCGAAGTATTGAGCGGATTACAGTATGAATCATGCTGTTGGGCTATCCAAATTACTGGCCATCGCCAAATTGAAACTGATTTAAATCAGTCAATAGGACAAGAACAAGCAACTTTTGATTCAGGTATTAGTTTGAATTTTGTATTAAAAGGACTTGGCAGTAAAAGCCGTTATGATGCACAAAAATTATTACAACAAGGTATTTTTGGCTATCGTAGACCGTATTTTCTTAGTAACTAGAGTACTATCAGCAAGAGTAGTAAAAAGAATATGAATTTAAAAAAATTATTAACATCAGCAGTTTTAAGTGCCAGCCTTTGTCAAAGTGTAATGGCTGCACCAGTAGAAATAGATAAAGTTATTGGCGTTGTAAACCAAGGCGTAATTTTAAAAAGCGAAGTAGACACCATAATTGATCGTGTTAAAAAGCAAGCACAAGAACAAGGCCAGCAATTACCAAAAGATGAAACACTTCGTGTACAAGCTGTAGAGCGTTTAGTTAATCAAGCGCTTATGATGCAAATGGCTGAGCGTATGGGGTTACAAATCTCAGACAGCCAACTCGATCAAACTCTCGCTAACATGGCAAAAGAGCAAGGCGGAACAATCGCCGACTTACGCCGCACTATTGAAGGTTCGGGCGAAAGCTTTCAAGCTTACCGTGAAGAAATTCGTAAAGAAATCACAACGCAGCAAGTAACACGTGCAAGCGTTGATCGTCGTATTTATATTAGCGAACAAGAAGTTGATAACCTTTTAAAAATTATGGAAACCCAAGGTCAAAGTGCTGAAGAGTACGACATTGGTCATATTTTAATAGATATCCCTAACGATGCGACAGCTGACGAAATTGCTGATGCAAAAACACGTGCAGATAAGGTTATTGAGCTATTAAACGATGGCCAAGAGTTTAAGCGTATTGCTATTTCATCATCAAGCGGCTCTAAAGCACTTGAAGGTGGACAACTTGGTTACATGGGCATTAACGAAATGCCATCGCTTTTTGCTGAAGCAGTAAAAGGCCAAAAGAAAGGCGCTATTGTTGGCCCACTTCGTTCTGGTGCTGGTTTTCATATCATTAAAGTACAAGACGTTCGTGGTCTACAAGTTGTAGAAACAACTGAAGTACGTTCACGCCATATACTTATTAAACCTTCAATTATTTTAAGTGAAGAAAAAGCACGCTCAATGCTTGCAGGCTTTGCAAAAGACTTACGCGCAGGAACAGCCGACTTTGGTGAACTTGCTAAAGAGTACTCAGAAGATCCTGGCTCTGCACTTAAAGGTGGCGAGTACGATTGGACAGATCCAACTACCTACGTACCTGCGTTTAAAGATACATTACTTTCTCTTAAAGAAAATGAAATAAGCGAACCGTTTAGAACACAGTTTGGTTGGCATATTGTGCAGTTACTTGGCAAACGTGTAGCTGATAAAACTGAACTAGCTAAACGTAACCGTGCTCATGGCATGTTGTTTAACCGTAAATTTAAGGAAGAAAGTTTTAACTGGCAGCAAGAAATGCGCGAGCAAGCTCACGTTGAAATTTTCCCTATAGACCAATAAATATGACTCTAAGAATTGCTATTACACCGGGTGAACCAGCCGGTATTGGCCCAGATCTGCTACTCACGCTTGCTCAGCAAGCGTGGGACGCTCAACTTATAGCGATTGCTGATGGCAAACTATTAAAAGAGCGTGCAAAGCATTTAGGCTTAACAATAAATTTAATTGAATTTGATGATAATGCCCCCGCCATAGCAGCACCTGCGGGCAGTTTGTATATTCATCAGGTTGATTTAGGTGCGGATGTAGAGCTTGGCGTACTAAACGACGGTAACGGCCAATACGTGTTAGATACCTTGCGTATAGCAAGCGAAAAAAACATGGATGGCACGTTCGATGCAGTTGTTACGGGCCCTGTTCACAAAGGCATTATTAACAAAGCGGGCATTTCATTTAGCGGACATACTGAGTATTTTGCGCAGCAATCAAATACTGCAGATGTAGTTATGATGCTTGCAACTGAAGGTTTACGCGTTGCACTTGTAACCACGCATATTCCACTTGCGTATGTGTCGCGTGCCATTACTCCTGAGCGCTTAACTAAAGTAGCGGGTATTTTAAATCACGACTTACAAACTAAGTTTGGGATAGAAAAACCACGTATTTTAGTGTGTGGCTTAAACCCACATGCAGGTGAAGATGGCCATTTAGGCCGTGAAGAAATAGAAACAATCACCCCAACGCTTGAAATACTTAGAAGCGAAGGGATGAATTTAATTGGCCCACTACCGGCCGATACCTTATTTCAACATAAATACCTATCTGAAGCAGATGCAGTACTTGCTATGTATCACGATCAGGGATTACCTGTGCTAAAATACAAAGGATTTGGTAAATCGGTAAATATTACCCTTGGCTTACCATTTATCCGCACCTCAGTTGACCACGGTACTGCTCTCGATTTAGCAGGGACTGGTACAGCTGACGTTGGCAGTTTTGAATTAGCGATCCGCGAAGCAATTAAGCTCGCCCAAGAAAAAGCACAAAATCAATGACCGATAAAGTACATTTAGGACACCGCGCTCGTAAGCGTTTTGGGCAAAACTTTTTATTTGATGAATCTATCATCGATAAAATAGTCTCTGCGATTGATCCTAAACCAGAAGACAACTTAGTAGAAATTGGCCCAGGCCTTGGCGCAATTACTGAGCCAGTAGCCGACTTAAGCGGCCATTTAACGGTTGTTGAATTAGATAAAGACTTAGCACAACGATTAATTGAACACCCATTTTTGGGTCCTAAATTAACCGTTAACCAAGGCGATGCAATGACGTTTGACTTTGCAAGCTTGGTTCGCGATGACAAAAAATTAAAAGTGTTTGGTAACTTACCTTACAATATTTCGACACCGTTATTGTTTCACCTTTTTGAATTTTCAGATCATATTGAGCACATGCACTTTATGCTTCAAAAAGAAGTAGTAAAACGCATGGTAGCAGGCCCAGGTAGTAAAACATTTGGTCGCTTAAGCGTAATGACTCAATACTACTGTAATGCAATGCCGGTTGTTGAAGTACCACCTGAGTGCTTTAAACCAGCGCCAAAAGTTGACTCTGCTGTTATTCGTTTAATACCTAAAAAGCCAGAGCAACGTACAGCAAAAAGCGTTAAAATTTTAAACACCGTGTGTTTAGAAGCATTTAACCAGCGCCGTAAAACGCTACGAAATAGTTTAGGTAACTTACTTACCGCAGAAGAACTAACTAGCATTGGCATTGATATAACGCTGCGTGCTGAGCGCTTATCTTTACAACAATTTATTGATATAGCTAACTGGATTTATGACAACAAGCAGTAACATTGGATCGCCTGTAAAGGTATCTGTAGAAACATTTTACGTAGAAGGCCAATCTCAACCTGAGCTTGAAAAATACGTATTTGCTTACTCGGTAACAATTAAAAACCATAGTTTATGCAGTGCAAAATTACTGAGCCGCTATTGGTTAATTACCGATGCAAATGGCAAACAAGTAGAAGTTGAAGGCGAAGGCGTTGTTGGCGAAATGCCAGATATTGGCCCAGGCGAAAGCTATAAATACACCAGCGGTGCAATTTTAGATACACCTGTAGGCACTATGCAAGGCCATTACACGTTACGCAACGAGTTTGGCTCTGAGTTTCAGGCGCCTATTAATGTGTTTCGTTTGGCTTGCCCTAACATTTTGCATTAAGCACTTAGATGGCAGATTATGCGATAGGTGATTTACAAGGGTGTTTTAGTGAATTTAATACCCTTTTACAACGGGTTGATTTTAACCCAAGTAAAGATCACCTATATTTAGTTGGCGACATAGTTGCTCGCGGGCCAGACTCCCTAGCCTGCTTAGACTATATTTATCAACATCAAAATAGCATGACCATCACTTTAGGCAATCACGACCTTCACATGGTTGCCTGCTACTTTCTTAACAAACCCACTAATCCAAAAGATAAATTAAACTCAATATTTGAAAGCCCTAAATTGGCTAACTACATCGCTTTTTTACAAACCCAGCCTTTGGCTTTAGAGCTTAAAAAACATAACTGCTTTATATCTCACGCGGGGTTAAATCCCGATTGGTCTGTTGAAGATGCGCTAAAACAAGCTCAATTTACACAAAGCTGTTATCAATCAAGTAACGCAAAAGCGTTTTTTGAACACATGTACCAGGCTCACCCCGCTAGGTGGTCTAACACCCTTGATGACTTTGCAAAGTTTAGATACATAGTTAATTACTTTACCCGCATGCGTTTTTTAACAAGTGATAACAAACTCGAGCTTAATGCAAAGGGTGCAATAACCGACAGCGAAACTCTCACTCCTTGGTTTAACCACCCCAATATAGCTAAATCTAAACACGATATTATTTTTGGCCACTGGGCCGCACTTGAAGGTAGAACAGGTAATTCACGGGTTCACGCCCTAGATACAGGCTGCGTATGGGGTAACACCATGAGCCTAATGGAGCTGAGTACTAAAAAAGTAATTGTAGAAAATTCCCACCTTTCGTCTAAATAAACTGAAAAAAAACAATACATCTGTTAGATTTATCAATTAATAGTTAAAATTAATTAAAGTAATTGATTTTAATTACTTAACTTATTGGTACAAACGCCGATAAGTCTTAATTGAAGTACTTTTTGAGTGGAAATCTTATGAACCTGACAGTAAGCCAGCGTATTTGGGGTGGTTTTATATTTATCACACTATTATTACTAATAATTGGTGGTAATTCCTTAATAAAAATTGCAAATATTGACCGTTCCACTCAAAAAGTGAACCAACTATCACTCCCAGCATTAAATAAAAGCTCTGAGCTACAAGCCGAATTTATTTTAATGAGTAAAGCCGCACAAGCGAGCTTTTACACGACATCAGCCAATGAGCTTGCGCCAATAAAAGCACAAGTCCTTGAACAAAAACAGCAATTCAACACGCTGCACCGTGAGCTTCAAGACGTAGTAAAAAACGATGCTGCACTTAATCAAAGCAGCCAAAATGTAGAAAAAACCTATTTAAGCTTTTTAAGCACCGTTGAAAATTTATTAGAAGACAAAGGCAAGCAGCTAGCATTAAATAAAACATTAAAAGCACAATTAGAAAATATAGAACTAAGTGCAGAAGATGCTAACTCTGTTGTACTCGACATTACCGACATTGATGGGTTTGAACAAAACCACCCTCGCGCTTATCAAGCTGCAAATAATTTAGAAAACAACTTTATGTCGGTAGTTAGTAACAGCACCGACATGCTAACTGTTAAAACGCTTAACACTCTCGATATTGTTAAAAACGAGCAAACGTATTACCTTGAAGAAGTAGTACGCACCGTTGATTTAATTAAGCCAGCAATAGAGCAAACGCATAGCGACTTATATTCAAGCCTAAAAGAATATGTTGATATTTTAGAAAATAACATAAAGGGCAGTAACAGCTTAGCAGCAAACAAAAAACGTTTAATTGATTCGATTACGCTTACGCAATCAGAGCTTGCGCAGTCAGAGCAAGCCACCAAAATGGCACTTAACCAAATTGACGAACTAGTTAATCAAGCGAGTGACGTTGCGTTTAAATTACAACAAGGTGTGCGCAGCGACGTTGACTCAGCTAATTTATGGACGTGGGTTGGCATGGTTATAGCCACTCTTTTAGCAATTGTGATTGCCATTATTACTGTTAGCCGCATTACTAAACCACTTGCAGAAGTTAATCGCATTTTAGATATTGTTGCCAGTGGCGACATGACACAACGTTTAGACGACAGTGCTCAAGACGAGTTTGGCGAACTATCTAAAAGTTGTAATACACTAATTGACAGCCTACGCAGCCTAATTAAAGGTATTATTTCGCGCTCTACTCAGCTTGCAGCAGCATCAGAGCAAACATCGGCCATTACCTCAGAATCAAGCCAAGCAATTCGTAACCAACAAGCACAAGTTGAACAAGCAGCTACTGCAACAACCGAAATGAGCAGTACATCGCAAACAGTTAGTAACAGCGCTCAACAAGCGCTTAGCGAAATTAAAAATGCTGATAAAGAAGCTGAACGCGTTAAAGGTATTTCGAATAACAATAAAGCAACGATTGAACAGCTAGCGCGTGAAGTAGACGACGCCTCACAAGTCATTAATAAACTGCATCAAGATAGCGCATCAATAGGCAGCATTTTAGATGTAATACGCGGAATAGCGGATCAAACTAACCTACTTGCACTAAATGCCGCAATTGAAGCTGCACGTGCAGGTGAATACGGCCGAGGCTTTGCTGTTGTAGCTGACGAAGTACGCTCTCTAGCAAGTAAAACTCAAGAGTCGACCCAAGAGATACAATCAATGATTGAATCGCTACAAACAGGCGCTGAAGCTGCCGTAACGGCAATGAGCAAAGGTAAGCAACGCGCTGTATCGTGTGTTGAGCAAACCGACCTAGCAAGTAGCGCACTTGATTCGATTACATTTGCGGTTTCGCAAGCCCACGACGTAAGTGAAGAGATTTCGACTGCCGCACTTGAGCAACAACAAGTAGCACAAGAAATTAGCGAACGCCTTGAGTCGATTGTAGCCATTGCAGAGCAAACAGCCGAAGGCGCAAATCAAACTAATATTTCAAGTTCAGAAGTAGCAAAACTTGCTGAAGAGCTTCGCTTGTCGGTAGACGAATTTAAAGTTTAAGTTTACTAAAACGATTAAAAAACCCCGATGGTACTATGTACCATCGGGGTTTTTATTTATCAGGACTTTAAAGTGAGGTATAAAACCTTACCGGTAAGCGCCGCTCTTACTCACGTAAAAACGCAATTTTAAACATTTATATTACCTACTTTTGCCTTCACTAAAGTGCAGCGCCCTCTTAACCTCTTTGTGAATAAATTACTTAAAACCCTATTGCACAAAGAGAAGCAAAAGAGGAGTAAATGAGAAGACATTAAAATAATAGTAATTATGTATTTTTACTTCTCTAAAGCGCAGCGCCCTCTTAACCTCTTTGTGAATAAATAACTTATAAATCTATTTTTTGTAGGTATAACTTATTAAATGCGTTCACCGCCTGCTTTATAGCAAAACACTACATGCAAGAATGCGCTCGAATTTAACGAATAGTCTATCACCTGCGAATGATAGCTTACTCCTATATATCCCCACTAATATATCGCTTTTTTCTTCCTTACTTAGGCGTTTATTGCTAACCTCGCGTTAACGTTTTTACTTAAACAAATTTTGCTAACGGAATAATTATGCTCAAAAAAATATCACTGTTTATCGGGATGGCAATCAGTGCAAATGCTGTTGCTAAAGGTGGCGTATCACCTTATTTACCTTTAAATCAAGCCCCAGAACTTGAGCACCAAGTACAACGACTTTTAGCCGTAAGTAAAAATACACATATTATGAGTAAGCCTTATAAAGCGCACGATATTTATAGAGTGCTGCAAACAGTAAGGCATACTTATCCAGAGTTATATCAAACACTTTCGTACCAACTTAGCCCCTATATTCAAAGCGATGCAGGTACATTTGCCAAAGTAACACTTGCTGCTGGCACAAAAGATAAAACACTGCCAAACCAACGCGGCCAAACCACTAAAACCAACTTAATTGTTGAAGGTGGTGCTTATGCTAACTTCGGGCGTTACTTTGGTGTAAGTGTTGCCGGCATAGCCAATGAAGACGAAATATTACCTACACAAAGCTTTTTTTACCTTGGTAATAAATATGCGCAGTTAGATGTAGGCTACCGAGAACATTGGTATTCACCTTTTAACGACAGCGCGATGCTATTAAGTACACAAGCTAAAACAACCCCTTCAATAACCCTAAGTAATGTAGAGCCAATAACCAGCTTTAAAATTCGTTACGATATGTTTATTAGTAAAATGACAGAGCAAAGCGGAATTTTAAAAGAAGGAAGACAAACAGGAGTCGCTAATGTGTATGAGCCAGGCAAGCCTTATTTATTTGGCTTACACACTAGCTTTGCAGCAACCGATAATTTAACAATAGGCTTAAGCCGTTTGATGCAGTTTGGTGGCGGTCCGCGAAGCGTTACTTTAAAAGATTTTACTGAGGGATTTTTTAGCCCTGGCAGCAAAGACAATGTTGGTCGTGATGATGCCGATGAGTTTGGAGAAAACTTTGAGCTTGGAGATCAACTAGGATCCATAACATTTGCCTACAACAATAGTATTTACGCACTTCCTTATGAGTTTTATGGCGAGGTTGCGCTTGAAGACACGTTAGGTGGATCTCGTAATAATGCCTACAGTTTTGGACTCTACTTACCTTTTATTGCTAATAACCACAGCCTACGTTTTGAGCATAGTAACTTACAAAAAGGTTGGTATAACAACCGTCTTTACCTTGATGGCAACCGTAATTCAGGTAATGTTATTGGCCATTGGCTAGGTGATGAGCATGACTACACCGATTACACACCAGCTAAATCTATGAGCGTAAATTGGCATTGGCAATTAAGTAAAATAGAAAGCTTAAATACCACTATTCGTATGCTTGAAAATAAACGTGATGGTTATAAAACAAGTTATGAGTTACAAACAGCCTATACGCGGAAATTAAGCAAACCAATAATGGGCGCTAAAAGTTGGGGAGCTGAGCTGTATCAAGGAAAGGATGTATACGGGGAAACGTTTGCTAGGTTAGGTGTATTTGCCAATTTTTAACACCTTGTAGGTGCGAATTTACTTCGCGCTCAGCTAACCTAACTTTATTAAAAGCCAATAAAAAACACTGTCTCAAATGAAAACAGTGTTTTTAAATGACTTACAAATTATAACCTTTATTTATAAAAGCTTTTATACCACTTAATAAGCTCACTAACGCCTTGCTTAACACCAACTTGCGCTTTATAGCCTGTTGCATTAAATAAATCCGTAGTATCAGCATAAGTTTTATAAACATCGCCGGCTTGCATTTCACGGAAGTTCTTTTTAGCTTCAGTACCTAACTCAGCCTCAATGGCTTCAATAAACTTCATTAGGTTTATTGGGCTACCGTGGCCAATATTATAAACCGCATACGGAGCAGAGCTAGAAGCTGGCGAACCGTTTTCAACTCTCCAACCTGGATTTGCAACTGGTATAACATCAGCAGCACGAACAACACCTTCGACAATGTCATCAATGTAAGTAAAGTCACGCCACATATCGCCGTTGTTATTTATATCAATAGTGTCGCCGGCAAGTATTTTTTTAGTAAAAATATACGGTGCCATATCTGGGCGACCCCATGGGCCATAAACGGTAAAAAAGCGTAAGCCTGTTGTAGGTAGGCTATATAAATGAGAATAGCTATGCGCCATTAGTTCATTCGCTTTTTTAGTTGCAGCATAAAACGACACTGGGTGATCAACACTGTCGGTTGTTTCAAACGGTGTTTTTTCGTTTAAGCCATATACAGAGCTAGATGAAGCATAAACCAAGTGCTTAACTTTAGTATTACGACATCCTTCAAGCACATTTAAGTGCCCTACTAAATTAGAGTCTGCATAAGCATCAGGGTTTTCTATTGAATACCTAACACCGGCTTGCGCCGCTAAATGTATTACTTTATCAAACTGCTGTGTTTTAAATAACTCGCTCATTGCTGGGCGTTCACTTATATCAAGCTTAATAAATGTAAACGCTTCATGGCTTTCAAACTGCGCTAAACGAGCTAGTTTTAAATTTACATCGTAATAATCGTTAAGGTTATCAATACCGACTACTACATGGCCAGCCGCTAACAATTTTTGACATGTTGCCGCGCCAATAAAACCAGCAGCACCCGTTACTAAATATTTCATAATTTCCTAATCTTTAAGCTGATAAAGTTGAAAGTTGAAAGTTGAAAGTTGAAGACTAAAAGCCTAATCCCAAGTTTCAATAGTTTTCATTAAGGCAGATATCATTTTTGATAACTGCCTAGACTCTTCTATTCAGGTCCGTACTTTTACCTCAATGCCTTTAACTTTTTAAAGCTATGCTTATTTGCTAACGCGCCAGCAACAATAACATCGTAATTATACGACTGAGTCGTAGGCGTAAAGTTTGCGCACGCACGAAAAAAGCCTAAACGAGCCAGCAAGCAAGGCGCCTACAACAATAACATCGCAATTATACGGCTGAGTCGTAGGCGTGAAGCTTGCTCACGCACAAAAAACACTAATTTCAACTATAAGCCTTTAACCTTTGCCTTTAGCCTTTAAACTTTGTTTATTAATCACTACCAAATAAATCGCGTGTATAAACTTTGTCTGCAATATCACTAAGCTCTTCAACCATACGGTTAGATACAACAACGTCAGATATTTGCTTAAATTCATTTAGGTCTTTAATTACGCGAGAGTGGTAAAATTCGCTTTCTTCTAGTACTGGTTCGTAAACTACTACCTCAATACCTTTAGCTTTAATACGCTTCATAATGCCTTGAATAGCAGAAGCTCTGAAGTTATCAGACCCTGTTTTCATTACTAAACGATATACACCAACCACTTTTGGGCTACGCTTAATTATTGAGTCGGCAATAAAGTCTTTACGCGTCGTGTTAGCATCAACAATCGCACCAATAATGTTGTTTGGTACATTTGCATAATTTGCACGTAGTTGCTTAGTATCTTTTGGTAAGCAATAGCCGCCATATCCAAACGATGGATTATTGTAATGATCACCAATACGCGGGTCTAAGCTAACGCCCTGTATAATTTGCTTAGAGTTTAAGCCATGCGCTTCAGCGTAGCTATCAAGCTCATTAAAGTAAGCTACACGCATTGCTAAATAAGTGTTTGAGAACAACTTAATAGCTTCGGCTTCTGTTGAGTCAGTAAAAAGTACTTCAATATCTTCTTTGATAGCGCCTTGCTTAAGTAAGCTTGCAAATACACTCGCGCGCTCACTTTGCTCACCAACAACAATACGCGATGGGTAAAGGTTATCGTGTAGCGCTTTACCTTCACGTAAAAACTCTGGCGAAAATATTAAGTTACTAACACCTAACGTCTCTTTAATACCTTGCGTAAAACCAACGGGTATAGTCGACTTAATAACCATAACTGCATTTGGGTTATGCGCTATCGCATCTTTAATTACAGCCTCTACAGAGCTTGTATTAAAGTAATTGTTTTCTACATCGTAATCAGTTGGTGTAGCAATAATTACAAAGTCTGCGTTTTTGTATGCTGCTACTTTGTCGGTAGTTGCTGTGAAGTTTAAATCACTACGTGTTAAAAACTCACTAATTTCGGTATCAACAATTGGTGATTTTTTGTCATTTAAAAATGCGATTTTTTTTTCGTCTATATCTAATGCGACCACTTCATTGTGTTGTGCTAGCAACATAGCGTTAGAAAGGCCTACATAGCCTGTACCTACTACGGCAATTTTCATATTAATCCTTTAAGATTAGTTAATAATTAATGTAATGATTCTACCAGAGTTATAAATTAGGCTCTAGCTAAAAGACTTTAGCCAAAATGTAATATCAAATGATATTACTAAAGGTTTTTACAGAATAATAAAAATTAGAAAGAGATGAAAATATTGGAATATACACCAATCAATACTCTCTAATTTACTGCGCGGTTATGTAATTTAACATTATAAAAAGCGAGGTATAAAACCTCACCTACGATATATGTCACCTGTAGGTGCGAATTTACTTCGCGCTCTAATAGTTTTACTTACTCGCAGAGTATTGTTTTTCTGGTAGGTCTAACTTACGCCTAAAAAAGTTTATAATTTTACAGTAATTAATTAGTACAAGCAGGTAAGCTGTAAATACAAATATAAAACTATAAAACATTAAAAATTCTGGTATAACAAAAATCTCGCCAATTATACCAATAACAGCAAATACAGATGCAATTGAACATATTAAAATAAGTGTTTGTGTAGGCGAGCAGCCTAAGCGTTGGCATATATGGTGTAAATGCTCTCGATCGGGCTTAAATGGAGATTTACCCTGTTTAACACGGCGTACCATTATTGCAACCATATCCATTAAAGGTAATGCAATAAGCCACAATGCGGTTACTGGGCGTATCATAGGGTTCCCTGCGGTTTGGCTTGCACCAATTAATAGCCAAATAACAGTAAATCCAATCATCATACTGCCGGCATCACCCATAAATACTTTACGCTCACGACCTATTAGGCCTAGGTTCATAACTATATAAGGGATCATACATACAACGAGTAAGAGGCATAAATAACTTAAACTTTGCTCGTTACTTATACTTAGCAAAATACCAATTGCACCAAATGTAACTACCGAAAGGCCACCTAATAGTCCATCAATACCATCAACCATATTAAAGGCATTTATACAGCCAATAACAGCTAATATAGTAATTAAGCCACCTACGTAACCATAGCTCAAGCTAATATCACCAAACCCTAATATATCTCCAAGTGTAACCAACTCTGCTTTGGCAAAATAAATCATTGCTATAGATATAAGAGTTTGTACCAACATGCGTATTTTTACACTTAAGTCATACCTATCGTCTAATGCACCAACAGCCGTTAAACCCACAATACAGCACATATACAAATTAGCGTGGTTAATCATCCCTGGGTGTGAGTATATGTATTGTACTATGGTAATACATATAGCCACCCCCCCAACAAGAGGTATATTGCCTGTGTGCATTTTACGGCCAGATGGCTTGTCGACTAAACCTATTTTTCGAGCTGCTTTTCTCATTAAAAACAAACTGGCAAAAGCAATAAAAAAGGTAAACGAGAGATCTAAAAACATATAGAATTCCGATATAGAGGTAGGCAATTACTTACTAAAATTGACAACAAAATGCTAGAGACTATTTAAAGCAAGTAGGTATTTTTTTATCACTATTTTTTCATCAAATTCATTTTCCATTTTACGGCGGCTATTAATACCAAGTTTAAGGCGTTCAGAATGTGACATGGTTATTATTTTATCTAGAGCATCAGTTAGGCTTTTAGTGCTTCGGGGTTCGCAAATAAAACCATTAACGCCATTATCAATAGTTTCTCTACAACCAACATTATCAGTTGTTACTATAGGTTTGCCCATAGCTCCTGCTTCAAGTAACGACTTAGGAACGCCTTCACGGTAATAAGATGGCAAAACCATACAGTCTACCTGTGCTATCTCAGCCTCAACAAAATCTGATGTACCTAAATAATTAACTATGCCTTCATCTACCCAATCACTCATTTGTGCTTTTGAAACAGCTGAAGGATTATCAACATCTAAAAAACCTAGCAACCTAAATTCAACAGTATTGCCGTATGTGTTTTTAAGTATTCTTGCCGCTTCAACGTATTGTGCAATCCCTTTATCAAAAAGCATACGCGCTATAAGTAAAAAACGTATTACACCATCGTCAGGAGCCGGAGTTACAGTAAAACGCGATAAGTCAGCTCCCGAACCAGGTAAGCGATCACTTGTAACATTTTGTGCAATTTTATGTTGCTTAAATAAAGCTCTGTCGTCTTCATTTTGGAAAAAAATAAAATCAGCTTTGCTTTGGCTATATTTGTACAAAACCCTAGCTACTTTAGAGGGGATGCTTTCGTTAATAAATAAAGTACCTAAACCCGCAATATTATTAATAGTTTTAACCCCAGCTAACCTTGCAGCTAAGGTACTATAAATATTATTTTTAGGCGTAAAGTTTAAAACCGTATTAATGTTGTTATGACTGTAGATTTTATAAAAGTCATGAAAGGTTTTTAGGTCGTTTACTGGGTTTGTGCCACCACTATCAATCCTAATATTAATAAAATTGCAGCCTAACTCTTTAAGCTTTTTAGAGTAACCATCTTCAGGTGCAATAGCATGAACTTTATAGCCTTCAGCTAGCATAGCTAAAATTGTGTTTTTTCTAAAATTATATAAGTACCAGCTAGTATTAGCACTAATTGCTATAGTTTTCAAAATCTCTCCAAACTACTTAAATTCATGCCAATAACTACCCCATAACTGGTCAACACTTTTAGAACTCATTGGTTCCCAGCCACTTCCATGACAAAATGTTAACTCACCAAAATATATAACACCATCAACATTGTACATATCTACTCTTACATACTTAAATGGGCTCGCTAGCTTTTTAGCAAGCGATATTAAATCTTGCATATTGCTTGGGAAGTGGTAACTACCACCTAAAGTGTCATATTTAGGCTGAATATTATAATCAAGTAACTCTAAATCCTCGTTATAAAGAGACCTTTTATGATTTTCAAATCGATCAGCATCCACCTGCACTATTACTTTTTCACTATTATTAGATTCGCCTTGAAATATGTGTAATTTAAAATCTGACGGGTAACCACCATCACCTAATTTAATTAACTTTTCGAAAATTATTCTTGGTGTTTCTACATCGTAAAAGTGCTCGTCAACTATTTTACCCACTTTAATTTTTAAGTAAGCGTTAAACTGTTTACATATTTTATCTAAATCAAGCTCTGTTTTATCTTCAACAATTAAAACGTTTTCACCTCCACCACCGTTACTTGTTTTTATCACAAAGCTTTTAGGTAAATTTTCAAAGTCATTAACAGTTAAATGAGTAACACTTTTAATAAGAGGAATTAAATACTGCTCACCAATAGTACGCTTAACATGCTCCCTAACAGTAAACTTATCAACATATTTAGAAAGCTGATTTGGCTCGATACTAAACTTTCTAACAATTAACTTTTCTGAAAAGGTTTGAGGGGCATTAAAGTTAGGAATGTACTTATGAGTCTTTAAAAAACGCATAAAAGTATAACCTTTGGGCCTTAATATTAATCTTATTAAATCACGTATAAAGTATTTTATTTTTTTGTTCATATTAACGACCAGACTTAATCAGTAATTTTTAATATTTTTGAGTACTTATTTAAAATAGTATCAAGTGCAACACTTTGAATGTATTCTAGATGCGGTTGTCTAAATAACTCATTTAGTTCAATACGGTTATTGTAAACATGGGTAATAGCCTTTAGTGCTGCAGATTTATCACCAACACCAAACAGTAATCCTCTGTCTGCAATATTAAAATCACCCTTTTTTAAGTTAAACGACTCAAAGTCATCGCATAAAATTTCTTTAGGGCCAGTTTTACAATCAGAATGTATGGGGATTGCACCACAAATCATCGCCTCAACTAACGCATTAGGAAACCCTTCAGACTCAGATAAAGACAAATAAACCCCGCACTGCCTTACATACTTAAATGGGTTACTCACCATTCCATGCAATACAATATTATTTATACCCTTCGCTTTTATTTTTGCTGTTAATTCCTCTCGCAATGGGCCATCGCCAAAAAAGTGATATACCGCAAAGCTAGCTGTTTCATTGGCTATATTAATAATATCGAAAACACGTTTCGACTCATTTAATCGCCCCACCACTGCAACATTCATTTTGTTATTATCCAATTGCTCATTAGTCAGTAGTGGTTGTTGAGCACTTAAGGTTATTTTTTCAATATCGTAAGGGTTGTAAATTACAGAATAGCGAGAAGGCTGCCACCCAAATACATCTTCAAAATCATCCACCATTTCTTTTGCTTTGAAAATGTGAGTGTGCACGTTTTTTAAAAGTAACCCAAAGGCAAGCCTGTGTATTTTGCCTTTAAAACCTCTGCGCTTATAAAAGCTACTGTATGCAAAGCAATGCACAGCTTGAAATTCAAATTTAGCACCTAAGAACTTTGCAAAAGCACTATACATTATTGGAAGGTTTAAATGAGCTTGTACTATAGTTCCTTTGTCTAACTCTAAAAGATTTTTAATCGTGTAAAAAAGCGAAAATTTTCCCTGCTGTAAGTTTACTCTTGCTGTTCTACCTACATCATAGAATGAGTCAGGAAATAAAGTCCAAAGAATTGTAGAGTTACGAACATCATCATTTACAAACAACCTGGATACAACTCGCTCAGCCCCCCCTAACCCTAAATTATTTATGAAAATAATTTTTTTCAATCCTTCCTCCCAGCTATGCATCTATACTTGTTACTTGCTATAAATAAAATGAAACAAATCATTGGGAATACAAATCCAGAGCGGTACCTAATTGATGAGCCTGGATTCATTATTCCAACAGGATAATGTGAAAATATTAAAACTAGAGTAAATGATAAGAAAATAGCTAAATGAAATACATTAAGTTTATTTTTATAAAATACGCTTTTGTAAGAAAACACTACCAACGAAGTAAATATAAAAAGCCCTTCTAAAAAATATGGCATAAACATAATTCGATTCACGGCTTCAAAAAGTGTAGGGCCTATAAAAGACTTTACGATACCTACTGGGGCATAAAGAAAAAAGTCATATTGCTCTAGCCAAAAGTCATTTTCTCTAGTACTGGCGCCATTAACGAAGTAACTATTACTCAAAAGCTGTGTATATTCATATACAGTATCGGATAGATACCAAGCAAAAAAACAAGCTAGGGCACTACATATAATAGTTAAGACTAGTAAATATAAACCTTCAACTCCCGATCTATCTAAATAAATGACAAGCAATGTTAAATAAAGACTAATAGAATAATGTGGTTTCATGAATGTTACAATTGCAAAAACTATAACTAATCTTATTAAGCTAATTTTTTTCCTTTCACATAAATCTATCAACAACCCCACTGCCAAAGAAAAAAAAAGCAGTAAAATACACTCTTTAGAATACACTGATGTCCACATACCAAAAGAAGGAGTTATAGTAATAAAAAGAAAAAACCGCCTCCCATTACTACTCAAATAAGGTTCCAACTTTAGGTAAAGAAATACAATTGAAAAGGTAGAAATTAGAATAGATAGCAAAGCACTCCCAAAATTACCAAGAGTCGAACCTATCAAGGACATTAAGTATGCGGTACTGGTAAAATCATTTCTATAGAGATAAGCACCTTCTAAATATCCAGATGTGTCACCTAACTGAGAAAATTTTGAATAAACAAAAATGGCAAAAAGGCAATAAAAAACTCTTGAAATTAATATAAAGTAGATAATATTTTTTAAACTTTTCATTTTTCTTGGCTTACAGCAAAAACTTTAGAATTAACCTTTGTACTCTTATTTAAGAATGCATTCGGCGATACTTTAGTCAACGAAGCCACTTCAATATCCCCAATAATAACAGCACCAGCACCAACTTGAACTTGCTCTCTTAAAGTTGGTGCACTCATACCATCCAAGTATTGCGATCCTATGGTTACATGATGAAGAATTATGCAACCATTCCCAATACGCGCGCCCTTAGAAATGAATACCCCGAAAAAGCCATGCTTAAAGCACACAGATGACCCAATATCACAACCATAAGGAATAGAACAACCTACTATCAAGCAAAATAACTTATGAAAAACAGTAATAAAAATGCGCAATATTCTATAGGGACAAGCCTTGCCAAGCCTATATGTTATAAAAATTAATTTTGTGAAAAAACCATTACCTTTATTGACTTTAAGGTCAAGCTGTATTTCTTTTATTACATTCATTATAAACTTTAACCTTTGCAAAAATAATTAAAATTAGGTTATAAAAAACACCACTTAAAACAATATAAATGCATGTAAACACCAAGCCCGTACCTAAAAAATAAGCACCACCTAAAATAGCAATTTTTATAAAAATAAATAACACTTCTAAATATAAAAGGTATTCCTGTTTTTCTGTGGCAATAATATAGGCAAAACTAGGCGCATTTAACAAACCACTGGCAGCCCAAATACTAATTAATTTTATATATAAAGCTGTTTGCAACCACTCTTTTCCCCAAATTGCTAAAACAATAGGCTCAGAAGCAAAAAAGGCAAATAAAACTCCCACTATGCTTATTGGCATGAGTAGTAATGTAAACTTATTAAAGACTTTATTCTTTGAATTGTGACTTGCATACTCTTTAATTAATAAGCTTCTCAAAGGTGAAAGCAAAAGTGTTACAGGTATCACAACCAAAGAAAACGCTAATGAAAAATAGCCTAATGCCGCATAACCAAATAATATTGGTAAGAGTAACATCGGCATCTGTTGAGATAAAACATTCAAAAAACTAGCTATTGTACCGACAACGCAATATTTATAATTACTTTTAATAAATGCCACTTGATCTTTGTCGAAGACAAAAGGAGTATTTTTTATGGTACGAAACCTGATTAAAAAAGCAGATATATCTCCAAGCAGCCTAGGTAAAATCATCGCAAATGCCAATAATGGCGCAAGCATAAAAATGAATATTTGACCTAAACACATTATGGTTGGTTTTATTATTGATGAGTAACTGAATACTTTAAGTTTTTCAGTTTTGATTAGCGCACTACCTAGTAATTGGAAGTTAGCGTTAGCGCCAGCCAGTAAAATACCAGCTAGTATGAGTGAAACTTGCGCATAATTAGCACCAACTGTAACCCAATAAACTACAACAATAGAAATACATATGATTAAAATAAGTATAGATATTGATAAAAAAGTGTTTATGGTTTTTTCTAAGCTTATGTCATTTTTGGCTAAAATAAAATGATCGCCCCTCAGGCAAACAAGTACAGCAAATGTTAGCGAAATAGAGTTAACAAACATATATTGACCAAAAACATCAGGCCCAAATAATTTAGAGCCTAGAGTCATAGCTATAAAATTAATTAACTGGCTTACCGCCAGCGCACTGCTTAAGCCCAGAGTTTTTTTAAACAACTTTTTTGCACTTTAAAAATAAGTATAGGGAATCCGCAATAAGTGGCTCAAGTTTGGTGTTATTATGCTTTTTTAGCCAAGTGTTATTGTCAAATAAATAGTAATGCTCTGCCTCCATTTGTGTATAAGGCCCAAAGTGAACGCACTGATATTCTATACAACTATAACCATTACCTTTTTCTATAATATCCATAGAAACGTAAGGTGTATCTAACTCTTTACGAAATTGAAAAGCAAATTCGAGCATATCATTCGGCGCATCTATAAAGTCAAACAAGCCACTACCACTTGCTCTAAAATCCCCTTTTTTTGTATTTCTTTTGAGCACAAATAGCTTATTCATGAAAACCAGCACTTTAAAATCACAGGTTAGACCAGCTACAAAATCTTGAGTAATATATTTTTCTTTAGGGGTGTAATATGAAAGCGCTTCTTTATGATAATTAATTTTGCGTACGCTATTAAACTTGGCCCTTAAAAAGTACGCCAACCTTTTTACCCCTAGCTTTAATGCTAAGGCTTTAAATAAAAACGCCTTTAACTCTTTGTTATTATTACATAGCTTAACGCCGCCGCTACCTGCACCATTAACTAGTTTAATAACCTTTGTTTCATTTAAACTCTGAGGTTCAATAAAGTACAACTGTTCCTCATAGGGAAGCCCTAATGCTTTTGCTAGCACCCCTTGAAAACCTTTATTTTCATGCGCCTTTACTAATCGCCTGTTAGGTATAATTTTATTTTCAAAACACTCTAAATCCAGCACATCGTCCAAGTAGCTTTTCACATCCAAATTTTGATGACTGCCACATAAGTAAAACGTATCATTTGATGGAACCTCACTTTGCAACTCTTCAAAACTAATTAAAGAAGTACTAAAGCCAAGTTTTTGTAAAGAGGTTTCCAACAAGTTTAAATCCATACTTTTAAATGTAGGTAAACTTTGCCCGAAGTACTTTTGATGATGTAATATTTTAATTTTCATTATAAACCCTGTAAAATCTATATAAATAAACGGCTTTATTTATCGGATTTATATTCATAGTTGTAATAACCGTAATACCCATAAGCGTTACTCGCTTTTTTAACTACACCGTTAAATACAAGCCCTTTTACGTCTATTCCATTTTGTTCAAAACGGTTGCGAGTTAGGTCTATTTCACGCAAGTGGTTTTGGCCAAAACGCGCTACTAATAAGGTAGTGCCTGTATGCGCACTCACTATAGCCGGGTCGGTTACTGCCAGTATTGGAGGAGTATCAATAATTATAATATCGTAAGCGGCGCTTACTTCTTCAACTAATTTGCTAAAATTGCTATGCATTAATAGCTCAGAAGGGTTTGGCGGTATTTGTCCGCGCGTAATAACGCTCAAGCCTTCAACTTTAGTTGATTTAGTAACTTGATCTAGGTTTAAACGGCCTGATAGATAATCGCTTAAGCCATCGTCCCACTTTAAACCAAACTGTGTTTGTAAGTAGCCTTTACGCATGTCGGCATCAATAATTAGTACCTTTTTACCACTCTGTGCTAGTACTGCCGCTAAGTTAACCGATATAAACGATTTACCCACACCCGGGCTTGGGCCCGATATAGCAATAATGTTGTTTTTAGCCTCCATCATCGCAAAGTGTAAGCTTGTACGTAGGCTGCGTAGTGCCTCTATTGAAAGGTCTGCTGGGTTATCAAGCGCTAGTAAGCTTTTTGCTTTCCCTGCTTTATTTTTGCGCCCTGTAAAGCCGGTTAGTTTATCTTGGTAGTCTGAGTGGGGTACACTTGCGTATACAGGTATGCCTAGGCCTTCAATCTCGCTTGGGTCTTCTACCCCTTTGTGCATGGCTTTTTGTATAAGTACAATAGCCACTGCAAGCATGCCACCTAGCATAGTTGCCATTACTACTATTAGCGCTTTTTTAGGTTTTACTGGTTTACTGGTATTTACCTCGGCGTAGTCTATAACACGTACATTACCTACGGTACCGGCGCGTACTATATCAAGCTCTTGGGTTTTGCTTAGTAGCAACGTATAAATTTGGTTGCTTACTTCAACATCGCGCTTTAAGCGCAATAACTCTTGTTGGGTTTCGGGTAGGTTACCTACCTCGCCAATTAGCTCATTTTTTTGGCTTTCTACTGCTTGAATTTGCTCAATTATACCTTGGTATGCTGGGTGGTCTTTTTTAAATTTACGGCCAAGCTCTAAACGTTTTAGGTTTAGCTCTTGTAGTTTGGTTTCAAGCTTTACTACTTGCTCAAGCACGCCTTGAGTCTCAAGCGTTATGTCTATTGACTGGCGTTTAATTTGGTAATCGTTAAAGCGTTGCTCTGCGAACTCTAACTGTTTTTTAATTTCAGGTAATTGTACTTCTAAAAACTCAAGCGACTTTTGTGCTTCAGCGCTGTTGCGCTCAACATTGCGGCGTACATAAATAGCCGCTACTTTATCAAGTACTTTTTCAGCGTAGCTTGGCTTAGTACTTTGTAAGCTTAAATTAATTATGCCTGAGTCTTTACCTTTTTCGCTTGCACCAATTGCAGTTTGAAGGTCTAAAATAGTATTTAAGCGATCTTTACGGGTAATTGTAAACTCTGTACCAGGGCGAGCATTTAAAGTACGAATGGTTAAGTTAAACTTACCGTTTGTAAGCTCCTCGCCTACTTTACCCGATAATATTTTCTCACCGTCTTCATTTAAAAGTGCAAGACTATTGTTAGCTTGTGCTACAACTGTAAATTCTTTATTGATTGCAAAGCGTGGTACGTCAAATCTAAATACATTTATGCTCTCACCGCCCCATGCGTAGCTATTAGCACCAAAGCTTGGCTCAGCTAAATCGCCATCTTCCATTGGGGTAAAAGTACGGTAAGCTCGGCTCCCTATAAACGGAAATAATTTAGGCTCTGCTATTATATCAAGCTTTAACGTATCAACGGCCTCACCTATTATACTGCGCGACTTTAGTAGCTCTATTTCGGTTACTGCGGCCGATGTACTTTCGAACATGCCTGCCATATCGTCAAAACCAGGGACTGATGCGCCGCCGTCTTCAACTTGTATCATGGCTGTTGCTTGGTAAACAGGGGTACTTAATACAGCATAAATAACACCTACAAACATAAACAGCGCAGTTACGGCTACTATAAAATATTTGCGATCGAGCAATGCGCCTAGTAGCGCCATTAAATCAATTTCTTGCGTGTTATTAGTGCTTTTACTATTCGCGCTACTAGCGCTGTTATTCGGCTGGGTATTCATTAAATTAGCCATTCCTTATAAATACTTTTGCCAAGCGCTACACGCGCTGTCGATTAATGTATAAACGTGTTCAAAAGCCTCTTGGCTTTGGCGGTAAGGATCTGGTATTTCAGCGTTATTAATCCACTTACCTAGTAAAAACGTTTTACCGCGCGCCTCTGGGTAGCGAGCATGTACGTCGTTTAAATGGCGTTCTTCCATTACGAGTATTACGCTGTTTTGCGCAACTAAGCTTGATGTAAGCTGTTGCCCTTGGTGAGTATCCATATTGATACCATGTGCAAGTGCTATTTGCTTTGCTTTTGCATCTGCTGGTTTGCCTTCAAGCGCGGTTAAACCTGCTGACGATACTTTAATATTTTTGCCTTCAAGCTTTTGCTTTAAAACATACTCACCTGTTGGGCTGCGGCAAATGTTACCTGCACACACTACTAAAACTGAATCAAACATCTTTAAAAAACCCTTAGTTTGCAGTTATATCGTCAACACTATCTACAGTCGCGATTGACGGTAACAGTAAGCTTATTACACGGTTCCAACGGGCAAGCGGTGCCGATGTTACATATACAATATCGCGCGGTTGTAGTTCAAACTGCTCAGCTAATACCATTGCCGCTATATTTTTAGCGTATAATTGGTATACGTTTGCAATAACACCGGTTTGCTCTACGTTGCTTTTACGCAGTACAAATACGCCGTTAGCGTCGGCTGTTGCTTCGTTTAAGCCGCCCGAGTCGCTTAGCGCTTCGGCCAAGTTTAAACCATAACGGTTAAGCGTTACTGAACCTGCTTTTTTAACATCACCCAATACAAATATTTTTTGTGCATCGTTTCGGTGTACATGCACAATGTCGCCATGTTGCAATAAACGGTTTTGCGAAATGTCACCATGGGCATAAAAGTCATCAAGTTTTATAACTTCTGTTTTGTTGCCACGGGTAAATGTTACTGTGCGCCAATCGGCTGCATCAGTTAAGCCGCCCGCTTGGTTTAGGGCATCAATTAAGGTAAGAGGGTTCTCTGTGATTGGATATACACCGGGTTGTTTTACCTCACCCGTCACATATGTTTTTTGGCTTTTAAAACCAACTATCTTTATATCTACTTGCGGGTCTTCTATTACTCGACTTAGGCGTTTTACAAGCTCATTACGTACTTGGCTTATTGTTTTACCTGCTGCGGGTATATTTGGTGCGTAGGCGTAAGTAATGGTGCCGTCTCGTTGTATACGGAAGCCGTCAAACTCTGCGGTACGTTGTACTGCTGCGGGTATTGTTAGCTCTGGGTGATCCCATACGCCTATTGTTAGTACGTCGCCAACACCTAGTTTGTATTCGTAGTTACTTACATTTAAACCAGCGGTGCTTGAAATTGGTTTAGCAGCTATACGCGCTTGATTTTGTTTATTTATTAGTAGCGAGTCGATTATTTGAATGTTTACTTTTTCGAGATCTTGTTCGAGGTTTTGTGTTTGCTCGCCTGAGTCTATACCTTCAAAGTGACTGCCTGGTACTATTGTACAGCCGGTCATGCTTAGTATTGCGAGTATTGATGCGAGTGATTTACAGCTTAACGCCATTGTAGAATCCCAAAATTATTTTAAATATTGCACTTACTCACCAACCTTGGTGAGCACTTGTATTTTAGCCGACTAATTAAAGCATGCGCACTATTGTGAAGCAATAGCCTTTGCTTTGTAAAAGCTTTGTAACTAAGTTTTTAATTAGCACTGAAATTATATCAGTGTTTTCGCAAGGCATTTATGAATAAATTTAATTGAAAGCCGTTTTTAGTAAAACACTTAACGCATTCATCACCAATTGCACAAAGAGAAGTGAATCAGGAACCATTTAAACAAGTGCTTTATAGCTGTTTACTTCTCTAAAGCGCAGCGCCCTCGACCTCTTCAGATTAACCACTTAAAGATTTATTGCACAAAGAGAAGCGAATGAGGAGTAAATGAGAAGCCATTTAAACGAATGCTTTATGACTTTTTATTTCTCTAAAGCGCAGCGTGCTCTTAACCCTTTTGTGAATAACCCTTATTACGAGCTTTGCTCGTTACGCCAGCAAGCTACTCGTCTACGAGTGACCGTAACCACGGTGTTAAACTTTGCCACGGGGCTTCAACGTTAAAAGCGCAGCGTGCTCATAACTTCTTTTTGAAACACATTTATTGATAATTGCACAAAGAGAAGCAAATGAGGAGTAAATGAGAAGCCATTTAAATAAGTACTTGTGGCTGTTTACTTCTCTAAAGCGCAGCGCCCTCTTAACCTCTTTGTGAATAAATCACTTAAATATGATTGCACAAAGAGAAGCGAATGAGGAGTAAATGAGAAGACATTTAAATAAGTACTTTATGGCTGTTTACTTCTCTAAAGCGCAGCGCCCTCTTAACCTCTTTGTGAATAAATCACTTAAAATATGATTGCACAAAGAGAAGCGAATGTGGAGTAAATGAGAAGCCATTTAAACAAGTACTTTATGGCTGTTTACTTCTCTAAAGCGCAGTGTCCTTGACCTCTTTGTGAAGAAGTTCTATTACGAGCTTTGCTCGTCACGCCAGCAAGCTGTGCGTCTACAAGTAATTAACCACAGTGTTTTAGGCACGCTTCCGCCCTTAGGTTACAGTTCCTATGTACTGATATATAGCTATTTTTTACGGTGTTACGCTTTTAGTTATTATTGCTTAATATCTTTATTATCTACACTTACTTCAATTTTTTGATTGAGTAAGTTAATTAGTAAAATACTGCGCAGGTCGCCGTCTGGCTCTTTGTATATTGCTTGTATATTATTAAATGAATCGTTATTCACACTTACTACATCACCTGCTTTTGGTATTAGTGATTCTGTGGTGTGTGAACGCTCATTTTTTAGCTGATTAATTATATGTGTAGAAACTAATTGATACTGTGATCCATAGGATACAAAGCCACCAATTCCACGTGTATTTTTTACAGCAGAAAAATTACCGTTTTTTGACTCAAGGCATACAAATAAATAATTAGGGAATAAAGCGGTTTGTTTGACGGTACGCCGACCTTTAACCAACCTTTCGGTAGTTAATTTGGGGTAAAACGCTTCAATCCCTTGATTTTGCAAGTTAGTTTTAGCTCTCTCTTCTTGCTTAGGTTTGCATACGACTAAATACCAACTTTCCATAATAGTCCTTAACACATAACTAAGTTGCAAAAAACACAACGCTAAACTAAATAACGGCGGCATTATAACCACCATAGAGTGCCTATGTAAATAAGCCTTAGTGGTTAATAGCCACTCACATTGGTAAACAATGTTATTGAATTTAAGAGAAATAAAGGCTTTAACGCTGGTTTAGCGCTTATAAAGCAATGTTTAGAACGAGCTAAACAAAAGTTTAGGAAAAGGTAATAAATTTATTAAAAACCTGAATTAATATGATCTAAAAATTAATATCTAAGTAAGAACGCAAAGTGATAAAAATGATAAAATCGCAAAGTAAATTCGCACTTACAGGTTGGTTCATATTTGCAGGTGGGGTTATTAATTTAGCTCAAGCGTTATAACCTTGAATATTTATGGCTTTGCTTCTACCTTAAAATTCAATGTAACAACTTGATAACAAGGAAGCGCAATGCAAATACTTCACCACGGAGCGGTTAATGGAGTTACCGGTTCGTGCCACGAGCTGGTAGTTAACGAGCAAACAGGTGTGCTTATTGATTGCGGGTTATTTCAAGGCGAAGACTCTAAAGTCGATCTTTCAATTGAGTTTAATATTACCCATGTTACTGCCCTTATTGTTACCCATTGCCATATTGACCATGTTGGTAGAATTCCTTACTTATTAGCTGCCGGTTTTAAAGGCCCTATTTTTACAAGTATTGCATCAGCCAGTTTATTACCTTTAGTAATAGAAGATGCTTTAAAAGTAGGTGTAACCCGCGACCCTAAAATTATAGCTGCCTGCTTAAGCTTATTAAATAAACGTATAGTAGCTGTTGACTATAAAGCGTGGTTTGAACTACCTTGCAAAGGGCTCAATAAAGCTAAAGCGCGGTTTCAGCGTGCTGGGCATATATTAGGTTCTGCCTACGTTGAAATTGATATTACAAATAGCAATAACAACAAACATCGCGTTGTATTTTCGGGAGACTTGGGCGCGCCCTATACCCCGTTACTCCCTTCGCCTAAGCCGCCCTACAAAGCCGACACTCTAGTTATTGAATCAACCTACGGCGATAAAAATCATCAAGGCCGTAAAGAGCGCACTCAAACGCTAAAAAACATTATCGAACGCGCTGTTAGCGATAATGGCGTGGTGTTAGTGCCAGCTTTTAGTATTGGGCGTACACAAGAGCTGCTATATGAGCTGGAGCAACTCATACATAGCTCATCTAAAAAGTCTAATTGGCGAGACATTCACGTAATACTCGACTCCCCTATGGCAGCCAATTTTACTGAGCAATACAAAAAGTTTAAATACCTATGGGATAGCGAGGCCAAACGCAAAGTTGCAAACGGTAGGCACCCGCTCGATTTTAAAAACCTAACTACGGTTGATTCACACAAAGAGCATTTGGCTATTATCAACTATTTAAGTTCGCGGCCAACACCAGCCATAATATTAGCAGCAAGCGGTATGTGCACTGGTGGGCGTATAGTTAATTATCTTGAGCGATTTTTAAATGACAAAACCACCGATGTATTGTTTGTAGGTTACCAAGGAAACAAAACGTTAGGCCGCGAAATTCAAAAATATGGCCCGCGTAATGGGTATGTTTTTATAAATGATGCTCGCATTACTATAAACGCAAAAGTACATACAATTAGCGGGTACAGTGCCCATGCCGATCAAAGCGGATTAATTAAGTTTGTAACGGGTATGTATAAAAAGCCAAGCCATATAAAAATTGTACATGGCGATGATGATGCAAAAGCTGCTTTGGCAGCAAGGTATAAAGCAGTTTTAGACGAACAAATATTTATAGAAATCGGAAATAATACTTATAAATAAAAAAGTTAATGCCGTATCTATCACAACTGAGTCTACCGAATACAAACTAGAATATATTTATTTTCCGAAGTTAGGATACAACAGAACATTCAACTTCGAGGGTAAGTGGTTTCTAACAATGATGTAATAAACGGATAAATACAAAGCATTTAATGCCCTTAGATTCTTTTATTAAGGGCAATTCAATTATTCTACCTAAGCTGCTGATGAGTTTAACGAGCGTGAGTTATAAACTGAAGTTTATTCTATTTTTAATTACTTATTTTTCCTGTAACACAAGGATCAAAATAACATAGAAGCCACGAAAAACTCATTATGCTACAAAACTTACTTAAAAAAGGGATTACTCCTAGGTTTTACTATTTCTAATCAATGTATAAATTTTTGCAATAATAACCTTAGGTAGAAGCCTTATAGGCATTCTTAATGTTAAGCTTTTTAGTATATGCCCTTTAGGCAATAATTTATTTTTATAGCAACACTTATAAAAATACAGCTCTCGCTTGAAGTATAAATAACCACTTCGTCTAGATAATTGATTAAAACCAGCTCTCATATGCACTAACGCTGCAGGTATATTGTAAAAAACAAATCCCGCTTTAATTAAATTCAACCATAAGAAGTAATCTTCAAAATACAACACATTCTGATAGCCACCACTTTGCTCTACCACCCTTTTTTTGAACATAACTGATGGATGATTGATTGGATTTTTTGACTTAGAGAATTTAACTATATCGCAATGTTTTTCGGGAACCTCTCTTATTGATAAGATGATACTTGGATCATCGTCAAATTCGCTAATCCACGAGCCACAAACATCAACGTTTAAAGATGTCAAAATAGAAAGCTGCTGCTCAAAGCGTTCTTCAAGGGCAATATCGTCAGTATCCATTCTGGCTACAAAATCGTAACGACAATATTTCAAACCTTCATTTAGAGCTGCCCCCAAACCAACATTCTCTTTCATTAAAACATCGACTATGTTTAATTTAGATTTCCAGCTCTTAATAACAGCATATAGTTCTCTGGAGAGAGGTCCATCTTGAACGAGTACAACCTCGGTCGGCTTTAAAGTTTGATTGTAAATACTCCTTAGCGCTTCATCCAAGAATAATGCATTTTCTTTGCAATATACTGACATTAGTACAGAAAAATTCATGTAACTATACCTACTCGCCCCATCAAGCTATCTTTAATCCCCTTTAACATGTATTTAAAACGTACATACCCGTCTGGTAATGTGAATGGATAAATAAATAGTTTAAAAAGTAGCTTTGCTAAACTAGATATTTTCCAATAAATAGGCACGTAACCACGTTTCATTAAAAGTAGAGTATTTCTAAATTGGTAATAATGTCGAATAGGACTACAAACACCTACATTAATAAAAAGCAGTATCTTCTTATTGCCATCGCCTAATTTATGAGCAAGTTTTGCTTTGTTATTTTTTATAACTAAATAGCCGGCAGCTTTGATTCTCCAGCAGTATTCAAAATCAACTGCATCGATAAATAAATCGTCATCCATTCCTCCAACCTGCAAATATACTTCTTTTGGAATTAGGCTACCTGAGCTTAAAACACTAGACACGGAGATATACTCTGAACAATAAACACTTTGCCCTTTAGAAACCTTGGCTTCATTGACTTCTAACGTATCTTTATCATAATCCTGACAACCGACTAAACCTACAGAATAATTATTTTGTGTTAATTCATGATAGCACTCTAGTAATTTACTAGGTAGATTTCTGTCAGGCTCACTGTCTTGATCCATCTGCAATACAAAGTCAGCACCATTATTAAAAGCCCAATCCATTCCTAATGACTGAGCTTTTGCAATTCCTAAATTTTCCCTAAAATTAAATACTTTTACACAATCGCTTATATTTATTTCAACATCATATTTTGAATTATTGCAGACAACCACTTGTGTACCCAACTCAACTAATCTATTGACAGCTACTTCAGCTTCAGTTTGGGTTGCATTATATAAGACTAATACAGAAAAAACTTTTTCATTCATAATTATAACTCAATCACATTTATATAAATAAACACTTGCCTTAGTAAACATCTAAGAAAAAACCAGTTAATTTCGCACTTTAATTTTTTCTATTTATAAACACTAAAACTACTTAATATACATTCCTACTGAATTTTCCAGTCACTAACATATTGGCTCTGATTAACCTACTTAATAAACAGAGTGTTATAATTACAATTATATGATTAGTATCCAAAATGTACGGGTTTGATATAGCATAACCAACATAGGATAAATAAATTAAACCTAAATGGTTAAAATATATAAATTTACTATAGAGATAAAACAAAGCTAATATATATAATGCTAAAAAGATAAAGCCTAATTGATTTAAAAAATAGACGCCTTGTAGTTCAAAATAAATATTACCAGTATAATCTCTCGCACTTGTCGTAACATCGAGCGTATTGCCCAGCCCCTTACCAGCTAGTACAGTAAATACATCATCGCTCATATCAGAAAGCAATACTTCAGCCTGATCTATACGAGTACCAATAGATGAGACTTGTCCAGTGGACTTTTTTTCAATCACATTCACAGCAGAGGTAACCGCTATCGGTACGATTAAAATAGATGCAAACAATAACGTTATATTCTTCAACCCCCTAACCTTACTTAAATAGTTAGTTTGCATCAAGAAAGCACAAATGTAATAAAAGCCGCAACCAATTAGGTACATAAAGTTGCCAGCAAAGAGTGTTGCAAGCAAAAGGAAGGCTTCACTAAATCGATACTTTTTTTGTTGTGTTTTCAAATATAAAAAATTAGATACCATGGCAAAAAAAGGAATAAGAGCATTTCCTTTAATTTGAACTCGGAAGAAGCCGTTTCCATATGTATACACATCACCAAAACCGTTATTTAAAAACCAATGCCTAATTGGTAAATAACTTGATACTTCCCAAGTCGAATAAAGGTACAAAGATATAGCCATAATAACAATACCTTGAAGAATATGCAGTCCAATTACGATATTTAATGATTTTAAGCTATTAAATGGAATGAAATGTACACATAGTAAAGACAGTAAAATTATATAAAACCGCATAATAAGTAACGGATCATTTTCTAAAAAAAATAAGCTATATGAAGCGAGAAATGTAATCAGTAAAAAAGCTAAACCGATATATTTGTCTCTTTTTTTGAACCAATGAAGAAAGCCAATTATGACAAGGCACAAGACGCAAAAGTTAGCGATAGGTGCAAGGGTAGAAAAAGGTAGATTTCTAGTGACGACAAAGGTGATGATTACAAAAAGGAAAGAATTTATCACTGGTAGCTACTTATAAATTATTTTAATAGAAAAAGATGAATTTTTTAAAACCCACCTTTTGTATGGCGTGGCTCTCAGCGACAGAGCCCACCGTACAACATTAGATCCAACAGCGACGTGCTAAAAGGAAAATATTTTATCAAGCCATGCATCCATCGAGTATTGATATAAAATAGACTCAGGAACAGGCGAAAAATCCTCATTAATAAAGTTAATAAGGCTCTGTATTTCTACATCATCATCTAAAATAAATACATTTTTAAATTCATAAAAATCGTAATGCCTGATATCTGAATTCGTCGTAATAATTTTTCTATTTGCACCTAATGCTTCAATTGTTCGCATTGTAAGTCCATCTTGCTTTGGATGATGGAAATCTAAAATCGCATTAGAATTACTCACAATTTCCGAATATTCACTATAAGCTAATGTTTTCCTATGGATAAATGTTATTCTTTTTAGAATATTTAACCTAAACCAGTTTATTGGATTCGTAAACAAGTAAAACTTATAGCTCTTGTTTACAACATCCATTTTTAATGCAATATCTTTTAGCAAGTCTAAACGGTTAAAGTGCAACCAGCCCACAAAAGAAATGTCATATTTATAAGTAGCTTTCCGTTCAATTCTATTTCTATAGAAAAGGGGTATAAAATCAAATGAATATTTATTGCAGTCCAAACGATCAAAGCTACATACTCTATCAAATAAGCTCGCAATTTTTGCCCCCCCTTCAACCCTTCTGATACTATCCCAATGATATAAGATAAAAGTAGCACCTGGGTTGTTTTTCTTCAACATATCAATATGTTGGGAGCAAAGCCTATCCCCTTTAATTACGAAGATATAATCATAGTTTGTTTGATTATCTAGCTGGAGAAATAGATGCTTTTCTGAGTGTTTTTTTTCTATATGGCTCGCAGATTTAAACTTAGCAAATTGGTTCATTACTCTATTACGATGAGATTGGCAGATATAATTAACTACCGCTCCTTTGTTCTTTAATTTTTCAACAATTAATTTGTCATAATCATAAAAGCCAATACCTATAAATAATATTTTGCGACCTTGAAAATCCATTTTAATACCTTCGAAATACCTAAATTAATTTATCTTTAAAATCATCAATCATAATTTTCATATCATCTAATACATTTCGAGGATTAAATGTTATTTCTTTTTTTAGTCGAGAGATATCATTAACTGGAAAATACTCATCTACACAGCCATTTATCCAATTGATATTGCAACCAGTTTCACTTTCCAGAACGTTAGCTATATCTTTAGCTTTTGTATTTATACCCGACGCAATATTATAAACTGTTTCACTTAGATTATCTTTTTCAGCAAGTTGATAAATAGCATCAACAAGATCAGTGATAGAAATATAATCTTTTGCATATTCTGGTGTAACGTACATATCAACATGTTTATTATTTATTGCGTTACGAGTAATTGCAGGTAAGAAAAGGGGGCTATTTAATGCCAAGCCATAAACATTTGAGGGTCGAATGATAACAACCTTTTTAGAGCTTAACAAACAGAGCTCTTCAGAAATTAACTTAGATAAATTAAATAAACGCCTTTCATCTCCATGAGAAACGACTAAATTTGCATTTTCTTGGGTATTGTCCTGCCCCATATAAAGGCGAGTAGATGAAATATAAATCAGTTTATCGAATGACGCTTTCTCTAATATTTCAGCTAACAATAATGAATTTGACTTAAAAACCTGCAAGGGTGCATTTTTACAATCACCAGCCCCTGCACAAAAAATTACAGTGCCTAATGGCTTAGAAAACAAATCAATATCGTTTCTTTCTGGAATATATATAGAATGGTTATTTTCAAGTAACTTTTTTGAGACTTCATTACCAATAAAGCCACGACCACCAATAACTGTATAATTTAACACCACACCACCATTTACCTTTAAGTATTTTGTTTCAACCGAGGACCTAAACAAAGTCCCCTAAAGAGTTTGTTTTTTGCCACGCTTGCGTAGCTAAATTATATCTTTTTACAATCTTTGCAGGTATTCCAACAATAACGCAATAGTCAGGAAAATCACCACGAACCACCGCATTAGCACCCACAACACAATGTTTTCCAAGTGTAGTCCCGGCACTTATTTTCGCACCACTGCCAATAAAACAACTCTCACCAATTATAGTTTTGTTCACGATCAGAGGCTGCTGACTAACCGGGAGTTCAATATTTTGATACTCGTGATCGGTATCTTGAATCATAACATCGAATGATATTAACGAGTTTTTGCCAATAACTAGCTGGCCTGCAGCGGTAATATGACAGCGCTGCTCAATGCGTACACCGCTTTCAATTAAAATAGAGGGCGTGTATTTTCTTTCGAGCCAGCTATCTATTGCTTCTATTCGGGCATGCTCTCCAATTGATACGTTTTCACCAAGTTTTACTGCCTCATAGCTTATAAACAAAGGTTTGTATACAATACTTCCTTTTCCATAATGACTAAATATAAAGCGATAAATTAACGCACCTTTGGCCAATAGCCACAAATGCGCTACATAACGCTTTTTAAGAGACACAGGCAACAATAACAACTTTTTAAATTTAAGAAAAACTTTCATAATTGTTGATCCTATAGCCTAATATATATTTAAGGTTTTTTTCAATTTCAGTCCAAACCTTTTCGTCACTTTGTGCTGTAAGCACTAAGTTAATTTTACTTTCAAATTCAGAGACCGAAGTAAAGCTATCATCAAGCACGCTAATAGCGTTATCTGCGTCAGCATCTTGATACCTTAAACAGATACAGTTATTTATGTAACTATCATAGTAAGCTGTAGAATTATAAGAAATAGAACAGTCATAGCGGTTTAAATTTAATAACTCTTGGACTGTACCTGCAGGCGCAAAATTAAAGCTTTCAGACTTAAGCTGATCTGAATACTTCTCTACTATCAACGCTGGATGAAGCTTAAATTCAAACTCTATATTCAAAGTCGACTGAGAAAGCAAGGAGATTAAGTTGAGATTATTTTCATCAAATTGACTCCTAGCCAACAACACGAGCACTCTTAATTTTTTATGGCTTTTTTTAGGTAAAATCAATGGAGTTGTTTTTTTAGGGTAACCTGCAACTACAAGCCTGCGCTCGTCCATACCATATTTTATGAATTCATCACGGGTATACTCTCCCCAACAAAGTAACTTATCAGCAACAACATTCTCATAAGCAATAGCGTCTATCGGCGGGATATCGTAAATAAACCACAACCCATGCTGTAAAGAATAGGTAGGTATATTGTTTTTTTTGAAAAAGTAATTTAGTACAGCTTCTTCATTAAGGTTACTGCAAAATGCACAAAAAAGCTTAATGTTAGTCGGTGTTTGCTTTTCTAAAAAATCAATATTATTAAGGTTATGTGCGATTGAAGCTGCCAAGGTTATTTTCGATAAAAAATTTAACTCAAGCTTTCTAAAAAAGACAATCTTAAATGCTGAAAATATATTGGACAGCGAGAATGTGAGACTTCGTTTAGAATTCGATAAATCAACAAGATCACTTTCATTTTGGTAGCTTGTCATAACATGCTTTAAAAGCTCATAATAATCTTTGCGATTATAATCACCTATAGAAAAAAGTGCTTTTTTCTGCGTCGGTATTTTAATTTTACGAACCGCAAAAAAATAAACCAAACTTCGACGAATATTGAAATTTTCTCTTTTATAAATCAAAGAAATCAATTCAAGAGATACTATATTCTCAATTGGATAACCTTTATGGTCATAGGCCAATTGTTTTTTTACTGTTTTATACTTATCAAATAGCTTCTTCAAATCATTTCCTTTAACTGAAGTAATGACACTTTTTTATAAAAAACTTTCATTTGGATAATAATCATTAATATATAAAAAACAATCGCGATAATACCTAGAGAAAATATATTAACTTCAAAAAGTAAATTATAAGATTTCAATAAGAATGCCAATCCAACAGACAATAAAGTTGAAGTTATATATATTTTGGTTGGGAAATAAGAGGAAAATTTAACCTTAAGCCTTTTATTTATTGGTTTTATAAGTAAGTAAGCACCAAAAAAGTTTAAAAATGTAGTCGCGAAAGCAGCCCCAATAACGCCATATTTTGAAATTAAAAAATAATTCAATACCACATTCAATGTAGTTGTTACTAGCGTATTTTTAAACAGTGCTTTTTCTAACCCTATAGCTCCCATTACACCACCAAAAATAACAACAGCCCTCAACCATTGAAACATATAGACCTGAAAAACAATAACTGAGTTTTCGTACTTTTCGCCAAATAAAGTTAAAATTATTTCATTACTGTAAATTAAACAAAATATAACGATGGGCACCAGCAACACTGTCGCTTTTTCTATCGACTCCTTCCACACAGCAATAACGCCGTTAGTGTCATTTGAGCGTATTAATTTAGAAATAACAGGTATCATCGCAGTCAATAATGAGCCTGTAATAATACTAATAAATGGGATTTGAAAAGCTCCTACTTTTAAAGTAGCAAAGCTACTCGCGTCCATCAAAAACGACACCATTAGCTGGTCAATATAACCATTTAAAACAGCAACTAGAGATACGGATCCCATCGCTATTATATATTTAATCTCAACAGAAGAAACGAACCCTCTGTTAACCCTCAATAAAAAACTATTTTTATTTACATATAGTAAAAATAAAAATAAAAGTAGATTACTAAAAGCCGAAAAAAATAGTACATAAGCTAAATTATCTAAGAATATAACAATAAATATATTTATAAGTACGGTAATTAGCTGTATTGATGTTGTTAAATATAAATACCCTTTTAAACCTCCTGTTATTACACTCAAATTTTTAAAATATTCAAATGTCGCTGTAGTCACAAAAAGTACTAATATAATGACGATGAACTTTTCAATCAAAGGATTATTAATAAGTTCAGCTAAAGGTTTTGCAAATAAAGCTAATAAAATAGCGCCCAAGCAGAGCAAAAGGAGTTGGAAAATAAAAAAACGTTTAAATATTTGCTGTCGCTGCGAGTACTTAGCGTATTGCCCATAAAAGTAAGTTAATGATACTGGTACACCTGCACTAAATAAAATAGAAGCTAAACTAACAACCAATAATACTTGTTGGTAAGTACCAAACTCCTCTTCAGAAAAGTTTCTCACTAAGAAAATAAACAAGACAATAGTTAATACTTTTTTTAAAGCATCTTGTAGCATAAGATATTTTGTATTTTTCATCTCTGCAAATTAGCCTAGTTTTTTATTGGCTTTAATTTTGGAAATGACCTTATTTACATCCTCAGGGATATCTACAGCAATACTTGAACTGGCTACTTCAACCATTTGTACGCTTATATCACTCTCTATAAACCTTAGTATTTCAATATCCTCTACTTCCTCTACTTTAGACTTTTCAGCATGAGCCATAAAAAACCTTAAGTGCTCTTTAGAAAAAGCATAAATACACACCTGCTTATAGCCAAAAGCAAACCCGCCCGTCTTTGTTATAGGTACTGGCGAACGACTCATATACATTAATCTATTTGAGCTACTCACAACTACTTTAGGGATGTTAGGTGATCTAAATTCATCTTCATCCTCAATTAATGACATAGCATTAATGACTCTATTTGGCAGCCTGGTGTATTCATTTATTACTGTTACTATGTCTTTAGGATCGATTAAAGGCTCGTCTCCTTGTACATTAATTATGAAATCACAATTTAGTACTTCATTAGCCTCTGCAAGTCGATCTGTGCCCGTTAAACACTGTGAGGAAGTCATGATAAACTTGCCTCCAAACTCTGTTACTGCATTGGCAATTTTAATATTATCAGTAGCTATGTACACTAATTCTTTGTCAACAGCACGACAACAGCGCTCCCATACATGTTGTATCATCGGTTTGCCATCAATAATAGTTAATGGTTTACCCGGGAAGCGGCTAGACTCGTAGCGAGCTGGAATAACGATTGCGTAACTAAGTGACATGTTAACCCTTAAAACTATGTATAACTTTAAAGTCATGTTTTTGACTTAACTCAAGCATACTTTGTTTAACATTTGATAATGGTGCATAGAAGATAAAATCTATATTGTTTTTCTTAGCCGCTTCATAGTCAGCAAGAGCATCACCGACCATTACAGCACTAATATGGCTCACACTATTTAAAATATTTTTAATATTCTGAGACTTTGATACTGGACTGCCTAGAACTTCAATAAAATAATTAGAAAAATTCCTTTTTTCTAATACTGTTCTTAGCTGACTCTGCTCTGACCCTGAAGCCACGTACATAAGCTTACCTTTTAGCGAGGAAAGTGTACTTTTTATTCCTAAAGCTTCAGGTACTTCTAAATAGAATTTATCAACTTGCTCTGCATACGCTAATAAAAGCATCTCTTCTAACTTTTGTTTTTCGGCGCCATCAATATCTAATGTTTCTGTAAAACTAGCAACATGATGGTAACGACTCATGCCAAAGTTCTCTTTGAATTGTGACGCTAATGCTTCCACCTGTGTGTCTGAAAAGTAATTTGAAAGGGACAAGGCTGCTCTCATAGCAGCCACTTTCATATTATTAGAATCAAGAAGAACACCGTCACAGTCAAATATAATCAGATCGTATGGCTCAAATATAAGCATATACGCTTCCCTTTTTAATAGGGTAAGTTGTTGGAGTTATTGATATAAAGCCAAGGTTGTCTTGTAGATCATTTTCAATAGTATCGAAGAACTCAATCATCTCTAAGTGCCTTGAATCATTTGAATTATAACCATCAACGCCAGCAAAGGTAACTTTATTAGCACCTGCGGCTATCGAAAATGCTAAGCCATAAGCTATTGTTAGTTCAGACGGGATTAGGCAAGATGTTTTTTCAACTTTAAAGGTATTATCAGCGATATCAACACCGTAATTGATGTTTCCATTATCGGCTAAAAGCTCAACATCTTGGGCTGGAAAACGATGAGCAGGATAAATAATTGGCTTACTTAAATTAGAGTAATTCTCTTTTTCAGTTAAAAATTTAAGGTTATGTGTGATTGCAATATAATCTACAAAACTATCATCTAGCACTTTGTTTATGTTCAATGAGATCACAATTGGTTTATTATTTTTAATGTACAACTCAAGAGCTTTTTTATGCTTAGCTACAGAATTCGCATTAGTGATTAATAGAACTTCTCTACCATCAAGTAAGCCACTGACATCATCTCCTGTAACTTCTGAAGTATTCTTGTTAAGACTCAACGCAGCTTCTAATACAGAACCGTCATACTTGCTAGTGCCGTTTAGTTGGAGTAAGTATTGTAAAGCACCAACAACTTCATCTTTCCCTATATGTGTGTTTGATAACAGGTTTTGTATATAGGTGGGGTGAACACTCTGCTGTGCACCTAAAAAATATAATAAGTTAGTTCCCCAGCCATATTGTTTTTGCATTGACTCAAAATAACGAATGACTAACTCATAGATCTTATTTGGCTTCAGTTCTACATATTTTTCAGCTAATACGGCCATTAAATTTTCTGTTTGAGTATTACCTGCACCTCGTCCCATACCTGTAACAGTAGAGTCAAGCCATTCAACTCCAGCTTCAAGTGCGGTTAAGCTATTTGCAAGACCACGCCCCATGTTATCATGAGTATGTATTCCCATGTCACCAAGCCAATGCTTTTGGATTAGCCTAACGATTCGTTGAACTTCGTTGGCATCCATATTCCCTAGTGAATCAGCAAAATAAAGAGCATCCACACTTCCCCATTGACTAATTTCTTTAGCTTTTTCTTCTATTTCTAAATCAGGCTTTCCACCCGCTTGCATAAGATTATAACCAACGATATAGCCTTTACTTTTTAGTTGGTTTGCTATTTCTTTAGATTCTTCGACTTCATGAAAGTGAGCAGCTATTCGCACAAGACTAACGCAGCTATTTTTCTCTTCGCAAAATAGTGCATTTACAGCAGCTTCTATACTCAATTGACTAGATAAAATAGTTTTTGCGTCAACCATTACTCCATAAGTTACCCCATCAGGTAATTCTAAAGTCTTTAAGTAATTTTCAGAGCTATATGCAAATGGACCTAAAAATTCATTTTTTGGGAAGTTACGCAAGCCAAGTTCGACATATGAGATTCCGCTTAATGCGACTGCCTGTAAGTAGCTTTGAACTAACTCTGGCTCAAAATCCCAATTATTGTAATATCCACCATCTCTTAATGTACAGTCAAGAATTTTCATTTGGGTCCTTTATATCCTAATCATATAAGTCTGTTCTTTACTTATACTTACTAATAAAAACAATTATTTAATTACAGAGAATTTATTTCTATCCCATTACTATCTTTTTCTGATAGTAATGGAGTCCCCGATATTGGCCACTTAATATCTAGAACTTTATCATTCCACGCAATTGATACCTCTGACTCCGGGTGATAATAATTTGTGCACTTGTATACAAATTCAGCTTCTTCACTCGTAACATAAAAACCATGAGCAAACCCTTCTGGAACCCAAAGCTGGCGATTATTTTCAGCGCTTAAATAAATACCAACCCATTTTCCGAATGTCGCAGAGTCTTTACGTATATCTACTGCAACATCAAAAACCTCCCCTGAGATCACACGTACTAATTTACCTTGTGTGTTCTTCCTTTGAAAATGTAGACCTCTAAGTATGCCTTGTTTTGATTTAGAGTGATTATCTTGCACAAATTGTGTCGGTTTTTTTGTCACTAGACTTTCAAATTGCTTTTGATTCCAAGTTTCCATAAAAAAACCGCGATCATCTCCAAACTTCGTTGGTTCAATAATTTTTACATCCGCTATTTCTGTATCTATTACTTTCATAAAAAACCTATCTATTGATATTTTTTGAGTGCTTTCAATGCTGCATGCCAATCGCTTTGAATAATACTAAAGTCAGAGGCTATTTTAGAACAATCAAGTTTTGAGTTGGCAGGACGTTTGGCTGGTGTTGGGTACTCTGCAGTTGTAATCGCGTTTACTGCGATAGGAGAATTAATCATCTTATTAGCTAAAGCACTCTCGAATATCTGCACTGCAAACTCTTGCCAGCTAACATATGGATACCCTGTGTAATTATATACCCCGTAATGATGACTACCCTTTTGTAGCTGCTCGGCGATATCAATAATTGCAGCAGCTATATCACCTGCATAAGTTGGCCCGCCAAACTGGTCACCAACTACACCTAATGTTAAACGCGTTTGAGTTAAACGAAGCATTGTTTTCACAAAGTTACTGCCGTACTCACTAAAAACCCATGCAGTACGTAATATAATGTGCTCATCGCAGGCTTCTGCTACAGCTTGCTCTCCTGCAAGTTTAGTTTGCCCATAAACGCATTGCGGTTTTACTGTATCACTCTCAGTATATAAACCTTCTTTATCACCGGAAAAAACGTAATCAGTTGAAATATGAATAATTACAGCATTAATCTCTTTAGCAATTACAGCTAGGTTTTTAGGCCCTTGGCAGTTAATCGCATGAGCTATACTTTGCTCAGACTCAGCCTTATCTACTGCTGTGTAGGCCGCAGCATTAATAATAACATTTGGTCTAAACTCAGTTACAATCCTATTAACCTCTTCAGAATTAGTGATATCTAACTCTTTACGGCCTAATGCTAAAAAGTCCATTGCAGGCATAGCGGTTAGTTGTGCAATCAAACTACTCCCCACCTGGCCATTTTTACCAGTAATAAGTACTTTCATTACTTTTTCTCTTTGGCCAAACGATTTAGGTATTGCCCATACTCATTTTTCAACATTGGTTTAGCTATTTTAAGTAACTGCTCTGTACTTAACCAGTTATTACGCCATGCAATTTCTTCAAGACATGCCACTTTCAAGCCTTGCACATTCTCGATAGTTTGTACAAATGACGAGGCCTCATGGAGACTCTCATGAGTGCCTGTATCTAGCCATGCAAAACCACGCCCTAGTAATTCAACATTTAGAGTACCATCATTTAAGTACATCTCATTTAATGTTGTTATTTCAAGCTCTCCACGATGTGATGGCTTTACTTTCTTTGCAAATTCAACCACGCGATTATCATAAAAATAAAGCCCAGTTACTGCATAATTAGACTTCGGCTTTTCTGGTTTCTCTTCAATAGATACTGCCTTCATATCCTTGTCGAATTCAACAACACCAAACCGCTCTGGATCTTTAACTTGATAACCAAATACAGTTGCTCCTGTATCTCGACTTGCAGCGTTTTTAAGCGTTTTACTAAAAGATTGACCATAGAAAATATTATCGCCAAGTACTAAACATACGCTATCGTCACCGATAAACTCTTTACCAATTAAAAATGCTTGAGCTAATCCGTCTGGTGACGCCTGTACTGCGTAACTTAGATTTATACCATAATCACTACCGTCACCTAATAAGCGCTTGAAGCTTTCATTATCTTCCGGCGTGGTAATTATTAATATATCGCGAATGCCTGCTAACATTAATGTTGATATTGGATAGTAAACCATCGGCTTGTCATAGACTGGTAATAGCTGTTTTGAAACGCCACGCGTTAATGGATAAAGGCGTGTACCAGAACCCCCAGCTAAGATAATTCCTTTCATGTGTGTCTCCTAATTATTCTATTGTACCAAGGCGTTGGCGCTGGTATGAACCATCTTGCACATTTTCACACCACGAACTATTATCTAAATACCATTGGACCGTTTTATGTAAACCAGTTTCAAAGGTTTCTTCTGGCGTCCAAGCTAATTCATTTTGCATTTTTGATGAGTCGATTGCATAACGCCTATCGTGGCCAGGGCGGTCACCTACAAAAGTAATTTGTTCTGCGTATTTTGTTTTCTTAGGTACTAGATTATCTAAAATACTACAAATAGTTTGTACTACCTCAATATTTTGTTTTTCATTATGCCCGCCAATGTTATAGGTTTCGCCTATTTTACCTTCGGTTACTACTTTATAAAGAGCCCGTGCATGATCTTCTACATATAACCAATCACGGATTTGATCACCTTTACCATATATAGGCAATTTTTTACCTTCAAGGGCATTTAAAATAACTAAAGGTATTAGCTTCTCAGGAAAATGAAAGGGGCCGTAGTTATTTGAGCAATTTGTAATTATAGTAGGAAAGCCATAGGTGCGAAGCCAAGCACGCACTAAGTGGTCGCTAGATGCTTTACTCGCTGAATACGGGCTACTTGGTGAATAAGCCGTTTGCTCGGTAAATAATGGCAGCTCTCCTTCCTGCTCATCTGGATGAGGCAAATCTCCATAAACTTCATCCGTTGAAATATGGTGGAATCTAAATGCTTCTTTAGCACCAATTTCTAAATTATTCCAGTAATTGCGCGCGGCTTCTAATAAGTTGTAAGTACCTACAATATTTGTCTGAATGAACTCAGCGGGACCAGTTATAGAGCGATCAACATGGCTTTCGGCCGCTAAATGCATTACAACATTTGGCTTATAGGTTTTAAAAATTCGATCTAGCTCTAAACGATCACATATATCAACTTGTTCAAAGATATTACGTTCGCTATCTTTTACGCCCTCAAGTGACTCTAAGTTGCCTGCATAAGTCAATTTATCGATGTTAATAACTTCATCTTTCGTATTATTTATAATGTGGCGAATTACTGCTGAGCCAATAAAGCCAGCTCCGCCTGTTACTAAAATTTTCATACTACCTACTTTTTTTCGTTAAAACTTAACGACCCATCCCAAACATCACGGTCTTAATTGTCAACAATAAGATTTTTATATCTAACATACTGGAATGATGCTTAATATAATGTATGTCGTACTTGTGTTTCCAAATTGCATCTTCAACCGATGCACCATACGGATAACTTACTTGTGCAAGCCCAGTAACACCGGGCTTAACTGCATGGCGAAAACGATAGTAAGGTATTGCTTTCTCTAAATCTTTTATAAATATTTCACGCTCTGGTCTTGGCCCAACTATAGACATAGTTCCTTGCAGCACATTTATAAGTTGAGGTATTTCATCTATTCTTGTTTTGCGAATGAACTTCCCAATCTTTGTTACGCGTGCATCATTTTCACTAGCCCATTGAGCGCCATTTTTTTCGGCGTCATTACGCATTGATCTAAATTTATAAACTTTAAATTCCTTGTTATATTGCCCTGTTCGATTCTGCCTATATAGAATATCTCCAGGACTTTCTAACTTTATAAATAAGGCTGCTAGAACAGAAAGCGGTAACGTTATTATTAGTAACAATATAGCGCTTATTATATCTATAGTACGTTTTGTTATTTGTGTGCGTTTATTCGATAAAATAGAAAATGCCTTTTGATGTAAAAAGTAACTACTATGTAATAATCGTACTTCAGTATACTTTAATCTATCATCTAAATAGCTTACTAATGGCTCTACCCAGGCACCAGACTCTGTCGCATTTACTAAATATTCACGTTGCTCTTTAGTCAAATGCGCACTTCTATAATGACAAATTACTTTTTCAGTAAAATCAATTATAGAATAATCATTAATTACTAAATCAAATGAATGCTCATTAATTATTTCCACAATATTATTAACGCACTCATCTGGGCAAAAAACATAAATTATGCTTTGTTTCAAGGCTTCTTTTTTTGATTTAAAACTTTTCGTTAACAACATAAATTCCAATTAATCTAATTAATCTAATTAATAACATACATGTTATTTAAAATTTATTTTTCATACATACAATAAACTGTATGTATTAACCCAGAAACACTATGCTTACTTTCTTTTAGAAAAGTACATTAATAATGTAAATATTATAGACAGTATGCCACCTAAAAACATACCTAGGATACAAATCAAGGCTCGTTTAGGTCCTGACTTTTCTTCTGGTACTAGTGCTGGATCAATAGTTTTAAATACATATTCGTCTCTAACATTTGCAAACATTATAGTTTTTGTTTGCTCTTCAATTAATTTAAATAACATAGTACGTATATCGGCTATTTTTGTTTTTTCTAATTGTTTAGTTAAAAATTCAGTACTTTTATTTGCCTCAGCAACATCACGTTTTTTCATCTCTGAATTAATATCGTTTATTAACCAATTTACCCACTGCTGAGCAATGACTGGTGATTTATGTTGTATAGCCAGCCTTAGCATACCTGTTTCTTTATCTGTATTTAATGTAATGATATCCCTAAACTCTTTGTAAGCTTCCTGCATTGAGGGCTCTGGTTTTTTAGGTGCTTTTACATCACGTACCCACGTATTCGTATCAGGGTTATAAATTTCAGTATTAAAATTTAACGTATTACTTTCTAACTCCCATGAATCTACAGCGAGTAAATAAGGCAATAAATTATGTTTTTTAATAAATTCACTAGTAAACTGACGAGATTTTAATATTTCGATAGCCAGTTCACTTTTATTACTTGATATGCCACCTAAATTAACTCCAGCTAAGCTAGCTAATCCACCAAATTGACCAGCCAGCCCACCTAAACCGCCATTTTTCTCTTGCTCTGCAGGAGCCAGTAGAGCTTCAGATTTATAAATATTTGGTTGATTGATTGCATAAAATACCGATACGACAGTAAATAGGAAAGTGATAATGATAATAATCCACTTCCCTTGCCAGATCGCACTGAATAGCTCTCCTAAATCAATCTGTTCATCAGCATTTTGATAAGCGTGTCCTCGCTCATTTTTCTGCATATAATTATTTAAGTCATTTTCCATATCAATCTCATAAAATTAGCTATTCGCTGATCATAATTCTAAAAACAGCTCGAACTATTTATTCTTAAAGTTTATCTAATAAATGGAAGCCTGAATTCCACTAAAGACTACCAATCGCTGCAACTGCTACACCAAGCTGATAAAGAATCTGCGTTGCAGTACTCCAAAGCGTTAGCTTATCCATGTGTCCTGCATCCATTGGTATCACTATTGTATCACCTGGTTCTAACTGGTCAGCATTATTTGCTGCAAACCAGCCACCTGTACTTGGTATTTTCACTGAACCATTGGCTTTAATAATGTAAATTCGATCTTCAGCGGCACGCTCTTTAAGGCCACCACTTAGAGCAATATAATCATCAACACTCACCCCTGTTTTATATAGGTGTGATGTGGAGTAGTTAACTTCACCAATTACGCTAATTGAATCACGCTTGCTTGGTACATAAAGTGTATCACCATCTTGCAGTACTAAGTTTTGTTGATTATTTACAATTAAAGGTAAATCAATTACTAAACGTCCTACGGCTTCAACACTCGCGAGGTCGTTTAACAGCTTGTTCATTTCTTCATAAGAAAGTGTGCTACTACTTACCGAATTTTGAAAGCTTTTAGAAGCTATATCACGGCGAAGCTCTGTAGATAAGCGTGCGAGTTGTTTTTCCTCTTGTTCTTTAATCGACGTACGGGTAAATACAGCTGCTTTTTGCTCTGCAAATTGTGAAAAACCACCCGCACGATCAAGTAATTCCGTTAATGTTTCACCACGGCGTATAGTGTACGTGCCTGGAAATTTAAGCTCGCCTTTTAATTCTACTTTTACATTTTCTTGCCAGTTTGGAATTGCAAAAACGTTGATGCTGTCTTTACTTTGTAATGTAATATTACTTTGAAGGTCGCCTTTCATGGCGCTTTCAAGGTCAAATCGTAAGTGTTCTATTTTAGAACCATCGCTGGCTACAATACGTGTAATTTCAGCTTGTTTTACGTAGGCAGACTCCAGCAAACCACCGGCTGCTGTTATTAAATCACTTACCTCACCACCAATCATTAGTGGATAAATACCAGGGAAAGTTACATTCCCGCTGATTTCAACTAATTGCATTGCTTGTTGCACTGATGCTTGCTGTTTAAATTTAGCAATAATCGGCGCTAACAAGTTATGGCGGCTAAATAATGCGTAATCTTCAGGTTTGAGTTCTTGGTCTTCTGCTTCTTTTGCTTTGCGTTTAGAAATTTCAGCAATTGTTAGTATTTTATTGTCTTCAAGAACAAGCTCTTCGTCTTCTTGATTAACACCAATATATTTTTCGAACTCTTTTTGCTCAAACTTGTGCCATTGCTCTGCTTTTTGTTGCTGCTCTTGTTGCTCTTGGCTAAGGGCCATATTTGCTAGAGCTGATTGCTCTGCTTCTTTTTCTTCAAAACGACTAAATACAACTATCTTGTCATTAGCTTTAAGTTGTAAATTGTTTTCAGTATTTTTAATAATCGCTTGAGCAACGTCGAACTGATGCGCTTCTATATCGCCGTTTACGTTTATTTCGCGGATTACGAGGCCGTAGCTTAAATCGGCTTGCGGTAGTAGGTCACCGCGTATAGATTTAAGTACATCTGAAATACGCTTGCCTTGGTGCCATTGATAATTACCTGGGCGTGCTACTGCACCAATTAAGCTAATTGAATTTTGATATTGCGAGCTAACTGAATTAAAGCGAATGCGGTCGCCATCTTGTGGGATATAGTTAATTTGTGGTTTTGAAAAATCGACCGAGAGTACTTCTTTACGATCGAAATTAAAGCGCTCTACAATTGCGCTTTTAGCGTATGCATTTGGTTTAAGGCCTCCGGCCATCGCTAATAACTGCTTAGCAGACTCGCCTTTTTTAAGTTCAAAAATAGCGGGACGTTTAACTGCACCTTCAACTGTTACTTGAGCGCCAACTGAAGGTATAAATACTGCATCGCCCGGTTTTAATACGATGTCGTTGCTGCTATCGCCATTAATAAGTAAGTCGTAAAAGTCAAAGTTTGCAACTACGTTGCCTGCGCGTTTAACTTGAATATTACGAAGAGAAGCAATGTCAGACACGCCACCGCTTACGAATAATGCGTGCGAAACGGTTGTTAATGAAGAAACGCTGTAGCTACCAGGCTTGTAGGCCTCTCCTAGCACTAAAATACGCATGCTACGAAGCTGACCAAGCGATACAAACGCTTTTACACCTATTACCTCTTGCTCTACTTTTACTTTTACTAATTCTTTAATTTCAGCAAAAGTTAAACCGGCCACTTCTACAGGGCTTAAATCTGGAATACTAATACGTCCTTCACGGTCAACTATAACTTCAAAACTGTCACTTTCTTTACCATAAAAGTTTATTTTTAATTGATCGCCAGGGCCCACAATATATGTATCTGGTACTGCGGCATTTTCGCTTGGCATAAATGTAGTTGGTTCACCTGCAAACAATTCGTAACCGTACGGCTTTAATTCGTCTGTTTTTGGTTTAAAGCGCTCTTCATCTGTAAGCTTTTCTTTTTCGGGTTCTGCGCGCTCACCAATACTATTTTGCTGCTGTGTATTATTTTGATTATTAGATTGGTTTGTACCAGTGATCGTTGCTATATCAACACCGTATTGTTTTGCGAGGGCTTCTTGTTGAGCTTTAGGTAACTTTTTAAATTGCTCAATTTGAGACGCTGTTGGCGTAAAAGCCAAAGTACTAAAACTACAAAGTAGAATAAAAGCACTAATAAATTGTGTAAAAACTTTCACGAGTAGGTATATCCCTAGGTCTACAACCAAAATTGGCCGCTATAATACCTTAATTTTAAGCAAATAAAAAAGGGACTTTCGTCCCTTTTGTCACTTTAGTGTAATTAACTTAACTACATTGGTTAAAAACTGTAAACCAACGTGAATGACGTTTCAGTGTCAGTGCTTTCTTTGTCGTCAGCAACATCTGAGTTGTTAGTGACATTAAAAGCGACTTTCATTTGTAACGAGCCGTTTATTTTTGCAAGTAATGCAGTTTCAGAACGAGTTTTAGTGTTTGTATCACCGTACTCAACAGCAACTAATTGAGTAAAACGTGCATTCTCAGAAATTTGCCAGTTGTAATCTAACTTACCTAAGGCAATTACTTCGCCTTCAAATTCACCAGCAAGAGAGTTACCGTTGTCATCAACTTCAGTGCTGTCATCTGGGTATTCAAAGTATTTATAACCAGGACCAATTTCAGCACTTAACCACATAGTTTTTTCGTTTAATAAACGTAAACCGTAACCTGCAGAAATTACTGACTCACTTCTATACGCTCCAAAATAATCTGAAACGTGTGAACCATAAATGAATAAATGAGAATGATCTTCATTTAATTTGTAATTACCTTGTGCAGAAATTGAATACTTTTCGTTAGTGCGCTGCTTGTTTTTGTCACCATTTGCATCTTCAACTTCATCTTCTTTGTAGATGCCGTCTAGCTTGTATTCGTTGTTCCAGTGTTCAAGATTGTGCTGAACTTTGATGCCACCTTTAAGTGTGGTCGTTTCTGTATTACCACTTGTGACAATAGCACCTAATTCACTGGTAACTTCCCATGTTCTTTGTTCTGCGTCTGCAGCAAATGCGTTTGTTGCAGCAGAAGCCGCAACTAAAACTGATAAAAGCTTTAATTTCATTAAAAAATAACCTTTGTATAAATGTACATCTATTTTATTAAAGCATTACTTGTTAGAGCAAGCTAAACAGCTAAGTAATAATGTAAAAAATTTTCATGCAGCAAATACCGCATGAAAATTTTATGTTTAATAGCTCTTTAGCACTATAACAATTAAAGATAACTTTAATTAAATAACTATTTAAAATTAGTCTTGCTTGTGAAAGTGAACATCCATTTGTGGAAATGGGATAGTAATATCTGCATCATCTAATGCGATTTTAATATTTTCCATTAATGACCAGTAAGTAGGCCAATAATCAGCAGCGTTAACCCAAGGACGAACAATAAAGTTAACACTTGAATCGCCTAACTCATTTACAGATACATTGTAAGCTGGATCTTTAAGTATGCGTGTTTCTGCATCTAATACAGATTTTAATACTTCTTTTGCGTGACGTAAATCAGCATCGTAGCCAACACCAATAACTAAATCGATACGACGAGTAGACTCTCGTGAGAAGTTAGTAATAGCACCAGACATTATTTGAGAGTTTGGTACGATAATTACTTTGTTATCTGGAGTACGTAGTTCAGTTGAGAATATTTCGATTTTTTTAACCGTACCCATTTTATTACCTGCTTCAACAAAGTCACCAGACTTAAATGGACGAAGTAAAATAATTAGTACGCCTGATGCGAAGTTAGATAATGAACCTTGCAATGCTAAACCCACAGCTAAACCGGCAGCACCTAAAATAGCAATGAACGAAGTTGTTTCAATGCCAATTTGCGAAAGTGCCATTAAAATAGTTACAGCAAATACAAGTGTGTACACAATACTTGAAACAAATGAACCGACAGCTTTATCTACTTTCTTTTTAGCAAAACCTTTTTCAGTTAAGTTAGAACAAAACTTAGCAACACGACTACCAAGTAAAAAGATAACAAGCGCAACAACTGCTTGTATACCGTAGTGTAAAATTAGGCCTGAGTTATCGTTAAGCCAATTAAGTACTGAATCCATATTTACTCCAAATGTTTTTTATTAAGCGTTTTCGGGCATTATTATACATTAATTTACAATTTATTCTCATGAAATAATGAATTAATACTATTAAATGCAAGTATATTCGATTTTTTAGAGGTATTTATGCGATAAAACATAGCCTACCTTGAAAAAATATTAACGACTAAATACTAATTATATTTGCCTGATTTAAATTATTTTAATTTATTTCACTTTTGGGCTTCACAACAATTATTATTTTATGTATTATGCGCGCCACACCAAACAAGGTGTGTGTAGTGGCGGTTGTAGCTCAGTTGGTAGAGCCCCGGATTGTGATTCCGGTTGTCGCGGGTTCAAGCCCCGTCAATCGCCCCACTTTTTTCCTAGTAAGCCTTCATATTTATACCCTATCTTTACTCTGTAATATAAACTCTAAAACCTTCTAATATATTAACCTTGCAACACAATTATTAATACTCTAGTTAAACCCACTAATTTACAAATCTCACGCAGCGATTAAATCATCCCTAGATAAAAAATTTCAATCCACAAAGATCAACACGCCCTAATTAGTAATAATATTTAATAAACAAGTATTTAATACCAATTCGCTTAATTAAGTGATCTATTTTGAGGATGGAAAAACATGTTGATAGCTTGGCAAAAAATTCGCTATTTAGTTGTTCTCGGCAACTGCTACTGCATTGCTCTACCTTCGGCATCCATGCAGTCGTAAATGAGAATTTTTTAACACTGGTAGCGACACGTTTAGCCCCGCAAAATGATTAAGTATTATCGCGGATTGGTATAACTCGTTACTTATCTACAATTAATTAACCAATGTGACTGTATTAACTATACTTAGCTACAAAAAGTGGTAGGTTTCTAATGTTGGCATCACTTTTTACAAAACATCAAACTTCTACTGGGATATAAAATTAAGCATGATTAAACAGGTTTTAGGAAATTTACTGTGTAGTTGTTTAGCTGTAATGAGCTTTAACCCATTGGCTCAAAGCAATGATGAATTCAATAAGCTATTGATTGAGCTTCAAAAATTAGTTTCTGAAAAAAAATACACTCAGGCTTATCAAAAAAGTAATAGTGAATATCAGTACCTAGGCGAACCCGTATACGACTTTTTATTAGGGGTCAGTGCACTTAAAACAGGGCATGCGGCGCCAGCTGTATTTGCCTTTGAGCGCGTGGTTGAAAATAATCCTAGATGGTATGAAGCTCGCTTGTACTTAGTTCGTGCTTATTTAACAGTTAATAATTTACCTGCTGCCGATACTCAAGCTTTAATACTAATTAACTCACCTGACACACCTAATAATATAAAGTCTTCAGCACAGTCATTGCTAGAAACTGCAGCACTTAAGCAACAAGAGGCTGGACGCTCTTATAAACAAAATATTGAGCTTGCCCTTGGCGTAGATGGCAACGTAAACGCAGGTACTGCAGAAAATACGATTATAATTCCTAATATTGGTGAGTTTTTGTTATCGCCAGAAAGTAAAAGTACGCAGGACAACTATGCACGACTTAATTACAGAGGAAAGTACTCTCACCCTATTGATCAAAAAAGCTTAATCACTTTAAGTATTGATACCGGGTGGTACAAGTTTGAAGAACTCAGTCAATACGATCGTATAAATGCGCACATTAATGCCGCCTATCAATATAAACAAAATGACATAAGTTGGTTTGCACGAGTTGCTACCACTCCGTTGATGCTTGATGGCGAACTTTATCGTACTGAATCAGCTTTAACGGCCGGAGCTAATTTTACGCTAAATAAACAAGTTAATTTATTTAGCTCTTTGACTGCGGGTGTTTTAAACAATAGATTTGATGAAAAGCTCGATAACTCATTTTATGCGATGAATGCAGGTGCTAGCTATGCAGCTAAAAATTGGTTTCAAAGCTTAAGCATTAACGCTAAAAGCGAGGAAGCGGACATTACTGAAGGTGAATTTAATAGCCGTAATATTACGAGCTTGTACTACCAAGTGAACACTCAGTTGGCTCAACATTGGCAGTTGTTATCTCTTGCTGGATACCAATGGATTAATTATAAAGATGATCACCCTTTATTTTTACAAGAACGTGCCGATAACCTCTTTATGTTCTCAACTTCTGTTTGCTACTTAGTTAATCGCGATTTAGCCATACAGTTGGCTGCCAACTATCAAGATAAATCCAGTAATATTTCTTTATTCGAATATGACCGTTTAGATATCAATTTAAGCGCTTCTTACTCATTTTAATTTAAGATATTTATGAAACATTTACTCCCTGTAATTACCACTTTACTTTGTGTAAGTTTTTATACACAAGCAAACGATCCTGCTGGTAAAACTATTTTAGCACGAGGCTCTGTACTCGCGGTTGATGGAAGCAATGAACAACAACGACAATTGCAGCGCAGAGATACTGTTTTTGGCGTAGATCGCATTACGACTGGAGAGAAAAGCAAAGCGCAATTTTCGATGTTGGATGGTGGTTTAATAGCCTTAAAAGAAAACTCAGAATTAAATATTGCTAACTACGAATTTAATGACAATACCCAACAGGGCTCTGCTTCTATTGAGTTACTTAAAGGCGGTTTGCGCTCTATTTCCGGCGTAATTAAAAAAAATGGCGGCTCTTATAATGTAAAAACCCCCGTTGGCTCTATTGGTATACGTGGAACACATTTTGAAGTTCAGCTGGTTAAAGGCGATGTATTTTTAGCGGTATGGAATGGCGCAATAGATTTAACGTTAGAAAATAATAACGTGGTTTCTTTGGGTGATAACGAAGCATTTTCGTTTGCACAAATTACAGCCACTGGTGAAGTCTTTAAAACAACACGTGCGGCACGTGTGTTTGATCAAAATATAGTAGCAATTGACTCTAAAGACGGCAACGAAGAAGAAACTGAGCAAGCATCGGTAACTGAAGTTGAAGTAAATGCTTTTGAAGCAGATACAGGTGTTATGGATATATATTCTGAACAGCAATTTCAAACTGTTAGCAGCGCATCTTTAGTCGATCAAATAGCTCAGCGCCAAGGTGTATTTAACTATGAAGTATCAAGCTTTAATGTAAATTCGAGTGTGGGTGCTGTTACTGACTTTGCTATGACTATGGCAGTTGATTTTGATAATGGCACCGTACCTGATGGCGAAATTAGTTTTAATGACGCCGGTGGAAATTGGTATGCAGCTTACAGCGGCTTAATAAATTTAAGCGAACTTGAGCTGGCCGTTACATTTGCATCCCATGGTAACAATAAAGCCGAGGGCGATGTTGATGCAATATTTTTGAATGACCTAGACAATATTACTGGCAACTTTAATCTTAACGAAATAAATAATCCTGATGTAAATGCTAGCGGTTCTTTTAAATTAGAACCATAAACACATTGGATACAAAGCTTTTATTATGGAGTATTTAAAATGACAGCAAAAAATTTATTTTTGCTTGGTTCTATGGTGTTTTTGTTAAGTGCCTGTGGAGGCTCAGAAGAAAGCCCCACTCAAGAGACAATACAATCACCTACGGCTGAAGTAGTACCGCCAACGGTGACTAGCTATATAAATTTGGCTGGTGTTATAGCGAGTAATCAAACCAAGAGTACAAAAGTTTTAGGTGCTGTCACTTCAAGTAGAGGAGTTGTTGGAGCAAGTTTAGCAAATACTCGCGCTAATATTGTTTTTCCACAAACAAACGACACCGTACAAGGTAATGTTTCTTTTTTACTTGAAGCTTCGGATACTGATGGCATTGCTGAAGTTAATTTAGTGCTCCCTAGTGTTAATAAAAGCATATCACTGTGTTCTTCTGATTGTGGTGTTGGCTACGGAAAGTCAATTATAGGCCTCAGCCCTGCGCTTTATGGCGTAACTCCAGGGGAAATACGTCTCGAAATATGGATAACTGACACTTTAAATAATCAGGTACTTGCTGATGCAATCACTTTTAACTGGCAACCATATCAAATTGAAGGTGTTACAGCACAACGAGACGAAGATAATATTAATCTTTCGTGGCAAGCTAACCCCGAACTTAATCGTTACAACGTTTATATTGCAACTCAAGCTGGAGTCACATCTACTAACATTAATGAATTAGAGAATGGGCAACAATTTTTAAGTATTCAAGATACTGCATTAAGCATTACCGAGTCACTTACAGATAAAAGTTATCAAGTACTTATTACCGGTGTTGATGGCAGTGGTGAAAGTGGTTTTGCTAATATAATAAATATAGCGCCAGTGGGTGGAGAGCTTGCATTTGCACCAGAGGCTAATGCCGATCAGTTTCAGATAAATGAAGATCAAACTCTGCAAGGTAACGTGCTAACAAATGATACGAATCAATACAGTGGCGATTTACGTGTAAATACAGATGCATTAATTCTACCGCAGCATGGCACTCTTAATATAAATGAAAATGGGGATTTTACTTATATCCCTATTGCAAACTTTAATGGTGAAGATGCCTTTAGCTATCAAGTTGCTAACGAGCTAGGTATGACAGATACCGCAGTTGTAGAGATAACCATTTTAGCTATTAACGACGCTCCTATTGCGCTTGATAATACTTACAGCATTACAAACAATGGAACCTTAGTTGTCCTATCGCCAGGCTTACTTATAAACGATAGCGATATAGACTTAGATGACTTAACTGTTGATACAACGCCGGTTAGCGAACCAACAAGAGGACAATTAACCCTTTTTGATAATGGTGGCTTTGAATACCAAGGCGAGCAAAATATGCAAGGCCAAGACAGCTTTCAGTACAGAGTTGTTGATGCACAAGGTGCTCAGGCTATTGCAAATGTAACTATTGTAAGCTCAAACACTAACGTAGCCCCTATTACAAAAAATGATAGCTATAGTTTAAGCGAAGATGAAACACTTGTGGTTACAGCAGCCAATGGTGTGCTTAGTAACGATACTGACCCAAATAATGACAGTTTTTCAGTTGATGAAACGTTTATGGTGGCACCCACACATGGCCAACTATTATTAGCAACTGATGGCAGCTTTAGTTATGTGCCGGATGCTAACTTTAATGGTGTTGATCAATTTCAATATCAAGCTATAGACTCATTAGGTGCAACCTCTACAGCCACAGTAACTTTAGTAATAAACAGCGAACCCGATAACCCTGTTGCACAAAATGATGCCTATCAATTTAGCAAAAATAAACTATTTGAAGTAACAGTACAAAATGGCTTGTTAATTAACGACTTTAATATTGAGGCTGGTGATTTATCGGTTAATACCACGGCAATTAATGCAACTCAAAATGGCGAACTTACATTAAATGCTGATGGCTCGTTTACCTATCAGCCAGACTTAGGTTTTATTGGTGTAGATAGCTTTACCTATTCAATTTCAAATGAGCAAGGCTTAACTGCAACAGCTCAAGTAACCTTAAGTGAAAGCGGCGTTAATACTTTTCCAGAAGCCAATGACGATCAATATACGTTAGACGAAGACAGCTCTGCATCTTTATTAGATGTGCTAGCTAACGACACTGATGCAGATGGCGATACAATTACTATTTCTAATATAGAAAATACTGCTGGTGAAGCGACTATTGTCGCCGGAAAAATACAGTTTACTCCACCAGCAAATTTTTCAGGTGAGATAGTACTAACTTACACCATTACTGATGGTTATAGCACTGGTAATGAAGGTATAAACGACAGAACAGCAAGTGTGACGATTACCATTACACCTGTTAATGATGCCCCTACTGCAAATGCTGATTCAGTAACGATGAACGAAGATGCTCCTGCGTTATTAGTTAACGTATTAGCTAACGACTCCGACATTGATGGCAATACTCTTGTGATAACAGCTGCTACTGCAGATATAGGTTCTGCATCTGTTGTTGATAATAAAATCCAATATACGCCTACTGCTAATACAAATGGAACAGCAATTATTAACTACACAATAAATGATGGGAACGGCGGTACTGCAACTACTAACTTAACAATTACTATTACTCCCGTAAACGATGCTCCAATAGCAAACGCAGACTCAGCTACAATAGATGAAGATGCAGCGCCAATACTAATAAATGTATTAGCAAATGACTCAGACGTGGATGGCGACAGCCTTGCCATAAGCGCAGCATCAGCTGATATTGGCTCTGTATCAGTGGTTGGCAATCAAATTCAATATACACCGGCAGCCGACGACAACGGCGTAGCAACAGTTACTTATACTGTAAGCGATAGCAGCGGTGGTGCCAGTACAACAACGTTAACTATCACTATTACCCCCGTAAACGATGCTCCAATAGCAAACGCCGATTCGGCTACCATGGCTGAAGATGCAGCGCCGATACTAATAAACGTATTGGCAAATGACTCAGACGTGGATGCCGATAGCCTCACTATCAGTGCAGCCTCGGCAGATACTGGTTCGGTCTCAGTAGTTGGCAATCAAATTCAATATACACCGGCAGCCAATGTAAATGGACTCGCAACTGTTGTTTATACGGCAATTGATAGCAACGGTGGTGCCAGTACAGCAACACTATCTATTACTATTACTCCCGTAAACGATGAACCCATTGCAAATGCCGACACCGCGACTATGGATGAAGATGCTGCGCCGCTACTCATTGATGTGCTGATTAATGATACAGACGCTGATAGTGATAGCCTAAGCATAACAGCAGCGTCAGTCGATAGCGGTTCAGTATTCGTTGTCGATAACAAACTACAGTACACACCGGCTGCAAATAACAACGGTATTGTTGTTGTCAGTTATACTGTAAATGATGGGAATAACGCTACAGGTACTGGTAGTTTATCAATTACGATTACTCCTATTAACGATGCTCCAGTTGCGTCAAACCAAGGTTTTAATATTAGCGAAAACGCAACCGATGGTGACACTATTGGGACTGTTAGTGCCTCAGACATTGAGAACCAAAATTTAAGTTACACCCTACTCAGTGGTGCTCCCATATTCGAAATAAATAATGATTCTGGCTTATTAACTGTAAAAGGTGAAAGCCCGTTTGATTTTGAAACAACTCCTCAGTACATATTGAGCCTAGCTATTACTGACGACGGTACGCCTAACGAAACAACTACTATTAATATAATAATTGATGTCACTGATGATGCGGAGCCTCTAGTTCCTGTTGAAGATGAAACATTTGGTCGTCCTATAACAGGTGAACTTGAGCTTTCGGGTGTTTTTTCAAGTGGTAAATTTAATGACAGTATTGAGCTAAATAATAACCTTTACTTTGTAGGTTTTAGTAATAACAGCGACAAAGATATTGTTATTGCATCCTATACAACGAGTGGTGTAATAAATACAGCATTTAACAGTGATGGCGTTAAAGTATTAGATTTAGAAAATGATGAAGAAGCAACTGCTATTATCTCTGATGGTACAAGCCTCTTTGTTGCTTACACTAGTTTTGATGGCACAAATACCGAAGCATGTTTGTTGAAAATGAATACCGCTGGCGTATTAAGTAATAACTCTGGAGATAATAATTCAGGTATTCACTGTACCGCATTAGCAAGCACTCTCGTTATTAATGACCTTGAGTTTAGCGACAATAAAATTCAAGCTGTTGGTAAGTCATTTAATGGTAACGACGACGATAGCTTATGGATAAAATACGATATATCTACACTCGCTTATGAAGCCGGAAGCCCTAAAATAGTCGATGTGAGCGGCGCTAATAGAGATGACGAAGCGTTTGCTATTAAAAACTTTAATAGCTCTGATCTTATGGTTGCTGGCAGTGTAACAAGTGCAACTGGCGATAAAGACGTACTTATTCGTTATTTAATTTCTGATGGTGAAAACAACGGAAGTTTTAATGGTAGCGCAGCATTATCGTTCGACTTGTCTGAGAATAATAAAGATGACGAATTATTTGCAATTGGCGGTGCTAAAAACACCGACTTTACAGCTTTTGCAGGTGGTTACATAACTCGTAACAGTGGTGAAAAAGAAGCCGTGGTTTTGGCTATTGATAAAACGGGTACTCTTATAACGAGTTTTGGTGATGCAGGTACTGCTATTTACGATATTGATGGTAACGGTGGTGCAGGTAATGGTGGCGCGAACGTAACAGGCGTAAAATACGAGCCAATTAAAAATGGAATTACTTTATCTGGCACTACCGGTGTTTCAGCTAACGAAAAGTTATATTCTGCCCGTATTTTAACTTCAGACGGCTCACTTGATAGTACTTATGGTGCATCAGGTATTAATATTATTTCAGGTATCAATGGTAAGCAATTTGCCAAATCGGCAACTATAGATGCGAATGATACAGTATGGGTATCGGGTGTTATTGACGACTCAACCACTAAACCATTTGTTGCAGCAATTGACGAGCAAGCCACATTATTCAGTAACTTTGCAGACGTTGGTTATCTTGCTTTTGATACTATAAGCGCAGAATCTGACGATCAATCAATGCACGTTTTACAACTGAGCAATGGCCCTCAGGTCGGTAAGTATATTCTTGCATCAACGGCTAAATCGAACTCAATTACTAAGTTAGTATTAACACGCTTTACGAGTACGGGTGCTATAGATACTAGCTTTAGCGAAAGTGGTCATAAAGAAATTGCCATAGATTTGAGCGTACCTAATATAGCGTTGGTTGAACACAATAGCGGCAGCTTATTTATTGCGGGATCTAAAAGCAAAACTGACGGTGAAGAGGGCTTTATAGCTAAAGTTGATCAAAATGGTGATTTAGATACCTCATTCGCCAGTGATGGTATTTACTCTACTTCTATTTCAGGTGCTGAAAAGCTTAACTTAACTGATTTAGCACTACATGATGGCAACGTTGTAGCAGTTGGCTCTGTAGTTATAGCCGATACTCCTAGTTCGTTTATCATGATGCTAGATTCTGACGGTACACTTGACGATGACTTTGGTAGCAATGGAAAAATTATAGGAACACCTTTTGAATATTATGAAAGTGTTTTTATCAGTGATGATAGTATTTTTATTGGTGGTAAATCTGTATCAGGTGCCAGTTCAGAATTAATAGCATTAAAGCTCGACTCTGACGGTGAGCAAACCTACAAATACATAGGTGAAACAACCATTGATTCCGAGAATAAAATGGTAAAAGTATTAGTCGACGAATCAAATAAATTATATTTAATTGCAAACGTTGTAGATACGCCTAATAAAGCTAGTATTACGCGATTACTCGCATCTGGAGTAATTGATGACAGCTACCCTTTAGACCAATATACATTAGCTTCAACGGGGGATACCGAAGTAAAAAGTGCCGTTTTTGATAGCAACAACAATATTGTTTTAGTTGGTATGGGCAATAATAAAGGAATGTTAGCGCGCATTTTAACTGACGGTACTTTAGATAATACGTTTGGAGCCAGTGGTGTCGGATTTTATGAAGCAAGCCAATGTGTCAGTACACATGTATTTACTTCAATTATCCTGCAAAATGATACCCAAGTTGTTGTAAGTAGCACTTGTAATGACACTAACTCTAACAATGTTAGTATTTCTAAATTCAATTTTGAAGCAGATGGAGCTTAGCCTTAAATTATGAAAGTTGAATTTTTTGGTGTTAGAGGCTCGATGCCTTCAGCTGGAAGTAATACACACATTTTTGGGGGAAATACCTCATGTGTGTACATTGAACAAAACAACGGTAAAGATCTTATTTTAGACTCTGGTACCGGTATTGTAGAACTCGGTACACGTTTACTAGAAACACAAAGTCCTATCAATATTTTGCTAACGCACAATCATTGGGATCATATTCAAGGGTTTCCTTTTTTTAAACCTATCTACCAGCCCAACCGCAATATAACCATTGTAGCTGGCAACGTTGATGATAAAAAAAGCCAAGATGCCATATTAAAGCAAATGAGTGGTTCGTACTTTCCTGTGTGTTATCAGGATTTACCTGCCAATATTACGCTTAATACTGATTTATCGTCTCAAAAGCAATTTACACTTAACGGTTTTTTGGTTTCTACTGCTCCACTGAATCACCCTGGTGGCGGTACTGCTTATTGCATTAAAGCAGATGAAAAAAAGATAGCTTACGTTACCGACAATGAGCTAAACCCACCAGACAAGCTAAACACAAGTATTTGCGAATGGAGTAATTTTATTGAAGGCGCTGATTTACTAATTCACGATGCTCAATTTATAGATGCAGACTTGCCTCTTAAGCATGGTTGGGGTCATAGCACCATAGATCAGGTTGCTGAGCTTGCTATAAAAGCGAGTATTAAAAATGTGATTATTATTAGCCACGATCCATCAAGAACCGATGAACAGTTAGTCTCTATAGAAAAGTATTTACAGACGCAGTACGCTCAACAGGTAAAAATAGAATGCGGCCGAGAAGGACGAGTTTTTGATTTTTAGTCTATCAAGGAGCGTTGCTCATTAGCTTCTTAAAACCCATTACCTCAAAGCACTTTTTTATTGGCGCTGTTATTACATTATTAATTGCATCAATAGAGTTATTTTCAACTGGGTCGCTTGCAAAGTTAGTTAACCGTGTAGAAGGTATAATATACGACTCTCGATTATTACTGACGCTTTCAGAGACGCCTAGACGCATCGATGAAACCGTTGTAATAATTGATATCGATGAAAAGAGCATGCAAGAACAAGGACGCTTTCCTTGGAGTCGCTCAAAATTAGCAGACCTTGTTACAAAGCTTAGTGATGCAGGTGTTATTGTTATTGCATTCGATATATTTTTTTCTGAACGGGAAGAAAACCCTGTTACAAAAATTATGTCTGAAATTCCTGATTTATCAAAAAAGTACACCATCCCCTTTGCTGAAATTACTAAACAAGTCGATGCAGACACAAAACTAGCAAGCGCATTATCTAAAAATGATACTGTTCTTGGTTTTTTACTAATTGATGAACAACTGACTAATCAAAACTTGCCAGCTAAAAACAGTGTTGTATGGGCAAGCGAAGAACACACTAATTCACAAATAAACCAGTTTCCTGGTGCTATTGTAAATATTCCACAGTTACAAAATGCTGCAACGGGCACCGGCTTTATTAATGCACATATCGACGAAGATGGCTTTATACGTAAAGCAGCTCTTATAAATCGAGTTGGCGATAAGCTTTATCCTTCTTTAGCACTTGAAGTTGCTCGACTTTATACCCTTGCTGAAAACATAGAAACCCGTTCCAATAGGTTAGATGGTATAACCTTATTCGAAGGTATAAAGTTTCAAGATAAGTGGATTCAAACTGATGAGTATGGGCAAATATTAATTCCTTACAAAGGGCGTGCGCATAGCTTCCCCTATTATTCGGCTACCGATATTTTGACCAAAAAAATTGGTTTAGATGAATTAGAAGGCACAGTAGCCTTTATTGGTACTTCCGCCGTAGGGCTTGCTGATTTAAGATCAACACCTGTTGGTTTGCAATACCCGGGTGTGGAGGTTCATGCCAATATATTTGAAGGGTTAATGCACCCAGAGCTACTGCCATCTAAACCTAATTGGTCACAGGGAGCAAGCTTACTCATCATTGCATTGACGGGTTGCGTACTGTCGTTTTTTAGCCACGCTAAGAGCGCACGTTTTATTATTGTTTTGTCTCTTACAGTCACAAGTGTCGTTATATTTTTAAACGTTTATTTATGGTCAGTACAAAAAATTAGTTTACCTTTATTAATGCCTCTTTTACTTATCATTATATTAGCCGGTTATTACATCATTGTAGGCTCTATCGCTGAAATGAAACACAGCCGAAAAATAAAATCTATGTTTGACCAATATGTTCCTCCTGAGCGAATAAACCAAATGATACTTCAAGGTAAAAGTTTATCTCAAAAAAGTGAGCGAAAAAATATGACGGTGTTGTTTGCCGACATTCGTAGTTTCACTTCACTATCAGAAAGTATGTCGCCTCATCAGTTAAGTGAATATTTAAACGAATATCTTACAGCTATTACCAAAATCATATTTGATCATCACGGAACTATTGATAAGTACGTAGGCGATATGGTGATGGCATTTTGGAATGCCCCACTGAAAGATGAAAACCACGCTCGCCATGGTGTTGAAGCCGCGATGTCTATGATCAACGGGTTAACGAAAATAAATCAGTTATTTGCAGAAAACAACCAGCCTGCAATAAAAATAGGTATCGGTTTAAGTACTGGCGACATGAATGTAGGTGATATGGGTTCGGTTTATCGTAAAGCCTATACAGTTCTTGGTGATACTGTTAATTTAGGTGCTCGAGTAGAAAGCTTGACCAAATTTTATGGCGTAGCTATTCTTGTTACAGAAGAGACGATGAAAAAATGCCCTCATATTTCATTTCGTTTAATAGATAAAGTGCAAGTTGTTGGTAAAACAGCCGCTGTACAGTTGTTTGAACCTATAAACTTTACAGATAAGCTCGATGAAGAGCAGTTAAATGAAGTTAAAAAGTCGCAGCAGGCCATGACGCTTTTTTATAATAAAAACTGGCCACAAGCACTTAGATTATTTAAAGAACTACGCAGTACAACCGTATTTAGCCCCAACATTTATGCCATTTTTATTGAACGTATTAAGGGCACTGATTTGCAAACACTAGCTAAGGATTGGAATGGTGCCTTCAAACATACTCAAAAGTAGTAAACATATGCGACAGCACATTAAAGACAAAACAAATCTTCAGCACTTTATCGATATTAGCATTAGACTAACAACCGAAAAAAACTCGTCTAAGTTACTTGATGAAATACTGCAAGTTGTAATGTCGATAGCACATTCTGATGCTGGCAGCATTTACTCTATTACCCCAAACAAACAACTCAAGTTTGAAACGGTAATAAACAAGTCATTAAATCTTTATTTAGGTGGCACGTTAGGTGGTCCTGTTGATTTTCCTAATATAGATCTTTTTATTGATGGCAAACCAAATGACACTGCTATTGTTGCGCATTCTGTTAATACAGGGGAAGTGATTAACATTCCTGACGTGTATGATGCCTTGCCTTTTGATATGAGCGCTGCACGCAAAATGGATGCACGCACGGGTTATCGTTCTGAGTCCATGCTAACAATTCCTTTAAAAGATCATGAAGATGACATTATTGGCGTAATCCAGCTTATAAATGTAAAAGATGCGCAAAATAAAAACATTCCTTTTAGTGAAGAGCTCGTCACTCTAATTCGATCTTTTGCCTCTTTAGGCGCTATTTCGCTAACTAACTCAACACTAATTAAGGGAATGGAAGATCTCTTTTCGACCTTTGCTGAAACAATTGCGATGGCAATAGATGAAAAGTCTCCTCATACCGGTGGCCATTGTAAACGAGTGCCAGCACTCACGTTAATGCTAGCTGATGCCGTTAATGATATAAATATAGGTCCTTTGGCTTCATTTTCGATGACTGAAGCTGACCGACATGAGCTTGATATAGCTGGCTGGTTACATGACTGTGGGAAAATAGCGACCCCCGATCACATCATGGAAAAGTCGACAAAACTAGAAACTATTTTTGATCGAATAAAATATGTAGATGCTAAATTTGAAATAATTAGCCGAGATTTAAAAATAGCGTATCAGCAAAAGATCATCTGTGCGATGAAGCTGCAAAAACCTATCGAAGTTCAACAATTTGAACGCCTACTTGATACCGAGCTTAAACAGTTGGCATTAGACCGTGCATTATTACAGCGTGTTAATGTAGGGGGCGAGTTTTTAGGTGATGCAGAACTTGAGCACATTGAACGCATTGCAAACAAATACCAACTCGTTATTAATGATATTAATACACCACTGCTCTCAGCTGATGAAGTTGAAAACTTAACAATACGAAGAGGCACGCTAACCGAAGCCGAACGTGAAGTAATGAAGCGCCATATGGATGTAACTAAAAATATTTTAGATGCCCTGCCGTTCCCTAAACACTTAAGCAATGTTACTGAATATGCTTTAGGTCATCATGAAAAACTTGACGGTACTGGTTACCCAAGAGGTTTAACCAAAGAGCAAATGTCGGTGCCTGCAAGGTTAATGGCTATTACGGATATTTTTGAAGCGCTATCTGCAGTAGACAGACCCTACAAAAAAGCAAAACCGGTCAGTGAGTGTTTATTTATTTTAGGGTCAATGGTTGCTAAAAACCATCTTGATGGTGATATTTTTGCTATTTTTATTGAGTCAGAGGTTTATAAAAATTATATCAACGAGTATGCAGATCCAGAGCAGCTAGATGAGATAGATTTTGATAATTTACCCGGTTACACACCTATAAGTTAGCACCTATAAGCCATGCCTTTATTCAAAATGCGCTTATTACAGTCTATAACTATTCAAACAAAAAAATGCCACCATACGGTGGCATTTACACACGGGGTTATTTCTACTTATAGAAATCCTTTTACTTTTTATTTGTTTTTTTATGTTGTTTTATTAACAAAAAATATGGCTCCAAAGGTAGCATTTAGTGCTCTGTGTAGCAACAGTAAAAGGTAAAGTTCATATATCTGCCATATTAACGTCATAAAAAAGCGCGAAGTAAATTCGCGCTCATAAACTTAACGGGCGTTATATTTTAATACACACGTACTTTTCTTCTAAGTACTCATCAAGCCCTTGATGGCCGCCTTCTCGGCCTAAACCAGATTGCTTAACACCACCAAATGGCGCTACTGGGTTTGATATAACACCTTCATTTACGCCGACCATACCAAATTCAAGCCCTTCACTAACTCGGTAAATTTGCTTAATATTTTGGCTGTAAAAATAGGCTGCTAGGCCAAATGGTACATCGTTAGCAAGTGCAAGCACTTCACTTTCTTCATCAAAAGGAATAACCGTTAATACCGGACCAAATACCTCTTCGTGATAAATATCCATTTCTGTGGTGACATTGTTTACTATTAATGGATTTTGAAAGCTGCCACCTAAGTCACTATTATCGCCAATCAGCGTCGCGCCTTTATCGAGTGCGTCTTGTACTAACTGCTGTACTTTCTCTTTGGCTTTAGGGTAAATAAGCGGACCAATATCAACCCCGTCTTCAAAACCATTTGCCACTTTTAATGCTGCAACCTTAGGCGTGATTTTTGAAAGTACTTTGTCGAGAATATTACGTTGTATAAAAATACGGTTTGCAGCAACACATGCCTGCCCACTGTTTCTAAATTTAGCCGCCATTAGCCCTTCAACAGCTTCATCTAAGTCGGCATTATCAAAAATAATAAAAGGTGCATTACCGCCAAGCTCCATCGAGGTGCGTTTAATTGTGTCTGCACATTGCGATAGCAACTGCTTACCAACACCGGTAGAACCGGTAAATGTAAACTTACGCACGACTTCTGAGTCAGTCAGCATTTTACCTACTGTTTTGGCATCTTGAGAAACCAGTACATTAAATGCACCTTTAACAAAACCAGCTTGATCGGCTAGATGAGCAAGTGCGATAGCACAAAGTGGCGTGTGTTCAGAAGGTTTAAGTATAAAGCTACAGCCCGCAGCGTAAGCTGGCGCTACTTTACGAGTAACCATAGCAATAGGAAAGTTCCACGGCGTTATACCAGCTACAACACCGACAGGCTGCTTAAAGCTAGTTAAACGATGCGAGTCATCTGTTGGCGGAATTACATCTCCGTAACTACGTTTGGCTTCTTCTGCAAACCATTTGATAAAACCTGCACCGTAATCAATCTCACCAAGAGATTCTTTGAGTGGTTTGCCTTGCTCTTTGGTCATTAGCTCTGCAAGTGTTTGCTTGTGTTTTATTACTAGCTCATACCAGCGCATCAAGGTTTCGCTTCGCTCAGTGGCATTTGTCGTTTTTAACTTAACAAAAGCCCCTTGAGCTGCGGTTATTGCGCTATTTACACCCTGCTCGTCAATATCGCTTACTTCAACAATACTTTTTTCGGTAGCGGGATCGTTGACGCTAAAGCGCGTATCGGTTTTATAAAATTCGCCGTTAATAAATGAGTCAGAAAAAATAAGATTACTCAAAATAAACCTCCAAAATTACGTTTTAAGGTGTTAGCTTTTAATGCGTGACATAGAGCCAAGGCTAACATTTTAGGATCTTTGCTCACGTGAGAAGCGCAGCTTCTATATTTATAACCTAGAGTTAAAACACATAACGCCAGCAAGCTTTGCGTCTACAAAATAACATAAGAGCTTTGCTTGTCACGCCTACAATTCACAAACAAAAAAGCCGCTGTATCAAACAGCGGCTTTTAATATATACATCGTTAAAAACTAGTGCTCTTCATTAACGATATTGAGATTGTACTTAGGTATTTCAACCACTAGGTCTTCATCTCTTATAATTGCTTGGCAACCAAGGCGTGACTCAGGCTCTAAGCCCCATGCTTTATCTAGCATGTCGTCTTCTAGCTCATCACTTTCTTCAAGTGAGTCAAATCCTTCACGAATCACTAAGTGACACGTAGTACATGCACAAGACTTTTCACAAGCATGCGCAATGCTAATACCATTTTTAAGCGCAGCGTCGAGTACCGTTTGACCTGTAGGAGCTTCAATTGCAGCGCCGTCAGGACATAATTCAGGATGTGGAAGAAAAACAATTTGTGGCATTCTAATCTCTCTTAAATGTTGTCTACTGACTGCCCTGTAAGGGCCTTTTTAATTGATGCATCCATTCTACGCGATGCAAAGTCGCTACTCGCATTATCGACTTTTTCGATAGCTGCTTTAATTTCGCCAGGCTCTTGTGCATTTTCGCGCACTTTTACCAGTTCTGCAATTTCAGCGCGTAAGTTAGCTAGTTGCATATCGTCAAGTAATGCACCATCGGCTTCAAGTGATGCGTTAAGCGCTTCTATTACGCGCAACGCTTCTACTTGTTGCTCTTTAAGCATACGCGCTTGCATGTCGCCTTTAGCGTTGCTCATTGATTCTTTTAGCATGTTAGCTACTTGGTCATCAGATAAACCAAACGAAGGCTTAACTTGAATCTCAGCTTGTACACCTGTTGATTTTTCCATAGCTGAAACACTTAATAGGCCATCAGCATCAACTTTAAAGGTTACACGAATATGCGCAGCGCCTGCCGCCATTGGTGGAATACCTTTTAAGCTAAACTTAGCAAGCGATCGACAATCATCAACAAGCTCACGCTCACCTTGCAGCACATGTAATGACATTGCTGTTTGACCGTCTTTAAACGTTGTAAATTCTTGTGCGCGTGCTACCGGAATCGTTGTATTACGCGGAATGATTTTTTCAACCAAACCACCCATCGTTTCAAGGCCTAGCGATAACGGTAATACATCAAGCAATAACATGTCAGAATCGGGCTTATTGCCAATTAACACGTCGGCTTGAAGCGCGGCACCTAAGGCTACAACACGATCAGGATCGATTGAAGTTAGCGGCTCTTTATCAAAAAAGCTTTGTACTTGGCTACGTACCAATGGCATACGGGTTGAACCGCCTACCATAATAACTTGCAGCACTTCTTCATTTTCAATGCCAGCATCTTTTACAGCACGACGACACGAGCGCAGCGTTTTTTTAATTAGTGGCATAGCCATTTCATCAAACGTTTCGCGCGTTACTTCAACGGTGTATTTTTGATCGTCAAACTCAAGGCCCACGTTTACTTTAGCGTATTGGCTTAATGCTTCTTTACACGCTTTTGCTTTATTGATAAATAAACGTAAAACTGAAGGTGATAATGCTGACACACCTGTTTGCTGCTTAAAGTAATCAACAAGGAGCGAATCAAAGTCATCGCCGCCGAGGCTAGAGTCGCCACCGGTTGCCATTACTTCAAACACACCTTGGTGTAATCTAAGTACTGATATATCAAACGTACCACCACCTAAATCGTAAACTGCAATAATACCTTCTTGACCTGAATCTAAACCATAAGCAACCGCTGCTGCTGTTGGCTCATTTAATAAACGTAGTACGTTAATACCAGCAAGCTCTGCGGCATCTTTAGTACTTTGGCGCTGCGCGTCATCAAAGTACGCTGGTACTGTAATTACAGCCCCTAAAATTTCTTGGTTGCCAAAACTTTGCTCAGCTCGTGCTTTTAATGCGGCTAAAATATGGCTTGATGCCTTAATTGGACTAATTTTACCTGCCGCAGTTTCTATTGCTAGCGCACCATTGTGCTCACAAAATTCATACGGTAGTTGGCCATAACTTTGCTCTATTTCAGCCTGAGTTTTACCTAAAAAACGCTTAACCGAAATAAGTGTGTTAGCAGGGTCTTGCGTTGCTGCTTGTGCAGCTTCTGCGCCAACAGTAATACCGCCTGCTTGATAACGAACAACCGACGGTAACATAGCCGCGCCAAGATCATCAGTTAACGTGCGGGCTTCGCCACTTTGCACTGTTGCAACTAAAGAATTAGTTGTACCAAGGTCAATACCAATTGCTAGTTTATGTTCGTGTGGTGCCGCGCTTTGCCCCGGCTCAGCAATTTGCAATAATGCCATAATGCTCTTTAAACTCGTGTTGCTCGCTTTGCAGCAAGTAATTAATCGTCAAATAAACTGTCTTCGATACGCTCTAGTTCTTCACGTAACTTATAAACAAACTTCAGTTTACGAATATTATCTGCGGCAAGTTGATATTGCTGCTCATCGTTACTTGCTAATTGCTCAGCAAGTTGTGCACTGTATTGCGCGTTTAATTGCTTAATTTGTTTTTCAAAATTTACAATGGCGGTATCAGGATCGCTAGCTGATGTTAGCTCTTCAAGTTCTTCGCGAAGTTCCATTTGCTGCATTAAAAACATTGGATCTTGCAAGGTTTGCTGCTCTGCACGAATATCAACGCCTAGCTCGCTCAACATATATTCAGCACGTTTTACTGGGTGCTTTAATGTTTGTAGCGCATCGTTAATTTCGGCGGTACTTTGCACAGCCATTAACTTATCGCGGCTGCTCGCATTCGCGTGGCGATCGGGATGTACAGTACGCTGTAATTCCAAGTAGTGCTTGTTAACCGTTGCTAAATCAATATTGTAATCAACGGGGACTGCAAATAATTCAAAGTAACGCATAACTTCAACCAATAATATTCAGAAATAACAAAGCCCTACATTAACTGGCAGGGCTTATTTATACTACAAAGATATTTAAAGCTTAAACGGTAAAGCTTTCGCCACAACCACACTCATCTGCTTGATTCGGGTTATTAAATTTAAACCCTTCATTTAAGCCTTCTTTAGTGTAGTCGAGCTCTGTGCCATCGATGTAAACTAAGCTTTTAGCGTCAACAATTAATGTGACACCTTTAGCCGCAAAAGTTTCATCGTCTTCGTTTAAATCGTCAACAAACTCAAGTACATAAGCAAGACCTGAACAGCCCGTCGTTTTAATGCCAACGCGCAGGCCTAAACCTTTACCGCGGTTTGCTAAAAATGATTGTACGCGGTTTGCTGCCGCATCTGTCAATGTCACTGCCATGAGTTTCTCTTCTTACTTCGCTTGTTTGCTTTTGTAGTCTGCAATTGCTGCTTGAATTGCGTCTTCGGCTAAAATTGAACAGTGAATTTTCACTGGTGGCAACTCAAGCTCTGCACTGATGTCAGTGTTTTTAATTGTCGCTGCTTCGTCTAGCGTTTTGCCTTTAACCCACTCTGTTACAAGTGAAGATGAAGCAATTGCGCTACCACAACCGTAGGTTTTGAATTTTGCATCTTCAATAACGCCAGTGGCAGATACTTTAATTTGCAGTTTCATTACGTCACCACATGCTGGTGCGCCTACCATACCCGTTGCCACTGACGGATCGTTCTTATCTAGAGTACCTACGTTACGTGGGTTTTCTACGTGGTCGATTACTTTATCACTATAAGCCATTATTCTATCCTCATTACCTGCTAGGGTATGTGCTCACACTATTAGTGGTGAGCCCATTCAACTGAATCTAAATCAATACCTTCTTGATGCATCTCCCAAAGTGGAGACATCTCACGTAGGCGACCGATAGAGTTTTTCATTAATTCGACGGTGTAATCAATCTCTTCTTCGGTAGTAAAGCGACCAATACTAAAACGAATTGAGCTATGTGCTAATTCGTCGTTACGGCCAAGTGCACGTAATACATAAGAAGGCTCTAAGCTTGCAGATGTACAGGCTGAACCTGACGATACTGCAATGTCTTTTACTGCCATAAGTAACGACTCACCTTCAACAAAGTTAAAGCTGATGTTTACAATACCCGGTACTGATTGGTCTTGTGTGCCGTTAAAGTATACTTCGTCCATATCAGCCATAATGCCGTCAATTAAACGATTACGTAAGGCGCTGATGTGTGCGTGATCTTTTTCGAAATCTTGCTTAGCAATTTTAAACGCAGTACCCATACCCACTAATTGGTGAGTTGCTAGTGTACCAGAGCGCATACCGCGTTCATGTCCGCCACCGTGCATTTGCGCTTCAAGGCGAGCACGTGGTTTACGACGAACGTAAAGTGCACCAACACCTTTAGGGCCATACACTTTATGTGCAGAGAACGACATAAAATCAACTTTAAGCTGTTGCACGTCGATTAATACTTTGCCCGCGCTTTGCGCTGCATCTACGTGGAACATAATTTTACGTTCGCGACACATTTCGCCAATAGTCGCGATATCTTGAATCACACCTAGCTCGTTATTAACGTGCATGATGCTTACAAGTACTGTGTCGTCACGCATTGTGTCGGCAAGTTTTTGTAAATCAAGTAGGCCGTTTTCTTCAACGTCCATGTAAGTTACTTCAAAACCTTGGCGCTCAAGCTCACGACATGTGTCGATTACAGCTTTATGCTCAGTTTTAGCGGTAATAACGTGCTTACCTTTTTTCTTGTAAAACTGTGCTGCACCTTTAATAGCAAGGTTATTTGATTCTGTTGCACCCGATGTGAAAACAATTTCACGTGGGTCTGCATTAATTAAATCAGCAATATCTGTACGCGCTTGGTCAACAGCTTCTTCTGCTTGCCAACCAAAACGGTGTGAGCGTGACGCAGGATTACCAAACTTACCGTCCATTGTCAGGCACTGCATCATTTCTTTAGCAACACGTTCATCAACAGGCGTGGTCGCTGCGTAATCTAAATAAATCGGTAACTTCATTTCTCTCTCCGCTGCAGGTCAACCTTAAAGTTGACAGCTTACTTGAATGTTTTCCAACTGCTTAATTGCATTATTGATACTGTTATCTTGGCGCGATGCTATTTCTTTCACATCTGATTTTTCCACCAATTCAGCAAGGGTAATATTATTCAAAAATTCTTCTATGCGTGCGCTTAAGTCTGACCACAAATTATGTGTTAAACAACGCATACCACTCTGACAGCCGGTATCGGCACCTTGGCAACGTGTTGCATCGACCGATTCGTCTACGGCGCTAATAATATCGCCAACAGAGATAACGCCCGCTTCACGCCCTAGTAAATAACCACCACCAGGTCCACGAACAGAACTTACTAGGCCATTTTTACGTAAACGAGCAAATAATTGTTCAAGGTAAGACAAAGAAATTTCTTGTCTTTGTGAAATATCAGCAAGGGCTACAGGACCTACACCTGTGTGTAGTGCAACATCCAGCATAGCTGTAACGGCATATCTGCCTTTTGATGTTAACTTCATAACGCCCCCTGCACAAAAGAGTGCAAATTTTAATTACCAGAGTAAATTAGTCAAGTATTATCACTTGATAAAAATTTGATTTATAAACTCTTACTTTTTAAATTGTAGAGTTAACAAACTTTCAATACTTGACCTCTTTGGTCAAGTATTACAGCCATTGTAATTACCTGAGTATTTTAGTCAAGTATTAGCTAGTTATTTACCCATTGGTTTTTATAACTAATAGCTATACCTAAGTTACTTAGGGATAGACTTATTAATTGAGGTGAGAATACCGCGTAAAATATTCATTTCGGCATCTTCAGGGTGAGCTCGGTTAAATAAACGACGTAATTTAGTCATAACTAAACCAGGGTGCTGTTTGATAATAAAGCCTGTTTTGAAAAGCGTCTCTTCAAGGTGCTCATAAAACAGCTCTGTTTGTTTTGAGCTTGGGTAAACAGCATCGTCTTCTTCAACCTTTTTAGGTTGTTGATTTAAAAACGCCATACGTGTTTCGTAACTAAGTGTTTGTACGGCCATAGCTAAATTAAGCGAGCTGTACTCTGGATTAGCAGGAATACATACGTGGTAATTACAAAGCTGTAATTCTTCATTAGTTAAGCCGCTGTTTTCACGACCAAATACTAGCGCTACAGGACCATTTACAGCTTCAGCAACGAGTTTTTCACCACATTCACGTGGTTCAACCATTGGCCACGAAAGCGTACGAGAACGCGCACTTGTGCCAATTGTTAATGTACAGTCAGCGATAGCTTCTTCAACAGTACCTACAATAACTGCATTGCCTAAAACATCAGTTGCGCCTGCAGCTAAAGCACTTGCTTGGCTGTCTATTTCACAAGCAGGATCAACTAAATAAAGCTTTGATAAACCCATGGTTTTCATGGCGCGAGCCGCCGAACCAATATTGCCCGAATGTGACGTGTTAACTAAAACAATGCGAATATCATCTAAGATCATTACTGTGCTACTTTGCTATGCCAAAAAATTGCGCAAATTCTAACATGAAAATGTAATAAGATCCTAGATTCAAAAGGCTAGATCCTAAGATCCAAGCCAATATAACGATTCTTACATGGGTAAATTCTAGGGATATACCACCAATTTGTTTTGATGTTTAAACCATTGCCGCCTTTACATAAACATCAAAACGGTTCTTTTTGGTTTTGATTTGCATACTTGGGGTTTTTTCGTTTAAGAATGGCGCGTAATCGGGGCGTTTTACAACGACACGCTTACTGGCAAGTGGATAGGCAAAATCAAGTAGGTCGTCTGCGTCGTTGTCTGCACCAACTAGCTCTTGAAATACGCGCATTTCTTTTTTAACTAATGCTGATTTTTCGCGATGCGGAAACATGGGATCTAAATAAACAACATCGGGCATGCTTTCGCACTGAGAGAGCAAGGTATGGCTTGAGCCAAATATTAGGCTCATGTTTTCTTTCATCCACACACCAATTTCAATATCGCTATAAGCTCGCTTTAACCCATCGTATAAAAGGGCTGCAACAACCGGATGACGTTCATGTAATATAACTTTGCACCCTAGCGAGGCAAGTACAAAGCCGTCTCGCCCAAGGCCTGCGGTAGCATCAAGTACAACAGGCGTTGCACCTTTATTTAAGCCAACTGCTTTGGCAATAGCTTGCCCTTTACCACCGCCAAACTTGCGCCTATGGGCGGCAGCACCGGTTACAAAATCAACGTTAATTGCACCTAGTTTAGGCTCATCGGTTTTAAATAGGCTTAATCCTTTATCATCGTAATGTAAGCTAAAGCCACAGCAATTTTGCGCCCATTGGGCTAAACCAAAGCGTGTTTCTAATTCATTTAAATAAGGACGTAACTCTTTAAAAGCACACTGAATAACCACAATAAACTCCGACGATAAAATACGCCTGTAGTATATCAACCGCTTTACTTTAAAGCACTAAAATAGCTCTATATCACTGTGATGATTCGTATTGACCTTTGCGGCTTCCGCTTTAGTGCGTAAATTAGATATAAGTTCATTGCGGCTTTCGGCAACTTGTTTAAGCTGATATTTGATAAAGGCTAAATCGCTATTAGCCGATACAAATAACTGCATTGTTTGATCTAATTGAGATATATATAAAGTGAGATCGGCAGGATTTGCTTGTGTTTGTTGTAGCTTAATGGCGCAGTCAAGCTCATGTAGCTGCTCTATAAACACTTTAGTACTTTTGTTTTGCTCTATATTTTGTGTAGTTAACTGCTTAACAATATCTTGAAGGGCTGTACTTATTTGAGCTGCCTGCTCATAACTGCTTTCGCTTCTTTCCATGGTAATAACCTTCTCGTTGGTTACTTCTAATATATGCGGGAACAGATCTTTATAGCGCCCGTACAAAGCATCGTTATCAACTGGCATATTTTTTATTAAAAGGGATACTTTGGGGTAATTAATTATAGTACTACTACCAATATCAACAAATCGTTGAGCTTGTCTGTGTTGCTCCAGCAGCTCTTGCTCTAACGGGCAAACACCACTTTGCTGGCTGTAAAAAACACCTGTTCCTTGATACCAAAACACAACCACAACATCTAAATTTAAAGGAGCAAAAAAGGTAAAAAAGTGTTCACTCAACGATTGAAAGTTATTAGCGTGATAGCTTTGTCCAACGTAGCGCATTATACGGCCCATATCGCCCGACTCTGTCATCGCTATTTCCGCTGTTTTATTCGCTTTTGCTATATCCAGTTTTAGCTTTGCACATTGCTGTCGATATTCGTAAAGCACTTTTATACGCGCTATTAACTCTTCTGCGTTAAAGGGTTTAGTAATGTAATCAGATGCGCCAACACTATAACCTTTTACCCGATCGCTTAACTCTATTTTAGATGAGAGAAACATAACGGGAATATCTTGAGTGCTTTCACTGTGCTTTATCGTTTTACATACGTCATAGCCTGACATACCTGGCATTTCAATATCGAGTAAAATAATATCAGGGTTATATTTATTGGTTAGCCTTAATCCTTCATCGCCATCTTTTGCATGAATTATTTTACAAAACCCTGCTAAAGACTCTTCAATTATATGATGAACATATTTGTCGTCATCAATTGCTAATACCAACTTTGCCATGCCTTAATCCATTTTAATAGGTGTGCTAAAAGCATAGTACGACAGGATGAAATTACTAAAAATTATTAGATAATAATTTACAAATAATAAAAAAGCGCCATTTAGGCGCTTTAATTTAGTTTGTGCTAAATATTAGTTTTTAAGCTGCAATACCGCTGTGGCGTAGTAACGCGTCAACATTAGGCTCACGACCACGGAACTTTTTAAATAATTCCATTGGCTCTTCACTGCCGCCTTTTTCTAAAATATTTTGCATGAAGGCTTGACCGGTTTGCGGGTTAAAAATACCTTCTTCTTCAAATTTAGAATAAGCATCAGCAGAGAGTACTTCAGCCCATTTATATGAGTAATAACCAGCGCTGTAACCGCCTGCAAAAATGTGGCTAAAGCCATGCTGAAAACGGTTAAACTCAGGAGGCTTAACGACCGAGGTACGGCTGCGTACGTCATCAAGTACTGCTTGAATTTGACACTCTTCACCCGCTTTATAATCATTGTGGATTTTAAAGTCGAATAACGAGAACTCAATTTGACGCAGCATTTGCATGCCTGAGTTGTAGTTTTTAGCCGCTAGTAGCTTATCAAGTAGCTCTTTAGGTAACGGCTCGCCCGTTTCATAATGACCTGAAATAAAGCTCAATGCTTCTTCTTCATAACACCAGTTTTCTAAAAACTGACTAGGAAGCTCTACCGCATCCCACGCTACACCATTAATACCCGCAACAGGGGCAGCATCAACTTGTGTAAGCATGTGGTGAATACCATGACCAAACTCGTGGAATAAGGTAGTCACTTCGTCATGAGTAAACAATGCAGGTTTATCGCCAACCGCTTTATTAAAATTACACACTAAATAAGCCACTGGAGTTTGTAGTTCGCCGTTAGCACGTACTTTACGACCCATACAGTCGTCCATCCACGCACCACCGCGTTTACGGTCGCGTGCATATAAATCGAGATAAAAACGTCCACGTAAGGTATTGCTGCTATCTACAATTTCAAAAAAACGTACATCTTTGTGGTAAGTATCAAAATCAGTAACTTCTTTTACGCTAATACCAAATAAGCGGTTAACGGTTTCGAATAAGCCACTTAATACTTTATTTGCAGGGAAGTAAGGACGTAGTACTTCATCTGAAATAGCGTATTTTTCTTGCTTAAGTTTTTCGCTGTAGTAACCAAAATCCCATGCCTGTAATTCAGAAATACCATGTTTTTGCTCAGCATAGGCTTTTAACTCTGCCACTTCTTGCTCTGCTTGTGGTTTTGATTTAGCCGCTAGGTCTTCTAAAAACGAGAATACTTGCGCCGGTGTTTCGGCCATTTTAGTTGCCAGTGACTTTTCAGCGTAGCTGTTAAACCCTAGTAACTGTGCAAGTTCATGGCGAAGCGCAAGCTCCTCACTCATAATCTCTGAGTTATCAAATTCACCAGCATTAGGGCCTTGATCTGATGCGCGCGTAGAAAACGCGGTGTAAGTTTCTCTGCGGAGTTCGCGGTTATCTGCATAGGTCATAATTGGTAAATACGACGGGAAATCAAGGGTGAATACCCAACCGTCTAACTCTTTACTTTTTGCTGTGTCAGCTGCAAGCGCTAAAGCAGATTCTGGCAAGCCAGCTAAGTCGCTTTCATCAGTAATATGTTTGTGCCAAGCAAGTGTGGCATCCATTACGTTGTTGCCAAATTTTGAGGCAAGTTCTGATAAACGCGCGCTAATTTCGCCGTAGCGTTTTTGCTGCTTCGGCGCTAATGCAATACCCGATAATTTAAAATCACGAAGCGCATTAGTAATTGTTTTTTGCTGTGCTGTAGTCAGCGTTTTAAATTCGTCGCTGTTATAAAGCGTATTATACGCGTTGTATAAACCTTGATGCTGACCTACAAATGTTGAATATTCAGATATTAACGGTAAGCACTGCTCGTAAGCTTCACGTAATTCGTCGTTATTCATTACTGAATTTAAATGCGATACAGGGGAGAACATACGCGATAATTTGTCGTCGGCTTCTTCAAGGGGTAATACTAAGTCATCCCACGTGTACGAGCCTTTCGCTAGCACGTCATCAATGGCTTTACGACAAAGCTCAATACCGTCTTTTAGTGCTGGTACTACGTACTCAGGCTTTATTTTTGAAAATGGTGGTAAGCCTTCAAGGCCAATTAGTGGGTTGCTCATAAATACTCTCTTTGAGGTAATGCATTACGTTTTAAATTGGGTCTAAAAGTAAAAAAACAACTCAGCCGCTTTTAAGTTGTTTAATTTTAATAAGGTTGCTCTAAAGCAAAACACAAATAACCCATTAATGAGTCGGCCACTTTATAACGTTCTAGTACCGTATCAACTAGGTTATTACTGCATATTTGCTTTTGAGTAAGTGGGCTAATGGCTATAAAGTCTTTTCGTTTGAGCTCATCTATTAAGGGATGATCTTTTTCAAAGCCCCTTGGTGGGCGTTTTAGCGACTCTCCTGACATTTCAAATATAGATTTAAATTGCTCATCATAAATTGCTTTTTTATAGCTATTTGGGTTTTCATCTATGCAGGTTCTAATGGCATTAAGCGCCTTTGATTCTGGTCGCCAAATACCAGCACCTACAAAACATTCGTCATTTGCTAAGTGAAAATAAAAACCAGGGGCGTGTACGTCTTTTCCCATAAAATGGCGAAATTGAATCCCTACATTAATTTTATATGGGGTTTTATCTTTACTAAAACGCGCGTCTTTATGGATTCTCATTAAACTACCGCCGACTTTTTTATCTGATGCGACAAAATGGCTAGAAACCTCAGCAAGTGGTGCTTGCATTTGCCTAATGAAATCTAAAGCGGGCTCTCTTACGTATTCCTCATACTGTGATTTATGGTCGTTAAACCAGTCTCTATTATTGTTTTGATCAAGCAGAGCAAGAAATTCGAATGTTTTTTTACTAAACATAGGTCACCTAAACACTCTTTATTTTTAAAACTTAATGTTATGCTAATGCGCATAAAACTCAACGCCTAAGGACATAAAATGACACAACACTTTGATTATATTGCAATCGGTGGTGGCAGTGGTGGTATTGCCTCTGCAAATAGAGCGGCAATGCGTGGCGCTAAAGTAGCACTTATAGAAGCAAAACACATGGGCGGCACGTGTGTAAACGTGGGCTGCGTACCTAAAAAAGTAATGTGGCACGGTGCTCAGGTTGCTGAAGCAATTAATTTATATGCCCCAGATTACGGCTTTAATGTTGAAGTTAAAGGCTTTGATTGGAGCAAGTTAGTAGAAAGCCGTGAAGCCTACATAGGCCGAATTCATAAAGGTTACGACAGTGGCCTTGCTAGCAATGGCGTTACTGTAATTAAAGGCTTTGCTAAATTTGTAGATAATAAAACAGTTGAAGTAAACGGCGAGCACTACACAGCCGATCATATATTAATTGCAGTAGGTGGACGCCCAAGCATTCCGCATATTGAAGGTGCTGAACACGGTATCGATTCAAATGGCTTTTTTGAATTAAAAGAGCAACCTAAACGCGTTGCAGTAATAGGCGCAGGCTACATAGCCGTTGAGCTTGCTGGTGTATTACATGGTTTAGGTACTGAAACACATTTATTTGTTCGTAAGCATTCTCCACTTCGTAACTTTGACCCATACATAGTTGAAACCCTTGTTGATGTTATGGCTTCTGAAGGCCCTACTCTTCATACAGAATCTGTACCTCATAAATTAGTTAAAGAAGATGATGGCTCTGTAACGCTACATTTAGATAATGGCAAAACTCATAACGTTGACCAAGTAATTTGGGCCATTGGCCGCCAGCCAACAACAGATGCAATTAATGTTGCCGCTGCCGGCGTAGAAGTTAACAGCGATGGTTTTGTTAAAGTTGATGAGTTTCAAAATACCACAGCTAAAAATGTATACGCGGTTGGCGATATTATCGAAAACGGTATTGAACTTACGCCTGTAGCAGTTAAAGCAGGGCGTACTTTATCAGAGCGTTTATTTAATAAAGAACTACCTGATGATTTAAAAATGGATTACAGCCTAGTTCCTACTGTTGTATTTAGTCACCCACCAATTGGTACTATTGGCCTTACTGAACAAGAAGCTATTTCTCAATATGGCGAAGAAAACGTTAAGATTTACCAATCTGGTTTTACAGCTATGTACACAGCGGTAACTAAACATCGCCAGCCTTGTAAAATGAAACTTGTATGTGCCGGCCCAGACGAAAAAGTAGTTGGCCTACATGGTATTGGTTTTGCGGTTGATGAAATGATTCAAGGTTTTGCAGTTGCCATGAAAATGGGCGCAACTAAAGCTGATTTTGATGCCGTTGTTGCGATTCACCCAACAGGTTCTGAAGAGTTTGTAACGATGCGCTAGACGCTAAACTCTAAGCGCTCAATTATAAAAAGCCCTTGTTAAGTAATTAGTAAGGGCTTTTTAATGTTTGTTATATTTTGCACAACAAACCACTTAAAACGTCACATTAAAAACATCCGTTCAACATTAAAAAAACATCTAAGCCATTATTTTAACAGAAAAAATTTTAGACCGATAAAAAGGTTAAAAGTTTAAATTTTGTTTTGGCTTTAAAGTATTTTAACGATTAGAATCCCGCGCATTTATAGTTTCTCTTGGTTATTTATGTTTTTACTGCGATCTTTTATTTATTTATTATGCCTAGCGGGTGTTGCTCATTTAATTCAACTTGAAGGGTTTGAATTAAAACAGGATGCACTTTACAGTGAAGAAACTCTTACCGAACATATGCAAGATGTTTTAACTTTTTTAAGTTGTATTTTATTTTTTTATGCTTCGCAAATTAACTTTCAACTCAAAATACCGGCTGTGTTACTAGCTGCGTTATCGGCAATGATGTTTGTGAGAGAGTTTGATACCTACCTCGACTTATACTTTTTTGATGGCGCTTGGCAAAGTATCGTCTATTCAATTTTAGCTGGCGTGTTTGTTTATTTAATAACAAACAGAGGAAGTATTTTTAACGCTTTAAAAGCCTATAGCCTCACTCCTAGTTATGGAATTTGCTTATCAGGCATGGTTACTTTACTCGCATTTTCGCGAATGATGGGCAAAGGCGCATTTTGGCATTCAGTAATGGGTGATGACTATGTACGTGCGGTAAAAAACATTGTTGAAGAAGGTATAGAAACGCTTGGCTATACTTTGATTTTTATTTCAGCCATTGAGCTTGTACTCATATGCCGAAAAAGAATGGCTAAAAATCACAAGCATTGCACTGATCAAGTAATTCAATAACATAGCTACATTTTTTATTGGTTACTTTTTTTACACTAAATTTGCTAATTGGTTTAATAAATCAATATACTGAGCCTGTTTTTATCAACTCACATTTAATTGGATACCATGACTAAAGATATATTGCTGCATCCGTTTCTTCTTTCAATTGTAATGATCACAATTGCATTTGTACTAAAAGTGCTTGTTGATAAGCTTGCTAAAAGTCGCGCAGAAAAAAAAGAAAAAGACATCCGTTACATCGCACACAATATTAAGCACTTTATTAATTTTGTAATGATGATATCGCTGCTATTTGTGTGGTCTACTGAAATTCAAAACTTTGCACTTTCTATTGCTGCTTTTGCCGTGGCGATTGTACTTGCAACGCGTGAGTTTATTCAGTGTGTAATAGGCTTTTTTTACCTCGTAACAACTCGCCCGTTTAGAGTGGGTGATTGGATACAAGTTGGTGATTACTTTGGTGAAGTAGCTGAAACGGATTGGATAAAAACAACCATGCATGAAATTGATATATATACTTATCAATTTTCTAGAAAAACCATATACATACCTAATAATAAGCTGATCACCAGCTCTATTAAAAACTTAAACTTTGTAAAACGCTTTGTTACACATCATTTTATTATTGTCCGAAGAGAGAGCTTTAACCCGTACCCTATTCACGACACACTCACTGAGCAAGCTAAACTGTACTGCGAAGAGTTTCAAGAAGTAGCAAGCCGTTATAATTCGATGATTGAGCGTAAACTTGATGCAAAAATATCTGGCCCAGAGCCGGTAATTCACTTTGGTACAACCGATTTAGGTGAATTTAAAGCAAGCTTTACCTTGTTTTGCCCGACAGAAAAAGCGCTTGAGATAGAGCACAAATTAACAGAGTGCTTTTTTGCGTTATGGTACAAAGAGGCTGAAAAAAATAAAGAAGGTGAAGGAGAGGCATAAACCTCGCCTACACAAAGTAAAAATACAAATCGTAGGTGCGAATTTATTTCGCGCTCTATTTCTAAGTCTGTATTCAAAAAGCGAGGTATAAAACCTCACCTACAATAAACATCAAGCATGTAGGTACGAATTCACTTCGCGCTTGAGTAATATTTAAGCTGTACCGCCGACCGTTAACTGATCAATCTTAAGGCTTGGTTGGCCTACGCCTACCGGTACGCTTTGACCATCTTTACCACAAACACCAACACCTTTATCAAGTGCTAAGTCGTTACCAACCATAGATATTTGCTGCATTACTTCTGGTCCATTACCAATAAGCGTTGCGCCTTTAATTGGTTGGGTAATTTTACCATTTTCGATTAAATACGCTTCTGATGCACTAAATACAAACTTACCTGAGGTTATATCAACTTGTCCGCCGCCAAAGTTAGGCGCGAATACCCCTTTTTTAACTGAGCTGATAATATCGGCTTGGCTGTGCTCACCACCTAACATGTAGGTGTTAGTCATGCGAGGCATTGGTAAATGCGCATAAGACTCACGACGTGCGTTACCGGTAGGATTTACACCCATTAAACGCGCGTTTAGCTTATCTTGCATATAGCCTTTTAAAATACCGTTTTCGATAAGTACGTTGTAAGCGGCTGGTGTGCCTTCATCATCAACATTAAGTGACCCACGGCGATCAGCCATGGTGCCATCATCAACAACAGTACACAGCTCAGATGCTACTTTTTGGCCCACTTTACCACTAAACGCAGACGCGCCTTTGCGGTTAAAGTCGCCTTCAAGTCCATGCCCTACTGCTTCGTGTAAAAGCACGCCAGGCCAACCATTACCAAGTACAACTTCCATCGTGCCTGCAGGTGCATCAATAGCTTCAAGGTTTACTTTAGCTTGGCGTACAGCTTCTTCAGCAAATTCCATCCAACGTGGTTTACCATCAACAAGCTCTTTAAAGTAACCATAATCTAAACGTGCACCACCACCTGCGCCACCGCGTTCACGGCGACCATTTTTTTCAAGCAGCACTGAGCAGTTTAAACGAATAAGCGGGCGAATATCGGTGGCAAACGTACCATCACTTGCTGCGATTAATACTTCTTCGTATACCGCTGACATTGAGCTAATTACTTGCTCTGCATCGGGTGCTAGTTCACGAATATAGTTTTCAAGTTCGCGTAATAAACTCACCTTGTCGGTATCGCTCATACTCGAAATTGGCTGATGCGCTGCAAACTGCTCTTTAGCTTTAACATCACTAAATACTTTAATCGCTCTATCTTCGCCAGCATCTGCGATGCTACGAGCCGCTGTAGCCGCTTTATTAAGTGCTTCAAGATTTATTGCATCAGAGTAAGAAAAACCTGTTTTTTCGCCGCTTACAGCACGTACGCCAACGCCACGCTCAACGTTATAAGAGCCTTCTTTAACTAAGCCGTCTTCAAGCACCCATGATTCGTGGTGGCTTGATTGAAAATATAAATCGGCGTAATCCACTTCATGCTGATGTATGTAAGCGAGCGTTTTTTCGAGCTCTTCTCTATTTAGCTGGCTGTCTTGTAGTAAATGCTGTTCAACCGAATTCATAATAAATGCTCTCTAAATCGTTGATGAGACTGCACGGGCATATCTCGTCTAATTTTTTGTAACTGGTCTAAATCTGCGTTGCAGCTTATAAAACCGGTGCCTGTTGGCAATTCACTCAGGGTATTGCCCCAAGGCGAAATAATAATACTGTGGCCATATGTTTGTCGGCCATTTTCATGTGTACCGTACTGAGCTGCTGCAACTACATAACATTGTGTTTCTATTGCGCGAGCTGCTAATAGCGGTTGCCAATGCGCTTGCCCTGTAGGGACTGTAAATGCACTGGGTACTAAAATAATATTGGCGCCTTGGCGTACTAGTTCGTTAAATAAGCCACTAAAGCGCAGATCATAACATACTGTTAAGCCAATTTTACCAAAGGGAGAATCAACAACCACTACATCGCGACCTGCTTGGGTAAAATCTGACTCTCGATAGCTACCTGTTTTATCATCTACGGTTACATCAAATAAATGTATTTTGTTATACGTTGCAACCAGCTCGCCTTGATTATTATATAAGTGCGATGCTGCGTAATACTTATGTTCGTTAAATGGCTCAGGCATTGTGCCTGCATTTAACCAAATATTATGGTGTTGGCACAATTCACTAAGTTGTAATTTGTATTGCTCAACTTGCTTAGCAACACGTAACGTATCGTTACCAGTTTTACTAAACACTAAAAAAGCCTCAGGCAAGCAAACAAGTAATGGCCTTGTTGCTGGCAGAGTTTTAAGTGCGCGCTTTAAGCTTGTTATGTTCTCATCAGGGCTTAGCCCTGAACACATTTGTAGGGCAACTATTGTGGGTGTGCTTATGCTTGCTGTTTTGTTCATTGCGTTACTGTTACTTGTGCATCTTTAAGTTTTAAATCGACTGATGCTTGTGGCTGATTTTGCGCAGCTTGAGGTAGTGTAACTTCACGACTTTTTCTGTCGAGTTCTTGAACAATAGGGTCGTTCATTTTACCCGTTACTTTAAAATTGATCTCTGAGATGACGCGCGCAGAATGAATAACTTTATCAAGTGCTAAAGCAGCAAGCCCTGTTACTGGATTAACCATCCACGCAACTATAACCGGAATGCTTGAGGTTACTTGTGGCGCTACAGCAAGGTCGTAATCTATATCTAGCGTGTTTAAATTTGCATAACCTTTAATGGTTAAATCGGCGGGTACGCCGTCCATTTTAGTATCTTTAGTGTAAGCGATACCGTTTTCTAACTGCATAGAGCCTTGCATGCTGTTATAAAAAAAGCCCTTTGAAAATACATCTCTAAAATCAAGTTTCAGTTTGCGTACGAGTGAATCAAGGCTCAACAGCGAAAATACGCGTGCACCACCATCACTTATTTCAGTTAAGTGACCTTCCCCTAAATCCCAAGTAACCTCACCACTTAAAGTTTTCACATCAAAATCATAAGGTGCTGCTTGCCAAGTAAGATCATAATTTAGATCAGCTTTAGAATCCTTAATTGCAGAGGTAATATCAAACTCGCCAAACAATGCGCCTATATCATCACTTTTAAGCTCACCACTTAGCGTTGTTAAACCATTTTGCCACTGCCCTTTAGTGCGCAGTACATGATCTCCTTTATCGATTACAAGTTCTGATATCGATAAGCGCTCGCCATCACCTAATAATGACGCACTCACTTTATCAAGCTGATAGCGATCAATTTTGCAGTCACTACATTCAAACTCAATGGCAGGTATTTTAGTAAGCCAGCTCAAGTCTTCCTCAGGAAGCACATCTGTTATTTCAATTAATTGCTCGCTAGGCTGTGCAAAATTAAGCCTTAAGTAATCGGCATTAATTCGTATAGGCTGGCTAGGCTGTGATGTAGGAATAAAAGCCCCAGCTCTAAGTTCTTTAGCATTTAGCTTTAGGTATAAATCGTCTTTTGATGGTGCTAAACGCATTTCAAAATCATTAAAGATGATGTTACTCGCATCAAGCATACCTATATTTGCGACCACCTCATTAAGCGGTGGCATAATCCCTTTTGATTCTTTATCTGGGTTTGATTTACCTGCTTTAATTATTTGATCAATCAGATCAAACCAAGGCACTAATTCACTCTGCTCAAGATTTATATTTACGCTTAAGTCTTTTTGGTTTAATCCTAAATCTTGTTTTCCGAGCACAAAATGGGCATTACTAAACTGTGATTTTCCATTTTCTAAAATAGCATTAAAGTAAAACTGTTGATTAGCGTTTGCTGTAATGAGATTAGAAATATCATCACCTTGAACTACTGCATCAAGTGCCCACGCTTGTTCGCTATTTTTATTATAAGGTGCGGGTAAGTTACTCGTTAAGCCAAGTAGTTCTGAGTTTACCTGTGCACGATAATTAAAGCCTTGTTCGGTAAAATTAAGTACTAAACCAATATCAACATCGCTTTGCCCGCTTAAATAATTTTTTAATATACCTTGTCCACTATCAATTAGTGTATCGGCGTCAATTTTGGCGTTTATATCTATGTTTGCTTGGTAATTTTTAGTATCACTTTTGCTGCTGTAATTAATATTTAGCGGCATGCCCAACCACTTCGCAGTCGCATTTTTAAGTGTAATATTGTCGTTTTTAAAATTAAGCTCGCCAGTTAAGTTTTTAAGCTCAATACCTGGCGTTGCTATAAATACTGGTAAGTCATTTAAATTAACTTTGCCGCTAACACTGGCTCCGCCTTTAAACTTAGAGCCTACTAAAAGCTCAATACTGGCATCGGCTTCGCCTTTGCCCTGTACAACTTTAAAAATTTCAGCAAGAGGTTTGGCAATAGGTGTCGCTGCAAAAAAGTCATGTAACTTTTCCATCTCTGCTTTTTTATCAATTTGCACAATAAGTTCATCAGCATTCATTAAATCTGCAATGCTCACCTGTACACTATTACCAATATCTAAATTAACCAACTTGCCTTGCTGGCTATATATGTCCATTCGCTCATTAGCAAAATGTAGCTGTACATCAGCATTAGTGACCGCTGGCCAATCAGGGTCAAACTCATAGGTTGCATTGTCTATTTGTGCTAATACATCAAACTGACCACTACCATCAGTAAATGGGAAACCAGACAAAGGCCCTGCAAATAAGACCTGTGCTTTAGATACTTCTCCGCCTTTAATTGCACCATTTAAATAGCTAACAAGTTCAGGGCTCATCGCTTTTAATGGGAAGTAATGATCTGCAATATTGGCATCTGGGGCGAACGCTTCTGCGTAAAGATCTAATCGAGGATCATCTGTTAGGCTAATTTGTAATTCTGCAGCAAGAGTAACTTCATCATTATCAAACCAGATATTGTCACTACTTATATGCCAGCCATCATCTCGCTTAGCTAAATCTAGCTCTACATTTAGCTGATTATAATTTATGTCGTTACTAAAGCTTTCGCCTGTGACTAATGTGCCACTTTCGCCAAATAAATTTATTCGACCAGTACTTTGGGTAAGTAAACCATTTACTCTAAGCCCTTGCGCTGCTGGTACCGATCTTAATTCTTGCCAGCCAATATTGTTAGCCTCAAACCATAATTGCCATTGCTGTGCATTAGAAAAACTTAAATAAGCTTGATCTATTTGCCCACTAGGTTGGCGTTCTAAAAATGGTTCAAGTGCATTAAAATTACTTAGCCCGGCTAGGTTACTCAGTAATTCAAAATCAACTTGATGCAGCCACACTTTATTTTGCAGCCCTAGTTGGGCTTCAAACTCTAAACTTGGCCATGCTTTATCGTTACTATTAAATGTTAAACCGGTACTTTTTAAGTGCCAGCTATTTTGTTCTGGATATAGATGGAATCCACCTTCACTCAAACTAACTTGGTGGCTTTGCTCTTCTCGCTGCCAGCGTACAAAGCTTGGTAACCACTGCATTTTCACATCGCTTACAAAACCTTTATCTAGTTTTAGCCATGCTTGTAAATTAATATCGCTATGTAGTTGTTGTTTTTGCGTATTTATATATTGCGCTAACCAGTTAGATACATCGACCTTATTAGCCTGCACATAGATGTCGCCCGCAACCTGCTCTAGAGTATCCCCGGTAAGTGCTATGCGCGCGTCAAAGTCTCCGACCGAAATTCCCGGTAGTGCTAAGCTTCCACTGCCAAAGTGCTGCTCATCTTCATTTTGCCAAACAATGTTTTGAAGAAGTAATTTACGTTCTTTACCGTCTTCTAAAATAAAGTTAATACTGGAATTTTCTATTGCAAAATGACCCGTTTTACCCAAAAACAGTTCTTCAATTAGCTCTTTTTGCTCAAAAGAAACTTCGTCGTTATCACCGGTTTTAAATAAGTTGGTGATATTTACACTGGTATGAAAACCATTAATAACAAAATAATTAGATCTAAGTTGCAGTGCTTTTAAGCTTTCCCATAGGTTTAGCTCTAAGCTGGTTTTAGCAATGGTGAGTGATATTGGCGCGGTTTCGTTATCTTTAAACGATAAATTTTCTAGCACTAATGCAGGACCACTGCCCTGCCAACTAGCTGATATTTCGCCAATAGATAAGCTTATTTCAAACTTTTCGTGTAAATAGCTTTCTATGTCACCTTTGTATTCGTTTGCATACGGGAGGGTATATTTTAAAATTGAAACAATAACGGCCAGTAATACCAAAATTATGGCGCAAGTCTGCCATAACTTTCTAAAACAAAAAAAACAGACCGCTTTTGCTTTCATTACATCATTACCACATCAAACTGTTCTTGGCTGTATAAGCTCTCGGTTTGAATATTGACTTGCTTACCAATAAATAGTTCAAGCTCAGCAAGGTTATGATACTCATCGTTTAGTAGCGCCTCACTTACAGCAGGTGCTGCGTACACCATAAACTTGTCCGCTGCGTATGCTCGGTTAACACGCACTATTTCACGTAGTATTTCATAGCAAACCGTTTCAACTGTTTTTTGTGAACCACGACCGGAGCATGCAGGGCATACATCACATAAAATATGCTCTAAGCTTTCGCGTGTACGTTTACGCGTCATTTCAACAAGGCCAAGCGCTGAAAGCCCATTAATATTCGTTTTAGTGCGATCTTTTGCAAGGGCTGATTCAAGTGAATGAAGCACCCGCCTTTTATGATCCTCACTTACCATATCGATAAAGTCGATAATGATAATACCGCCTAAGTTACGCAGCCTAAGCTGGCGAGCAATTGCAGAGGTTGCTTCTACGTTGGTATTAAAAATTGTTTCTTCTAAATTACGATGCCCTACAAATGCACCTGTATTAACATCAACAGTCGTCATTGCTTCTGTTTGGTCAATAATTATATAACCACCCGATTTTAGCGTAACTTTACGATGTAGTGCTTTTTGAATTTCGTTTTCAACATCAAACAAATCAAATATAGGTCGCTCGCCTGGGTAGTATTCAAGCACTTGAGAAAGCTGTGGAACAAACTCTTCAGTAAATAACTTTAGTTCTTCATAGCTGAGTTTAGAGTCAACGCGAATGCGCTCCATATCTTCGCCTACATAGTCACGCAGGGTTCTAAAGGCAAGCGTTAAATCTTCGTGTAGGATACTGGCTTTACTCGTTTTTCTACGACGTGATGTTATTTTTTCCCATAATTTTCTTAAAAAGCCGGCATCGTGTCGTAATTCAGCTTCGCTAGCACCTTCAGCTGCTGTACGTACAATAAAACTGCCATTTTCATCGCCATATTCTGCGACTATTTTTTTAAGACGTGAGCGCTCTTCTTCAGTTTCTATACGCTGACTAACCCCTACATGGGTCGCATCAGGCATAAACACTAAATAGCGAGAAGGGATAGTTATATCAGTGGTGAGTCTTGCGCCTTTAGTGCCTAGCGGATCTTTTACCACTTGCACCATAATGTATTGGCCTTGACGAACTAATTCTCTAATATCTTGTACTTTTTTTATTGGTACGTCGTCTACGCCTTCAACAATAGAGGCACTATTTACAATATCGGATGCATGCAAAAATGCAGCTTTTTCAAGGCCGATATCAACAAAAGCAGCCTGCATACCCGGAAGTACACGGCTTATTTTTCCTAAGTAAATATTGCCTACAATACCTAGATTACCGATTCGCTCTAGCTGTATTTCTTGCAGTACACCGTTTTCTATTAGGGCAACACGACTTTCGCTCGGTGTGACATTGATCAGTAATTCTGTACTCATGTTACCTTCTTAAGAATGTTTTTAGTAATTGTTCGGTTTCATATAAAGGTAAGCCTACAACAGAAAAATAGCTACCCGCAATGTGAGTTACAAAGCGACCACCTAAACCTTGGATACCGTAGCCACCGGCTTTATCTTGTGGCTCACCTGACTCCCAATAAGCATTAATTTCTTCATCTGTTAAGGTTTTAAAAGTAACATCTGTGCTTACAACACAGCTAAGCACATCATTTTGCGTCGCAAATGCAACTGCGGTAAGAACTTGATGCGTGTTATCCGATAGGCGTTTTAACGTGTGTGTAAAATCGTTTTTATCGCGAGGTTTACCCAATGACTCGTTGTCTATAACAACCACGGTATCACTACCAAGTACAGGGCGATCGGTATATCCAAGCTCTACACCGCTTTGGGCTTTCAAGCGCGCTAAACGCTCAACAAGTGCTCTAGGTTGCTCGTTTGGAAGTGGGCTTTCATCTGCATCAACACTAAATTGTGTAAATTCGACACCTAATTGGCTTAATAACTCTTTACGACGGGGAGAGGCTGATGCCAAATATACTGCGGTAGTCATTACCTGATCCTAAAATGTCTGCGATATTTACGAAGTAGTAAAAAGACCCAAAACCAGCTAACCATTCCGGTTGCTACTGGCCATAAGTACTGTGGATTAAAATAAACCCCTAACAAAAAGTGATTTAGCCAAAACTGCATTAAGTGATACAGCGTTAAAAATAAACCAATTAGTAGGCTTTGTTGCCAAAGCGAAAAGTTACGAATTTTTTGAAAGTTGCTCGCGGTTACAAAAATACATACCGAGAATGTAAGCGAGTTCACGCCCAGCGGTGAGCCAGACGCTAAATCTATTAATAAACCAACGACCCAAGCAGTACCAATATTTAAACGATGCGGTACTGCTAGCGACCAATACATAAGTACAAGTAAAACCCAGTCAGGTCTAAATGGTTCAAACGAAAATGGAAGTGGCATCAGTGCCATTATTAACGCAAAAAAGATGCTTAGCGCAATTAACAATGAATAACGGTTAATCATCGCTGATTTGCTCCTGTTGATTACGCCATAAAATAACCAGCAAACGAATGCGATCTAGTTGCGCAATAGGTTCTGCAAAAACTTGTGCAAACGGTCGCCCTTCATCACGATTTATTTCAGTTACTACTGCCACCGGGTATCCTTCAGGGAATGTGCCCCCTAAACCCGATGTAACAAGTACATCGCCAATTCGTACATCTAAACTGTGCGGAACGTGAGAGAGCTTAACGACGTTAATTTTACCTATGCCTTCAACAACCGTTCGTACATCGTTACGAAGTATACGCACAGGTGTGGCATGTGTGGTGTCGGTCATTAGTAGCACGCGTGAAGTTGTTGAACCAACCTTTGTAAGCTGCCCTACTACACCCATTTCATCAATTACAGCTTGGCCTTCACTAAGCCCGTCAGTTGTACCACGGTTAATAACAACCTGATGACTATACGGGTTTGAATGTACAGAAAGTACTTGAGCAATTATTTTACGATTTGATTGCTTTGCAGATGAGCCTAATAAGGCACGCAGTTTTTGATTTTCTCTGGCTAGAAATTGATACTGCTGAAGTTGCTCGCTTTGTAGCATTTGCTTTTTTTTCAGCGCTTCGTTTTCTGTAAGAAGTTGATCCCGCGTATGCAGGCTTTTAGCACTTAAGCTAAATAATTCGTAGGGTAAATTAGCAACATAGATTAGTGGGCTAACTAGAGTATTAAGGCTGGTACGAACAACGGTACCACCTTGCGTATATCTGTCTCCAACTATGAGTACGATACTCAAAAGCACTGCGACAAAAAGTCGCAGTTGCAAAGAGACTGTGCGTCCAAACATTAATTTCATTAGTCGTAACTAAAAACGTCACCACCATGAACATCGATCATTTCTAATGCTTTACCACCACCACGCGCAACACACGTAAGTGGATCATCAGCTACAACAACCGGAATACCCGTTTCTTCCATTAATAAACGGTCTAAATCTTTTAACAATGCACCACCGCCAGTAAGTACCATGCCGTGGGCAGAGATATCTGATGCCAGCTCAGGTGGTGATTGCTCAAGCGCAACCATTACTGCACTCACAATACCCATTAACGGTTCTTGTAGAGCTTCTAGGATTTCGTGTGAGTTAAGCGTGAATGAACGCGGAACACCTTCGGCAAGGTTACGACCGCGCACTTCAATTTCGATTGGCTCATCAGTTTTGAACGCAGAGCCAATTTGATGCTTAATATTTTCAGCTGTCGCTTCACCAATTAAGCTACCAAAGTTACGGCGTACATAATTAATAATAGCTTCGTCAAACTTATCACCACCAATACGAACAGATGATGAGTAAACAACACCGTTAAGTGAAATAATAGCCACTTCAGTTGTACCACCACCAATATCAACAACCATAGAACCTGTTGCTTCTGATACTGGTAAACCGGCCCCAATAGCTGCTGCCATTGGTTCTTCAATTAGGTAAACTTCACGAGCACCGGCACCCATTGCAGATTCACGTATTGCACGTTTTTCTACTTGAGTCGCACCACACGGTACACAAATTAGTACACGCGGACTTGGGCGCATAAAGTTATTGTTATGCACTTGCTTAATGAAGTGTTGTAACATTTTTTCAGTTACATAAAAATCAGCAATTACACCGTCTTTCATTGGACGGATTGCTTTAATATTTCCCGGTGTACGGCCTAGCATTTGTTTTGCTTCTGTACCTACAGATGCAACACTTTTAGGTCCACCAGCGCGTTCTTGGCGAATAGCAACAACAGAAGGTTCGTTTAATACAATACCTTCTTCTTTTACATAAATTAGGGTATTGGCTGTACCCAAGTCGATCGATAGATCGTTAGAAAAAATACCACGGAGTTTTTTAAACATGAGGCTGGATGACCTTTGAAATACGTTCTTATATTAGCTGCCTCACTTTAACATGCTCAACTATATGAGCAATATAAAGCGCAGCGCCTTTGTGAATTTGTGAAAAAAGGAAGCAAAGCTTCCTTAATTGAGTTTATCGTTCGCGAACTAAGCGAAAACCAATGTAGTTAGATCTAAAATCAGGCGCTAAAATTAAACGCGTAGATGCACGAGCAAGGCTTGGTGCAAAATTCCACGCTCCGCCTCTTACTGCTACATCAGACTCACCTGATTCTTTATCGGTCCATTCCCATACATTGCCTACGGTATCGTATAATCCAAATGCATTTGGAGAAAAAGAACCTACTGGTGATGCACGTCTATTTGACCATTCACTACCACACCAACCACAGTTAGCTAGGTTTTTACCAATTTCGTTACCCCAAGGGTATTCTGTTTCGGTTCCTGCACGTGCTGCGTATTCCCACTCAACTTCGTTAGGTAAACGAAATTGCTGCCCTGTTTGACCCGATAACCACTCAGCGTAAGCTTTTGCATCGTTATAAGTTAAACATACAGCAGGAAAGTCACTGCCTTGCTCAAAACCAGGATTACGCCAATTTAAATTTGCTTCCCATACTGGTTCGCCATTTAAATAATACGCACACCCTTTATTTTTTTCCGCTTGAGTTTTATAACCTGTATTTGCTACAAATTTTTCGTAGGCACCTACGGTTACTTCTTTACTTTGCATAGCGAAAGAATTTGCTATTACTTTTTCAATTACTGGACGTTCATTAGCTAAACCATTGCCATTGATATCGCCCATTTTAAATTTGCCTGCAGGAATAACGACAACCGGCGTTTCAACGTTTGCATTTAATACATTAACGTTTTCACTAACCTGGCGTGTTGTTACTTCTGGTTGCTCTCGAGTATAGGTCGGTGCAGCAATCGACTTAGGCTTTTTTACCAAATTTGCATTAATTGTTTGTGCTTTATTTAAATCAACACGAACTTGATAAGGCTTATAGCCAAGTTTACGTATTTCAATGTTGTGAATACCCGGCGGTAAACGTGTGATCAAGCGTGTTGAGCCAAAGCTTACACCATCGATAAACACTTCATCGTCGTATACGTTTGATCGTAATGTCAGCTCTATTGATTGATCCTTCTTCTTATTAAGGATAGAAGGGTAATCTTTTTTCACCGATGCAGGTTTAACTGAATAATCACGTACTGGCTGCTTTTCTAAACGAGAAACCGACACCGTGTTGCTATTATCCGCGCTATTACTGAATGTTAACTGACTATCAGTAAATGTATTGTTATACGCGGGTTGATAAGCAGCAGTAAGTGGCGTGCCGTACTCAGAACAATAACGGTTATCAATGCTTAATAAGCTACATAAACGGCTACTGTTTACTTCGCCGCGCATGGTTACGCTTAAGTTAACGTTGTAGTTACCTTGGCCGCTAAATGCACTGTTAACTACATGGCTACTTAATATTTGTACTTGAGCGCCCGCCAAATTACGTTTTGGCTCAACAATGCGCTCTTCTGTTAAGTTTGCAAATATTTGATCTACAAAGCGTTTAGTTGCTTTTTGTAGCCCCATTTGCTGACCGCGTTGCTCACACGCTGCTAGCGTTTCTGTTCGCTTACAGTTAATCGTATGGTTAACTTCAAGCGTGCCTTCACGTGTAAACTCGTTACGTAAACGCTCTACTCTGGCTGTAGTTAACTGCTCTTTTAAACTTTCTAAAGTATTTAAAAGCGTATGCTTAGCAACACGAATTTGCTCTATATCTTTACGGTGGGATGCAATTGCCGCCAACTGCATAGAAATATCATCTTTGTTTTGCTTATGATCAATCACCGCTTTTTGATAGCGTGATTGAGCCGCACTAATATTAATAGTGGGATCGTCAATTAAACGACGGTACATTTCGTTCATCGCATCGAGCGCTTGGTTTTTTTCTTTATCTAGCTCTGTAGAACGAGAACGAAGTAGCTCTAGTTGATTTTGTAACTGACTTTCTTCTTTAAGATGTTTTTCAAGTATTCTTGTCGAGTTATCGTATTCTGTCTGTTTAACACTAATCTCTGACTCAATTCCAGTTACTGTAGCTGTGTCTTGTGCAAATGCACTACTAGCTAACAAACTAGCTGAAATTAACAGAGATAAAGGAGTAATTCGCATATATTCCAGTCCCAAAAAGCGGCAATTATTTGGTCGTTATTATTTTTTATAATTAAAGCCTTATGCTATGTACTTGCAGCACAAAACACAAGCTTTGTTCAATTATTATCTTAGTTTACAACTATTCGCGTGTTTCACGCCAGTAAATAACCCGATCATTTCCTCGAAAGCGTCCAAATTGTAAAATAGTACGAGGATCAAGCTGTGTTTCATCCCCCTGCCAATCCCACTTTAACCAATCATAAGTATTATATTCTAAGGTAAATTCACCCAAACCATTTGGCTGCGCATAAATACCATTGTTTGCCGGATACACTCCCGCCTCTAACTGGCCAGATACACCCGTTCCATATTCGTAGGCTAATTGCGGGCTGTTAGGTGATATTTGAGTGATTTGGGTATGATCAAATACACTACAGTTATCTTCTGCGTTATTTACAAATCCACTGCCGTTGTAATACTGAGCCTGCATAGGAATAAGTAAAGGGTCGAGATCGGAGCCTGCGTTATTACCAAGTACTAAACGTCCAAATCTAAACTCTATTGGTAATGTATTTAGTCGTACACTATTACAGCCACCCGAACATGCTGTTTGTGTATTAGGTTTATCATTTGCATCAATGAGCGTTGCTCCTTCTATGTCAGAAAGCGTTGCCATTAAACTGACCATAGCGAACGGTCCATCTGCTTGCCCTACACCTAATCTTTGAAGTGTGGTGTTTATTTGACTCATTTGCCATTGGCCGTCGCTTATATCTCCCCAGTTATTATTCCCTAGGTTTACTAAGCGGCTAGCAAAATTAGTTGCGGGTACATAGTTAGCTACTTCATTATTTTCGGCATTAATGGCTACACTGGACTTATCAAAGCCCTCTTTATAATTAGCCATTAGCTCACCATTTTGATTTAGTGCTTGTACTGTAAAGCCGAGTTCAAAAGGTTGATCAAGGTAAGTTAAATTACTGCCGTATTGCGTGCATTGTGCGGCAGCTTGAACCCCCACTACCTGAAACTGCGAAGGTGCAAAACGGCCAACGTTATATAATTCACCTTTTACATCTCCCGCGCCAAAGTAATCGGCATCTTGCAGACCTGCTGTTAAATCAATTATGCCAACTTGGTCGTAATTATACTGCGATATAGATTCACTCAAACTGCCTGTGTCACTAAAGGCAACAGTGCTCATCGCTTCAAGCGTACCTTGAACGCCTGGCGTAGGCGCTTTAAGTAATGCCTCTACAAGTGGTTGCTCTGTAATAAAGTGCTTGGCAATGGTGTTATTTGTAATATTGCTGTAGTTATCTGGGTAACCATCGTTGTTAGTGTCTTGCCCTGTTTGCCATTGCACCGCATTCATTTTTAAATCAAATGCTTCGCCAGTTAATCTAAATAAACTTCCATTGGCATCTGCTGCATAGCCATCACTTGCAACTTCCATCGCTAATCCAAATGGCTTTACAACATACTCATTTGAACTCCCCGTTAGATTTACTGATAAATTAGTGACTGGGTCTAAAATTAAATTGGTATTTACATTTAAACTCAACTTTCCTGCGTCGGGATAATTTATAACAATCGGGGCTTTAGACTCACTATCAAAGTTTAGCGTGAACGATTTAGCTGCTTGCTCGACCGCAAAGGTATTATTGTTGTTACTAAGTGAAACCGTATCAGAGCAACTTGCACCAGCACTGCATGTATACGATAAATCTAAGCTTACATCACCACCAGCGGGAAATGCAGCTTCGCATACGCCCGTAGTGGTATTTGTTTTTACCGCTTGAATAGATAGCGCTTTTGCATTAAATCCAGTATTTGAAGGCTTTGCTGATAACTGAGTAGGAATTGTAGTATTTCCATCTGTATCATTATTAAAAATAAATCCAGCATCAGAAAACGTAACTTTACAGCCACTCAAACCAACATTATTACCACCGATATAACAACGAAGAGGTGCAGAAGGATCAGCAGTGTTATATCCAAATGTAACGCTACCAGTTGTACGTTTAGCAAACTCAACAGTTGTTGAGCCTGTAAAATTAATATTCTCCCCTGTAACCCAACTTTGCTGACCACTATTATCTGGAGAAAGGTTTAAACTAGAGGGTTCCGCAAATAATAAGTCGCAGGCATCATTAGCGCAGGCTGTGAGTGTCATTTCTTTAGCTTCACACGTTAGACCTTTGTTATCGCTTATTGTTAAACGATAATGATCCAGTGTTTCTGGTGTATAAATACCACAAAAACCAGGGATACTTTCGGGTACTGGTAGAGCGTCAAACGTTGAGCTCCCTTCGGTAATAATTTGAGTAGCCGATGTAATTGATCCCTGATACGTCACATTTTGAGCGATTCTTACCTCACCAGTGGCAACAATATAGCCCGCAATATTTGCATCGGCTGCAATAGCAACCGCACCATCGACATAAATAGCCAAGTACGCGCCAGTTTCTACTACTATATTTGTTTTACCTATATTCAAAAATGAAGTTGATAGAAGTGAGGTTGTGTCTTTTAAAAAAATACGTGTAGGCGCTGTTACTCTGTATTGTGTTTCCAGCATACTTAACTGCAACTCATCGTAATAATAGTCGCCAGCTAAAGAAGTAGGTACGGGCCCTGTTGAGCTACCATCATTTGTAACCGTTGGCACCTGCGCCGCTTGATTCGGTTCTAAAGAGTTATAACCACCAGCAACACACGCCTGACCATTACACAAAGGAGGGCTCGTCAGCGCTGTAGAAATTAAATTTGTGGTGGTGACAAACTGCGCATTACCATCGGTTATTTCTACCCCCTGCACCAGCTGTACTTCACCGTTGTTATAAGTAGAAATAGCGCCTGGGAATAACGTATCACAATCTAAAATATCACCATTAAATACAAAGGTACTGGTCATGGCGAGTATTGATGCTTCCTCGTTTACGTGACGGCGCTCGTTATCGCCATCACGGTCTTCGTCAACAACAAGCCCTAGCCTGTCAGTTCTTAGGTTACAGCTGCGTAGCCACCCGCCATCATCTTCTTGGCGTGAGTTTTTACTTGCAACCACCAAAGGAGCCACACTAAAGTTATTAGTAAAATTAAAGTAATTACAGCCATCGCTCCAACCGTCAATTTCAAAGCCTGTGAAAAAAGTTTCCCACGATACCTCAACGCCATTATCGTCAGTAAATGTGCGGTTACTTCCTGGCTCCACTGCCATGTAAGCAACAGTTTCGTTTTTTATGAGCCCAAGTGCTGTTTCAGATGCCTCTAAAGCAATATTAACGCCGCTGGCAGATAGCGAATTACTTTCTACTGCAACTGTTAAAAACGGAATTAATGCCTCAGAAGGTGGATTGCTGTCTATGCTATTGAGTGTTTGTAACGAATGGAAAAAGTTTGGCCTTTGAGTAAACGGTTCAGCAAATGTTAAAGACTTATAGCCTTTAGGTGTCAGTGGAGCAAAGCCAGACTTAGAGCCATACTGTAATTCGAGTAATAAGTCTGTACTGCCCACTTCCATAATTGTGCCGTCTGGAAATTGATGCACACCATACTCAACAGCTAAATAGTGCGCCCCCATACTAATATGCCCACCATCTTCTCCTGAAGGTTCAAGCGGTAAGGCCTCAAAGCTAGTTGTGGTTATATTACGTATTCTTATTATTGCAGGGTTTCCACCTTGGTTTGTTGAGAGCATAAATACAGCAGGAGGCGTTATATATTGCTGTTGAAAATTTACTTTTGTCCAAACAGGCGATGTGTATGTATCTTGCAGCTCTATATAACGGCCCTCGATTTTTGGAGGCACTGCATTTGCGTGATTACAAAGTAACACGCAGCTAAAAAATATAATGACTAATGCACTTTTTATCATGGTAAAGTTTTAGCCTCCACACTGAGTGTTCTTTGTGTTTCCCAATAATCCTTTCTGCAATCATTTCCTGCAGGGCAATCAATTGCGGCGCACGTTGCACTACTTTGTAAGTAATAAATATTAACAAGCCCGTTTGTTGTGCTGCTGTCGGGTAGGTCTATATATTCATCGCAACTCACCAGCACGTTACAATTAGCTAAATATGCAGTTTGAAAGGTTAAATTAGTTGTAACTGATGCACAGCTTTGCACTGAGCTATTTATTGGAAAGAGTTGCGTTAAACCACTTTCTAATCCACTTTGCGCCGCCATAAAAGCGCGAGCGCCGTAATACTCAATGGTATTTTGTTGAGATGCACCAGAAAGCACTTTAACTAATGCTAATCCTAGTGCTAATAAAGCAACAATAATTACCAAAGAAACAATTATTAAGTTCCCTTTTTGTTTACTGGGTAAGGCTTTTCCGTGATGATTTTTTTTAAGGTACATTAGGAATATGCACCTCATGGTTAAAATTCATTACTTCAGTATCGTTAAATTGCATTTGCGCATTCACATTAAGCACAGCGTTTCTTTGTAGGGAGAGCGCATCAAGAGTAAAAAATAAATCGCTCGCTAAATTATTGGCAATGTAAATACCTAATAAATCACGTTTAACACCACTGCTTATTTGTAAGCTCACGGCATCTAATTGATTAACAGTAAAACCGTAATCGGTATATCTATATAAATACTGCTCTTCAACGCAAAAACTTACAGGTTGAGAGAGTAAATAAAGGCGCTTACTTGGCGACTCTTGGGCAAACGCTTTACTAAATTGCCACTCATCAATTGCACTAGTGGTGGAGCTATTAAATGCTGATAGTTTTAAACGCTTATTATTATTCTCATCGTATATATCAGCGCTGCTTAACGGGTAAGTTGTTGCCCAATCTCCAACTTGCGGCTGCGTTAAATTATTAAGTTCAAAATCAACAGCGCTAACATTAAAAGGCGCTACGGTAGGTAGGTAATTTGTATAGTGAGTCGCTGATAAAAACGGCGTAAATTCTAAGCACTGCTGAGCACTACATGCTCCGCTAGTGCTGTTATCGCAAGAGAGCCTTAATGAGTTTGGCGTAGCGTGGCGAAGCTCTTTACTAAGTCGCGTTATTAAAAAGCGGGCCTGAGCTACTGCTTCTTGGCGCTCAACCCCTTGTGAGTAAATACTGACCCCAGCACCAATAAATGAAAATGCACTTACGGCTAAAATACCAATAATAACCATGACAAGTAATAGTTCTATAAGGGTAAATGCATTTTGGTATTTAGCTCTTTGCATTAGTAATTCCCTTTATATGCACTAAATCCGTAAACTTCGCCTAAGGGTGATGTTACTTCTATAGTAATGCGCTTAAAGGTTGTGCCATCGTTGGTGGTCGATTCGTTAAAGTCGCTATCGTACTGGACTGTAATAACTAAGTTAAAGTCACTGTATTGGCTTAACACCTCACCTAAGCTATTAGTTATAGGCTGGTTAGACAGTGCAATATAGTCATCTACATCGTTATAACTGGTTCTGGTTTCTGAGTTATCTACTCCGAAGTCAGCAGGTGCGGTACAAGCCTCAGCACCTAAGGTTGTTTCGCCGCAACGTCTAAAAGGTGCGCTTCTATCACTGTGCTCATCAAACGACTTACTTTGGATTTCGTTCATTAATGATTGACCAAATTCAGAGGCTCTTAAAGCCACAATCGGCTCTGCACTTTTTTTGGCTTGTGGGGCAATTAAAGCTGTAATAATACTTAATGCAATTGCAAACATGACAATGCCAATAATAAGCTCTATTAGAGTAAAACCTTTTACTTTAAGGGCACGCATATATAAGCCCTTCACCACTTATGCATACGCCAGCTAATCCAACATCTATTCGACACTGCGTAGTACAGGTTTGATTTGATTTACCTGAAGGATCAAAACTAATTTGGGTAAATATATTCGCGTTACTATCTAAAGCGCTAAATGTTATATCACTTCTTTGCGTGTTTATTTGTACCACTAAATGATCGGTGTTATTGGTATCTGCTCCACCGGTACATGTATCGGGTGTGGAGGGAGCAATAAGTGTGGAGGTTATATAAAGGGTATGGCAACTTGTTGTTGCTGTATTTTGCATTGCACGTAGCTGCACTGTCCTAAGTGCATTTAAAGTACGGTCTCGATACGAATAGGCGTCTTCTGTTGAGCTGCCCAGAAATTTGGGAACTGCCGTTACCGACAGTATTCCCAATATCACTAGAGTAATAATTAACTCAATGAGTGTGAAGCCACGCAATCGTTGCTTACTACTGCTTATCATTTATGTAATTAACAACCCGTAGTAACAAGTGTAATCACTGGAGGAGTTACAACTACAGGGCCTGTCGTCGCAGTAGCTTGCGTGTATTCAATTCGACAATCATCAACAGTAGTTGCATCCACAGTGTAACTATTAGGAAAAATAGTTACTGTTGTATCGTTTACAAATAAATTGAAATCAGCTGAATCAATTGCATTTGGTGTTCCATCTGCAAAGTTGACATCTAAAAATGCTTCAAAGGCTTCTTCTGTTGCTGCTGGATAACCATAAACAGTAGGTACTGCTACACCAGTATCTACTGTAACTGTAGCCTCATCCTTTTTGTGATCACTAGCAATAATAGATTTGCCATTCACAATATTCATACCACTGCGAATCGACCCTTGTAAGCCTTCAAGTGTTGAAGCATTGGCATCACCTTGCAAGTTTAAAAAGCGAGGTGCTGCGGTAACAGCTAAAATGCCTAAAATAACAATTACGATGATCAATTCAACAAGTGTAAAACCTGCTTGTTTATTCATTGGTAAACTTTTTAACGATTGCGTTTTCATAAGTAAGCCTCTTTTTAATTACTTAATTTTTAAATATTTTTACTTTGCCTGTTTTAGCAAAGTATGAAAAACCTGTTAAACCTGATATTTCACCCGTATTGGTAGGTATACTTTTAATATCAATGGTATGAGTTAAATAGTAGTCGCATTGCGTACTTTCTGCATTGTACATAACTAAAAAACTTACACTTTTTATTCTTGATATTTCATTACTTAACGTACTACTGGGTGCATCTTGTAAAATTATATTTAAAACTTGGCGGCATTTATTCGCATTTATAGCTTCTGCACGAGTATCTTTTTTTTCTGTTTCATCACTTGTTGGTGTACCTAACGATCCATCAATACCAACTATTACACCTCCATAATTAACAAATGTTTTGTTTGACCTGCTGTTTGGCCTACCTTCTAATTCCCATTGACCCCTAACCATGCCAACGGCCGATGAGAAACTACCTGCTATAGCGTCAACGCTTGCATTATGCGCTTGATTTTTAATCCCTATATATTGAGGTATAGCAAAGCTCAAAATTACTGCCAGTAAAATCACAACAATAACTAACTCAAATAATGAGAAACCTTTTGAGTAAGCCTTTGATGCAATCACTTGGTTAATTACCTTTAATCGCGGACATCATGTTCCACATCGGCATAAAAATACCCAACGCTAAAATCAGCACCATAATGGCAACAAACACAGTTAAAATAGGTTCTATTTTTGCAGTTAAGCTCCGTAAGTCGTAATCAACTTCACGCTCATAATAATCAGCAGCCTCTTGTAAGAGCTCATCAACCCGGCCCGTTTCTTCACCTACCGCCACCATCTGTAATACAAGCTGAGAAAACAGCTGAGAACTTTTTGAGGCTCTGAGTAAACTATCGCCCTTTTCTATATCTTGGCGCATAGTAATAATCGCTTTTTCCATATAGCTGTTATCTACGGCATGCGCTGTTAGTGATAAACCAGTGGTCATAGGCACACCGGAGCGCAATACCATAGCTAAACTTTGACTGTAGCGCGCAAGCAATGTCCGTTTTAAAATATCCCCAATAAATGGAATTTTTAATTTATATTGATCCCACTTAAAGCGTCCAGGCTCTGTATTTAAATAACGCCTCCAAGCAAAAACAGAACCAATAACCATCACCAATAATAACCACCAGTAGTTAACAAAAAAGCTGCTAGTGCCAATTAATATTTGAGTCATTAATGGCAATTCGGCATCAAATTTTTCGAACATACTGGCAAAGGTAGGAATAACAAAAATATTCAAAATAATCATAGCCGCTACTAGAGCCAAAATAACAAAAGTAGGGTAGCGCATAGCTGCTTTTATACGCTTTCGGGTTTCTTGTTCTTTCTCAAAATAAATAGCGAGTTGATAAAACGCATCTTCTAATCGTCCAGAGCCTTCACCAACCATTACCATGGATACTGTTAAACGGCTAAATACCTCGTTATGTATCGCCATTGCACTGGATAAGTCGCGGCCTTGTTCGAGCTGCTTGGTAACTTCTATTAGTACATTTTTAAATTTTTTATTTTGTGTTGTTTCTGCCAACCCAACCATTGCTCGTATAATTGGTATACCTGCTTTTAATAGCGAATACATTTGCCTAGAAAACATAATCATGTCGTCTAGCGTTATTTTTTCGACAAATAAATTATCAAAAATTTTGATGTTATTTTTTGTTTCAACTAAAGAGATTGATATTGGTATAAATTGACGCTTCATTAAACTATCAGCTACGCCAGCTTGGTTACTCGCTTCTAATTGCCCTTTAACCAACATACCTTTGCTGTCTTTAGCTTTGTAGCTATATAGTTGCATCAATATCCCCTACTATTTCTGGGATATATTCAGCCACTTTAAATACTTCATCTAAAGAGGTAACACCTTGCTTAGCATAGTTTAATGCCATTGTTGAGAGCGGCGAAAAATTCGCGCTATTTTTAGCGGCTTTTGCAAAACCTTGCGTGTCGTTAACTCGTAATGCATCCATCATTGCATCATCCATTTCGAGTAACTCAAAAATACCTACACGCCCTTTATAGCCACTGTGATTACATGCGGTGCAACCTTGCCCTTTAGAAAATTGAGCATCTGTAATCTCTTCGCCTAAATATTTTAACCAACTTAATTCTTGGCGATCTGGCAAGTACGGTACTCTGCAGTCATTACATACTCGTCTTACTAATCGCTGAGCAATAATCGCGCGCAGTGAACTTGCCACTAAGTAAGCCGGTGCCCCCATGTCGATTAAACGCATAGCACTGGTAATTGCATCATTGGTATGTAACGTTGATAGTACGAGGTGGCCTGTTAAAGCGGCCCTTAATCCAATATCTACGGTTTCTTGGTCACGCATTTCGCCAACCATTATAATGTCAGGATCTTGCCTTAGAGCGGTCCGTAAAATACTTGCAAAGCTCAGCCCTATTTTATTATTTATTTGTACCTGGTTAATACGGCCAATACGATACTCAACGGGATCCTCTACTGTAATAATTTTACTTTCTTGTTGATTCAGCTCACTTAATGCACCGTATAGTGTGGTTGTTTTACCCGAACCTGTTGGCCCGGTAACTAAAACCATGCCATGCGGACGTTTTATAATGCTGCGCACACGTTTTAATATGTGTACAGGCATACCCGTTTCATCTAACGATAGTAATCCTGCGGATTGGTCAAGCAGGCGCATTACAACTGATTCACCATGCTGAACCGGCATGGTAGATAAACGCACATCAATACTATGGCTGCGTACTTTTATATTAAACCGGCCATCTTGAGGGAGGCGTTTTTCAGATATATCTAATCCCGACATAAGCTTTAAACGTAACACTAATGCCGATGCTATTTTTACTTGGTTAAGAGTGTGCTCTTGTAATATGCCATCTACACGTTGACGAATGCGAAGCAAACCTTCATCTGGCTCAATGTGAATATCGGATGCACGAACTTGTACAGCATCCTCAAATATTGATTGCAGTAACTTTACAACGGTTGCATCTGATGTCTCATCACCTAAAGAATTTAAATCAAACTCTTCTACGTCTTGATATTCTTCATGAAGTTGTGCTGCAAAGTTGGTAATTTCATCTGTACGGCGATACACGTTGTCAAACGCAGCCATAATTTGGCTTTCTTGAACAACAGCTAAATCTATTCGTTTAGGAGCAAGCATAGTCGCAAGTTGATCAAGCCCCCTTAGATCAGCAGGATCGCTCATCCCAACTAAAACAGAGTCACCATTGTCTTCAATTACTAATGCTCTGTAGCGACGTGCATAAACCTCAGATAAAAGCTTAGATACATCAGCTGATATTTTTCGCTGTGATATATCTAAAAAAGGTACTTGTAATTGCTGCGCTAAAAAACGTAATAGTTGTGGTTCACTAATAAACTCAAGTGTAATAAGCGTCGAACCTAATTTACGACCCGTCGCAGCTTGAACGTTTAGCGCTTCGCTTAGTTGCGCCTCGGTGATCATGTGCTCATGAACAAGTAAATCGCCTAAGCGCATTTTTAAACTAGGTCTCATACGGCCTCCTTTAGCGCAACTAAACGCTGTAATGCATGCTGCGTCATAGCTGTATTTAATCCACCTAAATCTAGAGCCACTTTGTAAAGCTGTTTAGCATCGAGGTACTCTCCTAATGCATCTTTTGAGGTTGCAAGTGCCAGCCACCACTTAGCTTGACTAGGCTGTAGTTGTGTAAGATGTTTAAAGCTTTCAAGTGCTTTATGGTGCTTACTCGCACTTTGCGCAGCAGTACCTTGTAGCACCCAAAAATCAAGATTCGCTTGAGCCTCAAATTCATCACTTAAAAGCAGCAATACTCCTTCATACTGTTGTTGCATAATAAGTATTTTGCTTAGCATTACACGCCATTCAAGTACGTTAGGGTTTTGGCGAATACCTGCTTGCAAAACCTGTTGCGCAGAATTTATATCTTGTTGTTTAAAGTAAGTTGCAGCGAGTAAATTTCGAGCTTCAACGTGCAAAGGCAATTGCGCTAAAATAATATTTAAATCACTAATGGCTTCATTGTATAAGCCAAACTGTATTGCTTGTTTAGCTGCGGCTAATTGCTCAATCAATAAAGCCTGTGGCGACTTAGCTTCTGCCACGCTTTTAGTCATAGTATTTTGAGACTTAGTTTTAATCATTGGAGTAATTTTTGGTTTGCTGACAATAGCTTCGCTAGTTACCAGTACATTATCTTTAGCTAGTGCAGGGCCTTGTTTAACCTCGGCAATTACAACTGGCTCAGCCGTTGGTTGAGAAACCAGTAATGTTGCTTCACTCAACTTGGATTCAGCTAAATCATTCACTTCTGGTTTTATTTGCTCAACTTGCACAACCGTTTTCACAACATCTTGCTCAACTAAAGGTTCTACATTGCTTTTTTCATCTTGATAATCAGATAAATTAGAGCTTAGAACCGCGACCATTTTTTGCTGTGGTAACACAGACTCACGTTGAGTCTCTTTTTTGTCGGCGGTCGGTAAATATAGGTATGCTAAAAAAATGACACTTAGCATAATAAGTAAAATTACGGCTTTAAATGCAATATTTTTTACATCATATATCGGCTTTAAACTTATACCTTCTTGAATACTTACTTGTTTAGCTTCTCGTTGCTCAATATTTTTAAGCATATTATTTATAACGCTCATAACAACTGCCTCCATACCCATATGGCAGCAATAGCTAAAACACTAAACATTAAAGCACTGTAGCTCCAATATTGTCCGGTTCGATACTTTGCGCAGTCTTCGGTATCTTTTATGGCAAGTTGAATATGGCGATTTGTTATTATATTTAACCCTTCACCGTAAGCTTGTAATAGTGCTTTGTGGCATAAAATATTAACTAACCTAGGAATTCCACGGCTAGCTCTAGCAATTTTGAGCCCCATACTATTATTAAATAAAGGAGGCCTATTAAACCCTGCAACTTGTAAGCGGTGATTAATATAATAAACAACCTCAGCGCCAGTCATCGCCCGTAATTTATACGAAAAACTGATACGTTGGCGTAATTGCCTTACTTTGTTGTTTGCCAGCTTTTCATCAAGTTCAGGTTGCCCAAATAACACAACTTGAATTAGTTTTTCACTTTCTGTTTCTAAGTTTGTAAATAATCTCAGCGCCTCTAGAGTCTCCCAACTCAAGCATTGCGCCTCATCTATCAAGAGCACTACACGCTCATTATCTTCTTGTAAGTCGAGTAAGTGATGATTTATAAGCTGCCCTAGTGCTTGCTGATCTAATGCTTTATCTACATCCATACCCAGCTCAATGGCAATCGCCCATCTAAGCTCTTCTGGGCTTAAATAAGAGTTAGGTAAATAAGCCACAATGTAATCTGGCTCAAGTTGGTTTAATAGCTTTCTACAAAGTAGCGTTTTACCAGTCCCAACTTCACCAGTGACTTTAATAAACCCTTCACCCATTTCAATAGCTGTTGTTAACACTTGCATCGCTTCATGGTGCGGTTCAAGTGCACAAAAAAACTCTGTGTTAGGGGTTAACGTGAAAGGCATTTCACTTAAATTAAAAAAGCTTAAATACATAGTTAGTTTTCATACCATGTTTTTAAAAGCTGACGGCTTTCACCTTGTTGTTTTTTCCAAGTATCTGGCATAACAACCGTTGGTTTGATTAGAATAATCAGTTCTTTTTTCTCTTGGCGTTTACGAATACTTTTAAATAAATTGCCAAATAGCGGGATATCACCCAGCACCGGTGTTTTAGATTCTTCATCCTGAGTTGACGTTTGCATCAAGCCACCAATAACCACTATTTCGCCACTTTGAGCGCGGATAACGGTATCTGACTCTCGAATGTTGCTTTGCGCTAGAGGTAACTCAAAACGTTGATCGTCTAAAGTAATTACCTTTAGTTGCTCCTCTGTCTCAGTTACTGAAGGGTGAACATGCAAAATGACTGAGCCATACTTATCAATCTGCGGCGTTACATCAAGCGCAATACCAGAAAAGAACGGCGTTAAATCTATCTCAGGCGAGGTAGTTGTAGCAGTACCTGTTACCGTCGTACTTGATACGTTAGTAACAAAATATTCGTCCTGCCCTACTTTTATAACTGCTTTTTGATTGTTTGTAGCCGTAACCCGAGGGTTAGATAACATTTGCACATCACCTTGCGTTTCAAGCAAATTAATAACCCCGTTAAAGTCTCCTTTTTGAATGGTTAGCGATGACGCTCCACCAATTGCGGCTGAAATACTATTACTAATAGTAGAACCCGCTGTTGTAGCAAACGAAATACCGCCTTCTAAACCACTCGCTATACGCTCCCAGTTAACTCCCTGTTGGTACTCATCTTTTAAAGTTACTTCTATTATTTTTGCTTCTAGAATAACTTGGCGTTGCAGGTTTTCTTGGCTTTGACGCAAAAACTCTTTTAGCTGACTAATTTCGCTTGGTAATGCATTTACGGTTACCAAACTAGCTTGTGGGCTTGCAACAACATAGCGCCCATCGCTTGCGCCAATTAAAGACTTAAGGGCGACTTCTAATTCTTTCCAAAAGTCATTTTTATTAATTGTTTGGATTCGAGAACCGTTTAAATCTAAGCTTTGATTATCGCCGCCAAACTCATTATTTTGCTGGTTACTACTACCTGAACTTGAACCATTCGAACTACTGCCACTTTGTGCAAATTGACTAACCCCACCAGCAACCACACTCACTGTAGACTGACCATGGCGCTGCATCATTAAATAATTTACAGGTATTGTTTCTGTGCGCATTTTGGCTGGTAATACTTGTACTATTCGTCCTTCATTAACAATATCTAAAGGATACATACGCTTAATAACAGCAATGACTTCATTAAAAGTAACGCTTTTAAGATTTAAACTAATTGTGCCATTTACCTCAGGATGCACAGCAACACTAAAAGGCGTATCGTCTGTTAAGCCTGCAAAAAAGGCGCCTATTTCAACGTCATTAGCGGCTACATCAAAACGCTTTATAGATAAATCATCACTTATAGTTTGCTCATTATTTATTGATGATAGTAGGCTTTGGGTAAGCTCACTCGGCATCTGTAAAGGCGCAATCGCTTTAGTATCTACAGGCTTTTCAGCCAGCTCTTGTTCTATATGAGTTTTAACCTCTTTACCTGGTTTAAAGCTATGGCACGCAGTTAAAAATGTAGGTAACAATAGAAGAACAAGCCACGGATGAGATAAATTATTTTTTAATTTCATAGTCATATAATTCTAATTTTATTTGTTTATCATCATTTGCTAACACAACCTGTTTTGAGTTAATGCTTAGCACCCGAAAATCGTCTACAGCATCACCGACTCGATAAATATGGCCTGAAATAATGGCCTTAAATGCTGTACTGTTTTTAATAATAGATTGCAATTTAAGTTCTGTGTTTTGAGTTACACTCTTGTTGTTATTTACATACATATTTGGTTGAGTAGGATCGCGTAATTGCGCTAATGCACTGGGTGCGAAAGTGAACAAAAGTAATAAAAAACATAAATTATAATGCGATAAATTTTTCATTAGCGCTCACTGTAGCAATTTGTAAAGTTAATTCAGCTTGAGGGTAATCTAGTACCTGATAACTAAACTCCTGTATTAATAACTTATCTTGATTATTTTTTAATGCGGCTAAATATTTTTGTAAGCTAAAGTAGCTACCTTCTAAAGTAACGACCATCTGATGCTCAAAAAATAATGTTTGCGTATCATGTTCACCTAGTTTTTCTACATCGATAGCCTGTGCTGGTTTGACATTAAAGCTACTCACTTTTACGTCGCTACTATCTACGAGCAAATCTTTTAAAACGGCAGGTACATTTTTAGCCGCTACAAAGCCTTGGCTAAAACTATTAAGTTGATTATTTATTTCTGCTAACTCATCTCTGGTTTGTGCAATTTGACTGCGTAAAACCTTAGTGTAGTCGTAGTTTAGTGCTTGATTTAACATGGAGAGTTGCGCATTTATCTGCTGTAACTCCTGCAATGCTGCATTTTGTTCAGAGCGAATATGAGCAACTTCATCTTGCTGTGGAAAAATAACAAACCACAGGCCGAGGTAAATCACCATGAATAAGCCTACAAATACAGTGGAATACTTCTCACGCTTTTGCAGCGATGCAAATTGAGCTCGATACTTTGCCCAAATAGGCCAACCTTTGTCTTTCTTGTTGTTCATGGTTTAGCGCCTTTATCAGCAAGGTCGGTCGCCACATTAAATTCACTCAGACCATCTTTTGTTGACAGTTCTAAAACTGAAAATTCTTTATCAATAAAAAAAGGTGACTGCTTTAAATTATTAAACCACATAGGTAAAAATTTTGACTGCGATACTTGCCCTTGAAACGTGACACTTTGCCCTACAAATTTAATATGGGTAAGCCAGATATTAGGCTCGTGATACTTGGCTAAATCTTGCATAACCTGCGCATAGTCGGTTGCGGATTGATCTGAGCTTTGCTCTAAATAACTAAATATTTGCTGCTTATGCAAAACCTCTTGCTGAAGTGTTTTTAGCTCATTAATAAAAATTGTTTTATTTTGCTTCTCTGCTAGCTGCTGTTTTACAACTTCTAACTGAGCTTTTCCTTGTTTGAGATATTTCTTTTTTTGTTCTAAATCAAGCTCACTTGAATAAGTTTTATAACTGTAAAAAGCCCACGTGATTGCAATAATTAATAGCGCACCTAACCACAGTGTAATCATTCCCGATAAAGGGACTGGGTCTCGCCGTACTCGTAAGGTTTTTTGATAAAAATTAATCCGGGTTTTCATAGCACAGACTCCGGATCTGTTAATTGATAGGCTGCTCCGAGCGCATAATAAAAGTTTGGCTCTAATTGCTGCGCTAATTCTAAGTTAGGCGCAAAATCTACAACTTTTACTTGTAAAAACTCTGCAAGACCGGCTCTAAGAGTTAATGAAGATAAATCATCGCACTGTAGCTGTATGCTGCGAATTGGCGGTTGCTTGAGCTGGCTTTCAAAAAAGTCCATCGAACGCTGAATTTCTAACCCTAACGCCTCTACTAGTTCTTGGTTTTGATCCTTGTCTGAAATACCTAAAAAACCATTTAATCGCCTAGCTAATACTAATTGTCCATCACGAATAATTAAGATTCGAGGTTCATGATTAGCATGCTGCACAATCAGCATATGCGCCTCTTTGTATGAGCCAAATAAAGTTACTAAAACCATTTCTTCAGAGGTCATTGCACGCAAAACTGGTTTAGTTTGTTCAAAACTGTCTATAAACGGAAGTAGCTGCAGCTTATTGGTAATAAATACATTCATTTTGCTGCTTTGCATTGGTAACGTTATTGGATAATCGATAAAGTCAGCTACAATGTTTTCAGAAGCTATATCAACTAAATCTTTTGTAGTCCAAGGCAGCGACTGAATGATTTCTTCATCACTAAGGTTTGGTTTATCCATTTGCACTATTTGATAAAAGTAGTGCGGTATGACTAAATTAACTGCACAAATATCAGTAGACACCTCATTTGTACAAGCAACAATTGCAGCGGTATAATCGGTTTGCTCAGACACATTTACACTGTGAGAACTGTGAACCATCCATTGGTCGCGTTGTTTTTTTAAACATACCGCGTTAACAGTATCTGCGTAAGTTGCAACACCAATAGCTGTATTTGGATCTAAACTACGATTTAACCATGAAAACAGCTTTTCTTTCATATAGCTACTATTGTTAATTGAGTATGAAATAAGTGTCGTACATTTTAACTACTTTGCCAAATTGAAAACCAATAAAATGCGTGAAAAATTCAAAATAGATGAAAATAACTATATTCAACAATTAGATAGCTCGTTTCTAAAAAAGAGAAATATTTGTTTAGGTATAAAACGTGATGATTTACTCCATCCGCTAATAAGTGGCAATAAATGGCGTAAATTAAAATACAATTTAGCGTATATGCAAAAGATAAATAAAACAGAGCTTCTGACTTTTGGTGGTGCGTTTTCAAACCATATTCATGCCTGCGCAGCGGCAGGAAAAGAATTTAATATAAAAACTCGCGCGATTATTCGCGGACCAGAACTGGATAACAACAACCCAACAATCCAATTTGCAAAACATTGTGGTATGAACCTGCATGTTGTTAATCGTATAGAATATCGAAAACGCCACAACATCGATTACCTTAATGCTCTGCAAGAGCGCTTTCCAAATGCTTATATTATTCCTGAAGGTGGTACAAATGAACATGCTTTATTAGGGTGTAAAGAATTAGTACAAAGCTTACCCGAACATAGCTACTTAGTTTGTCCTACAGGTAGTGGTGGCACGCTTGCTGGACTAATAGAAGGCAGTGCTTCAACAACACAAGTTATTGGTATCGCGGTATTAAAACAAGCTGAATATTTAAATGAAGAAATAAAAAAGCTGAGCGCTAGAGCTAATAACCAAACTAACTGGCAGTTACTCACAGAGTTTCATGATGGTGGCTATGGTAAGTTTTCACCTGAGTTATGGCAGTTTTGCCAAGATATGAGTCACACTTATAATCTGCCACTTGAGCCTATTTATAGCGGAAAAATGATGTATGCATTGTGGCAGCTTATTAAGCAAGATTATTTCCCATCTGGGAGTAAAATTATTGCTGTTCATACTGGCGGGCTTCAAGGCTTAAATGGGCTTAAATATAGAGGGTTAATCTAGACCTTAATTAAATACCGCTTGCGTAAACTCTTGAAGCGGCTCTGAAAAGTAAAAACCTTGAGCTCCTACCACTCCCAATTTGGTAAGCGTAAGTAGCTCTTTTTGAGTCTCTACGCCCACCGCGTATACGGGTAGATTTAAAAGACTAGCGGCTTCGACTATCCTTTTTATTTTCTTTTGACTTTGAGTTTTTTCATCTAATAAATGAACCAGTTCGTAAGATAACTTAAGCCCACATACTTGGTTATAATCAACTAGCATGGCTACTTTCTCACTGCTTTTTACATTATCAATCACAATATGTGAATGCCCTTTTTTAATAACATTGAGTGCATTAGTTATCGACTCTCTATGAGTAAAAAATTCTGCCTCACTTATTTCAAATTGTAATTTAGTATTTAACTTAAGCTCTGCCATTTGATTGGCTAACCACTCCCAAAATACAGTATTAAACCAATTTTTAGGGTGTAGATTTACACTAACTGTTAAAGCCGAAGACTCACTGAGCATTAGCTTTTTGACTTGTGTTATTACAGCTTTATCTAATATTAAAGCGTCTTGATCACTATAAACCTGCTTAATAAAATAACGAGCGGCCAGTAAACCAAGTTGGCTATGCCTAACCCGAATAAGAGCTTCATGCTGCAGGATATCTCCACTAGAGAGTTCAAATACAGGCTGAAAGAATAATATAAATTTATTCTTTTTAATGTTTTCTATAACCTGTTTGCTAGAGAGGTGTTTTTCTTGGCAGTGATTTAACGTTAAACGGTGGCAATGCTGCAATAGGCTGCTTTGTGATAGCGCGAGTGCTGATTTTGCTAGCTTATAAACCGCCACTTGATCAGCGCCTAATTGATAATCACACGCACCTATTTTAATATTTTTATGAGTAATATTTTTTTGATGATTTTGACATATTAAAAACACATTTTTATGAAGCTTTTCAACGTAGCTATTCAACTCGCTAATAGAAATGTTTGGTAAGGTAACCGCTAAGTAATTAGAGTTTAGTATTTTTACCGACACACCTTTAAGTTCGGCTAATTTTTTAGTAATTAAGACTTTAAAATTGGCTTCTATATCCGTTTTTTTATCATAGCTACAATCACACTCAATAAGTAAAAATAAGTTATGTGATGCAGTATTAACTCCATACAAAGAACTTAAATCACATTTTTTTGCCTGTTCGATTAGTTGAGTATTTTTATGCCTTTGTTGAATAATTTTAGTCGGCTGTATAACTGTATTTTTAAGCATTACTTTACGGTTGACTTTTAACAGGCTCCACCAGCGATAAGACCAATTAGCAGCGCCTAATATAATCAGATTCAAAAATATAAATAAGTAGCTTTGTGTTACCCACACTGGATAGTGATAAAGGCTCAAACTTAACGTTTTAAAAGTAAAAACTTCGCGTTCTAAATTTACTAAGTTCCTAAAGTGATCAGAAGAATTTTGCAGCTCTAACTTAAAGCCTTCATTTTTAGCTAATGCGACCAACACTTCATTATTTATAGAGGGAGATAAATTTAATTCATAAACGCGTTTAACAAACTGCTGCCCAGAAACATGTGCTTTTTGATGTAATGCATCATTTAAAATGAAATTAAAACTAATAAGTATCATCAAAAACAAAACAAAAGAGATACCTTTGAAGTACTTTAAAAGCCAGAGTTTACTCTTTTGCATAGCCTGCCACTCGTTATATTGATAACTAAAGTGTTGTTCAATATCTATAGAAGCACAAGGCTGCAAACTAAGTTTAAACGTTTATTAATAGTACTAAACAAAAAACACTCAGATAAACGAGAACTTACAAAAATAAACAGCTATGCCCTTTATTCTGTAAATAGATGAAAGCCATCGACAGATCATTTTAAAAAGTATGCCAGCAGAGATTATGCTGCATACCGCCTTAATTAAACCAATGGCGGGTTTTATTTGCAAAGTATACCAAGCTTAGCATTACGGGGACTTCTACCAACACTCCCACCACAGTGGCAAGTGCAGCCCCAGAATGTAAACCAAATAATGAAATAGCAACCGCAACAGCTAGCTCAAAAAAGTTTGAAGTGGCAATCATACATGCAGGCGCCGCTATGTTATGTGCAAGCCCCATTTTTTTAGCTGCAATATAAGCAATCGCAAAAATACCGTAAGTTTGAATTAAAAGCGGGATTGCAATAAGAACTATTGCCTCTGGTTTTTCTATTAATATCTGCGATTGGAAACCAAACAATAGCGCTACTGTCGCGAGTAAGCCAATAATAGAATAAGGTTTCATTACCTTTAAAAAGTTATTTAAACACGTATGGTCATCTTCTTTATCAAGCTTTTTACGGGTAACAGCACCGGCCACCAGCGGGATAAGTACATACAATACCACCGATAATAGCAGTGTATCCCAAGGTACAGTAATATCAGTCACACCAAGTAATAGCCCTGCAATAGGTGCGAAGGCAAAAATCATAATTATGTCATTTATTGATACCTGCACTAAGGTGTAATTAGCATCGCCTTTTGTCAATTGACTCCACACAAACACCATAGCGGTACAAGGCGCAACACCCAACAAAATCATACCAGCTATATATTCTGTAGCTGTTTGTGGGTCAACAAAATCGGCAAAAATACCCTTAAAAAATAACCAGCCTAGTAGCGCCATAGTAAAGGGCTTTATAAGCCAATTAATAACGATAGTGAGCACTAACCCTTTTGGTTTTTTACCTACATCTTTAATTGATGAAAAATCAATTTGCACCATCATTGGGTAAATCATCAACCAAACAAGTACTGCGATTACAATATTTACATGGGCATATTCAAAACCAGCAATTAAGCTAAATGCACTTGGCATTATAGAACCAGCTACAATACCAAAAGTAATAGCTAAGGCTACCCACACAGAAAGATAACGTTCAAATAATCCCATTGTTCTGTCCTAAATAGAGCTTTGATTAACGCGTTGGCTAAGTTCTTCTGCAGATTCCACACGTTCAGAATAACGATCTACAAAGTAATCTTTTTGATCTCGTAATAACAAAGTAAATTTTATCAACTCCTCCATAACATCAACAATCCGATTATAAAGTGGAGAGGGTTTCATGCGCCCATTTTCTTCAAATTCTAAATGAGCTTGTGGCACTGAGGACTGATTTGGTATTGTTACCATACGCATCCAACGCCCTAATACTCGTAGTTGATTCACTACATTAAATGATTGCGATCCACCACAAACTTGCAGCACTGCGAGTGTTTTACCTTGCGTTGGCCTTACACCACCTAAATTGAGTGGTATCCAATCAATTTGGTTTTTGAATATGCTCGTCATTGAGCCATGACGTTCTGGAGAGCACCATACTTGCCCTTCTGACCAAAGCATTAAATCTCGTAACTCTTGTACTTTAGGGTGTGATTCATCTTCACTATCGGTTTGAGGTAAACCTTCAGGATTAAAAATTTTAACCTCAGCACCAAAATACGTTAATAAACGTGCACTCTCCTCTATTACCAACTTACTATAAGAACGCGCTCTTAATGATCCATATAACAATAAAATTTTAGGTTTGTGCTCAGAAAAACTAACATTAAAATTTTTAGTATGTGGAACAACGCTGTGTATTTTATTTGTATTTGGTAACCCATTAACTTCTGACATTTATAACTCAACCCTTACCAAGTGAATATACGAAAAATCGAATATATGAAATTTCACATGCAAACACGCGTGAGTCAAATTCTATTTTATAAATTTTTTTAAGTTATTAAAAAATCGGCTCAAGCCAATGGAAGGGATTGCGGAAGGTATTTGATAAAAATATTAAGTTATTTATATAGCGCAACTATTTATTTAAACAGCGAATTATAGTTTCACGTAGTTTTTGTGTTTTAATGGGTTTTGCAACATGAGCATTCATGCCAATAGATAAGTATCGTGTAATATCATCTTTCATAACATTAGCTGTTAAGGCAATTATTGGAATATTTGCGATAGTTTCATCACTATCATTACGAATAATTTGAGTCGCCTCAACACCGTCCATGATAGGCATATGAATATCCATTAAAATTATATCAAACGGCTCTAACTTTACTGTTTGGATGCACTCTAATCCATTATCAACTAAGTAAACCTGAGCGCCGCTATTTTCTAGTATGTTGGTAACTATGAGTCGATTGATTGAATTATCTTCCACAAATAATACTTTAATACCCGCCAGCGACTGTTCACTCACAGTATTTACTTTAGGCACTTCATTAAAAAAACCTAACACTCTACTGCTCACCTCCTTATACAAGACACTCGAATAAACAGGTTTTTGCAAAATTGTGTTTATATTTATTTTGTTAGCCACATCATTAAGTAAAACCTCATGATCCCTTGTAAGTACAATTATATTACTGCAAAGCTGGGGATTAATATTATAAATACGCGTTAAAAATGTTTCACTACTCATCGCTGGCATTATCCAATCGACAATAATGACTTTAAATTTTTCTTTATTCTGTTCAATAATATCAATAGCTTGCTTAGCAGACGAGCACGCAGTACATGCTAAACCCATAGCTGTAAACTGATTTTCAATTACTTTAAGGTCCTCTTCATTATCATCTATAATTAATACATCAAACGGATCAGTAAAGATTAGGTTAGGCGTATCATCAATCAACGCTTGGTTGTTCAATTTAACTTCCACCGAAGCTACAAACTCACTACCCACACCTTGAGTGCTGTGTACTGTTATATCACCACCCATCAATTGGCATAAACTCTTACTAATTGTTAAACCTAACCCTGTACCACCAAACTTCCTAGTTGTAGAACTATCTGCCTGAGTAAATGATTCAAATAAATTACTAAGATTATCCTCAGCGATGCCAATACCTGAGTCTTTAACTGTAAAATATAAGCAAACACTTTGCGGATCGTCTAATAACTTTCTTGACTCAATTAAAACCGATACAGTGCCGTGAGGGGTGAATTTAATTGCGTTAGAGCATAAATTTAACAGCACCTGATTTATTCGCACTACATCGCCGATTAAGTCCAGTTTAACTGCCTCATCAATGACAATATCAAATGTGACCCCTTTACTTTGGGCCAATTCATTGAAGGTTGCTTTGATATAATCAACAATCGAATTTACAGAAAAAGGAAATTCCTCAAGGTTAATGTTTCCAGACTCAATTTTTGAAAAGTCTAAAATATCGTTAATAACCACCAGGAGTTGATCTGAGGAGTATTTAATTTTATCTAAATAATACTCATACTCACCAGGTAAACCTTTTTCGAGCAAAATATTAGTCAAACCAATAATCCCACTCATAGGGGTTCTAATTTCATGACTCATATTTGCTAAAAACTCAGACTTAGCGGATGTCAGATGCTCTGCTTCTTCCTTGGCGTGCAAAAGCTCTTCAGTGCGCTCTTCAACGCGCGACTCTAATCTTTGCTTTTCTTCATCAAGCTCTTTTAAAAGTTGAATGCGGCGTTGGTTTAAAAACAAAACAAAAACTAAAAAACTGCTAAGAATAAAAATAATTACAGTAGCGCTGTAAATTAATATTTTATTTTTCTCAAAGTAAGTTGGCTCGTAATAAGAGATAATTGACTCTTCTGGCAAGCTCTGCGGAGCAATATTAAACTTACTTAATTGTCGCCAATCATATGAGTATGTACTAAGCCCTTCACCACTAATTTCATTTAACGCTTTATTTTCATTATAAAAAACTATTGAATCGGCAATACGTTTACCTATTTTTTCACCCGACAATACATACCCACCAACAACACCTGAGCCTAATAGTACTTCCCAATAGCTAAACACTGGCGCCGGACTTTCTTCAGTTAATCGCTCTACTAGCTGATAAGGGCTAAGTGATTGATTATCGTAACGCCTAAAAATGGGGGTAAATAAAATAATTGAATCTGCTGGGGCATTTCTTACTTTGGTGAGTAATTCTGGTAATGGAAGATCAAACCACTTTTCTACACTTAAATACGAAAAATCACGGTTAATAACCGAAAATAGTCCTCGATGAAAGCTCATACCAATATCGTTTTTTGTATCTAAAATCACGATCAATTTTTTAGGCTTCATTAAATTAACAGCATTTGCTGTTGCTTGCGCATAATCTAATTTAGCTTGGATCACAGCTCCGCTGGTCTTTTTTGGTAGATTAAACTGGGCGCCTGGCTCTAAGTATATTCGTGGAACATTTATAAAAAAATCATCTAATTGAGATAGTAACGTCGCTGCAGAAGGCGACTGAGTAACGATGATATCGATGTGCTTATTTTTATATTTTTGTTTGAGGTAGTCTTTCATTAACTGTTTTTGATTAACTTCATCAAAGCGATTTACATCCATATTTTCGACAAATAGTTCATAACTAAAAGAACGTTTTTTAAGCTCTGTACGCAGTCCAAGCTCAACACTTTTATACCAAGGCATATCTTGATTTGTTGAATTTATAAATAAAATATGAGTAACATTTGAAGGAGTTTGAGCGTGTGAACTAGGGCTCAAGAATTGAAAAACAAGAAATAAAAATAAGATATTAGTTTTCATGTTTCTCATTGTGTAATCAGAGGAAAGTAGTTTAATGGTAAGTGTTAACGATATATATATCAATTAAATACAAGATAAAATTTACTGTAATTTAACATTGCCAACAATACTATTTCACTTTACAGCCTAATGAGGTCTTATATTGATAGTTTTTGGATTATCATCACAGCGCAATACGCATAAAAAACCCAGTACGAATACTGGGTTTAGAGTAAAAAGTGTAAAGAATCTAATTATCTTTACACTAATAACTTTATATCATTTAGAACGGGATATCGTCATCAAAATCAATGGTTGGTTCCATTGGGTTTGATGCACCACCTTGCGGAGCACTTTGTGGTTTAGGAGCGAAACCACCTTGCTGCTGCGGTGCACTATTTTGTTGTGGTGCAAAGCCGCCTTGCGGCTGGTATTGATTACTTTGCTGCTGTGGTGCTGGAGCCGGTTTTGGTTGTGCTGCTGGTGCGGCTTGTTGCTGTGGATTATAGCCACCTTGCTGTGCGCCTTGACCTTGGTTATTTTGACCGTAACCACCACTTTGTTGGCCACCTTGCGGCTGATTACCTTGGTAACCACCACCTTGTTGGCCGCCTTGATTACCTTGATAACCACCGCTTTGCTGATCGCCACCGCGTGCGCCAAGCATTTGCATTTGACCTGTAAATCCGTCAACTACAATTTCAGTTGTGTATTTTTCTTGGCCTTGTTGATCGGTCCACTTACGTGTTTGAAGTTTACCTTCAACATAAATTTGTGAACCTTTACGACAATATTCACCAACAATTTCAGCTAACTTGCCAAAAAATACAACACGGTGCCACTCAGTTTTATCAACCATTTGGCCAGTGTTCTTATCTTTATAGCTATCCGAAGTTGCTAGGGTAATATTTGCTACACCGTTGCCGTTAGGCATATAACGAACTTCAGGATCTTGCCCTAAATTACCAACCAAAATTACTTTGTTCACACCGCGTGCCATGGAACCATCTCCTATAAATGTTAGATTAAACCAGCGACTTTACGCGCTTGGTCTAGGTCAAATTCTTTATCATTAATCTTTAAATAGCTGCGACTTTCATCGCGAACTACAGTTGCTTCTATTACACCTGGTAAAGCAACTAACTGAGAAGCAAGTACTTGAGCATGCTCTTCAGAATCTAATTTGGTCATTAAACTAATAACTTTACTTTTGGGTGGGACTTGCATTTTCCACGCAATAATAAGCCATATTAACCCAACAAGTGCCGCTGCCGCAAACACAGCTTGCGTCGTTGTAGTTTGTGCTACATAGCCACCTAACATACCGCCTAAAAAGGCGCCTAAAAACTGACTAGATGAGTAGCCTCCCATTGCTGAACCTTTTTGGCTTGCAGGTGCTATTCGCGATACAAGCGCAGGCATAGTGGCTTCTAAAAAGTTAAACGCCACAAAATAAAGCAGCATACACACAGCAATGCCTACTACACTATTAACCCATACCGACATTGCTAACATACTAATAGTTAACAAGGCTACCGAGCCAATAAATGCTTGTTTTTCTTTCTCTTTTTTAATGGCCACAATCATTATTGGTACCATTAATAAAAATGCTAAAAATAGCACTGGAATATACAAATACCAGTGATGGTCGGCAACCAAGCCATCTTTAATTAATTGACTCGGCAGTACCACAAAAATTGTGGTTAGCGTTAAATGCAATAACAATACACCTGCATTTAATCGTGCTAACTGAGGGTGTTTAATTAATTTTTTAATGTCGCTGAAGCTTGCTAATGTATCGCCTTTGGGCGCTTTATTTACCGCCTTTGGCACTAGCATGGTCACTATAAATATACCAAAGACAGCTAAAATAGCAGTCAACCAAAATACACCTGCAATACCCCACGAAGCGGCGACAATTGGCCCAAGTAACATAGCAAAGGCAAAGCTCATTCCTATGCTCATACCAATAACGGCCATTACTTTTGGTCGTTGCTCATCGCGGCTTAAATCTGAAGCAAACGCGAGTAGCGCACTGGCTATTGCGCCCATACCTTGTAAAGCACGGCCTACGGTAACCATTTGGATAGAGTCAGCTAATGCAGCAACTACAGAGCCAATAGCAAATACAACTAAGCCACCAACAATAACCTTTTTACGACCAATCTTATCGGATAATCGACCCATAGGTATTTGTAGTACAGCTTGCGTTAAACCATACGCACCAATGGCAAAACCAATCCAAATAGGCGAAAAACCTTCAAGCGATTGTCCATAAATAGCCAATACAGGCATCAGCATAAACAAGCCGAGCATTCTAAATGCAAACACACTCGCCAGTGATACAGCGGCGCGTTTTTCTCGTGAATTAAGTGAAGATGCGGTCATTATCTGCGTGATCTTACTCTATGAAAAATTGAGGTTGGGATTCTACCATAAGCTTGGCAATAATTAATCGCCTATAAGTAAGGATTTTTCATTGATCAAGGATTAATATTGCTTCGTATTATGCGATACTGAGTAAATAATTTTGGTAACAAACGAGATAGCATGGAAAACATTGAAGTCCGAGGCGCCCGAACGCACAATTTAAAAGACATCAGCCTAACCATCCCACGTGATAAATTAATAGTTATTACGGGTCTATCTGGTTCGGGGAAGTCATCACTTGCATTTGATACGCTTTATGCAGAAGGACAACGCCGATATGTTGAATCACTCTCTGCGTACGCAAGACAATTTTTATCGCTCATGGAAAAGCCTGATGTGGATCACATCGAAGGCCTCTCTCCTGCCATTTCTATTGAGCAAAAGTCAACGTCTCATAACCCGCGTTCAACCGTAGGTACTATTACCGAAATTTACGATTATTTACGACTTATGTTTGCCCGCGTCGGCGAACCACGATGTCCTACACATGATTTACCACTTGCTGCGCAAACCGTTAGCCAAATGGTAGATACTGTTTTGGCTCTACCTGAGGGCAGTAAATTAATGCTGCTTGCGCCAATAGTAAAAGAGCGTAAAGGTGAGCATGTTAAGTTATTAGAACAGCTATCTAGCCAAGGTTATATTCGCGCCCGTATAGACGGTGAAGTATGTGACTTGTCTGATCCACCAACACTTGAGCTTCATAAAAAACATACAATAGAAGTTGTTGTAGACAGATTTAAAGTAAAAGATGGCTTACAACAACGCTTAGCAGAATCGTTCGAAACTGCACTTGAAATGTCTAATGGTGTTGCACATGTAGCATACATGGACGATAGCAGCGCTGAAGAAATTCTATTTTCAGCAAATTTTGCCTGCCCTACTTGTGGCTATGCAATGACTGAACTTGAGCCGCGTTTGTTTTCGTTTAATAACCCAGCTGGTGCTTGTCAAACCTGTGATGGCTTAGGTATACGTCAATATTTTGATCCTAATCGCGTAGTGCATAACCCAGAGTTAAGCCTTGCTGGCGGTGCAATTAAAGGCTGGGATAAACGCAGCTTTTATTACTATCAAATGCTGCAAGCGGTTGCGGATCATTACAATTTTGATTTAGACGTGCCTTATCAAGATTTAGACAGCGAATCGAAAAAAATTATTTTAGATGGCTCTGGTAGCACTAAAATTGCGTTTAATTACCGTAACGACCGTGGCGATTTAATTACGCGTAACCATGAGTTTGAAGGCGTTTTAAACAACATGAATCGCCGCTACCGCGAGACCGAGTCAAACTCTGTACGCGAAGAACTTGCTAAATACCAAACAAGCCAAGCGTGTCCTAGCTGTCATGGCTCGCGCTTACGCGAAGAATCTCGAAATGTATTTATTGGACAAACCAACTTACCTGCAATCACATGCATGAGTATTGGTGAAGCCATGGAATTTTTTGAAGGTTTAGAGTTAACCGGACAAAAAGGCCAAATAGCTGAAAAAATATTAAAAGAAATTCGCGACCGCTTATCGTTTTTAATTAACGTTGGCCTAAATTATTTATCACTTGAACGTAGCGCCGATACATTATCAGGTGGTGAGGCTCAACGTATCCGCTTAGCCAGTCAAATTGGTGCCGGTCTTGTAGGTGTAATGTACGTACTAGATGAGCCATCTATTGGATTACATCAACGCGATAACGACCGTTTATTACAAACATTGGTCCATTTGCGCGACTTAGGTAACACCGTTATTGTGGTAGAGCACGATGAAGATGCTATTCGTGCTGCAGATCATATTATTGATATTGGCCCAGGTGCGGGTGTTCATGGTGGGCATATTATTGCTCAAGGTACGCGCGACGATATTTTAGCAAGCAAAGAGTCTGTTACGGGCCAATTTTTATCAGGCGTACGTAAAATAGAAATACCAAAAGAGCGTCACCCAACGAACGACAAATGGCTAGAGCTATTTGGCGCAACGGGTAATAACCTTAAAAATGTGGATTTAAAAATCCCATTTGGTTTAATGACCTGTGTGACAGGTGTATCGGGCTCAGGTAAATCAACGCTAATAAACGATACTTTATTTAAACTTGCTCATACAGAGCTAAATGGCGCAACCACTGCCGAAGCGGCACCGTATAAATCAATTAGCGGTTTAGATCATTTTGATAAAGTGATCGATATTGATCAAAGCCCAATTGGTCGTACTCCTCGTTCAAATCCGGCAACCTACACAGGTATATTTACCGGTATTCGTGAGTTATTTGCAGGCACACAAGAAGCGCGCTCACGTGGCTACAAAGTAGGTCGCTTTAGCTTTAACGTTAAAGGCGGACGCTGTGAAGCGTGCCAAGGTGACGGCTTAATTAAAGTTGAAATGCACTTTTTACCTGATGTGTATGTACCGTGTGATGTATGTAAGAGCAAACGCTATAACCGCGAAACGCTCGAAGTCCAATACAAAGGTAAAAACATACACCAAGTACTTGAGATGACTGTTGAAGACGCGCATGAGTATTTTGACAAAATACCGGCTATTGCCCGCAAGCTTAAAACCTTAATGGACGTTGGTTTATCGTATGTCCGCTTAGGTCAAGCCGCTACCACGCTTTCAGGTGGTGAGGCGCAACGTGTAAAACTAGCACGCGAGCTATCAAAGCGTGATACTGGTAAAACACTCTACATATTAGATGAGCCTACAACAGGCTTACACTTTGCTGATATTGAACAGCTGCTTGTTGTATTACATCGCCTGCGCGATCACGGTAACACCATTGTGGTTATTGAGCACAACCTCGATGTTATTAAAACAGCAGATTGGGTTATTGATTTAGGACCTGAAGGCGGAGCTGGCGGCGGTGAAATACTCATTGCAGGTACACCAGAAGAAGTGGCCGAATGTGAGCGTTCACATACTGGGCATTACTTAAAACCTCTATTAAATAAATAGAGGTTCAGTTGTGACAAATTAATCGGCTTTGAGGTTATTTAACTGTCGAGATTACACTTAATTAAAAATGGCGAGAAGATTCACTTCTCGCTATTTTTTGGCTCTAATTTTTCTTTTATCAACATAACAATCGAAAATGTTATTAAAGAAAAGCAACACACTGCTGCAAATTTAACCTTGAAAGATCAACAGACCCTAGTTATTCCAACTTATCTGTATTATTTGCATGTCTTTATATTTTGATTCTGTAAAGAAAATTTGATTGTTATCACTAATAAAAAATGCGATGGGTTTAAAATCCACGTGCACATCTTTTACTGTCTTATCTTCTAAATTAAGCCGAGCAACTCTTGAAATCGCATCAGAGTAGTAAAGGTAATTACCATTAATAGCAAAAAGTTGTGCTTGTCGCGCGTCTTTGGGTAATTCCCAACTCTGTTTATTTGATAGTTTAATTAACTGATTATTAGTAATTGCATAATTAGTACCGTCAGCGCCTGAAATTAATTTGTTGGCTTTAATATCCTCTAATATAGTTGTGTCTCGCGTTAATAAATTAAACTGAGCAAATAGGTTTTCTGAACCACTTCGCTCTAAATAAATTATACTTTCATTATCTTTAGACCATACATAGTTTAGTATTTTTCGCCCTTTAAACTCAGCTATGGTATAGAGTTTGTTCGACATAATGTCAAAAAATGCAATATCGCTATTAACTCTTAATAAAACACGATCTTGCTTACTCGATACTCTTAGCCCGCCAATAGCAAAGGTAGATTTCCCTTCATAAGTAAAGTTACTAAGTTGCTTTGTAAGTCCATTTTGAGATAACCACAACTGACTGCTGCCAGAGCGCTCGGATACAAAAATATGCGCTAGCCCTTTCTCATTAATGACTTCTACAATATGGTAGTCGTCTTCATCACTTTTGTAGAGTGCTTCATACTCAGGAACATCGTTAAAAAGACTAGTCGCTTTAATTAACGAAAAGGTTTGTGTTTTATTTGCTGAGTAAAAGAGGCTATTAGCAGATTGAACTGCAATATAATAAGGTGAAATTGCTGGGGTAACCGTTAGTGTGCGTTTAATAATATTATTTTCATCAAACACAATGGTTGAAAGGTCAGAGTCTTCAAAAACAATCACGCCTTTATCGTCTGCAAGCCAGTCAAACGCGAAGCTAATTATGCTTTTCTTTGCTTTAAATAACCGCTTGGTTTCATGGGTCTCAAAGTTATAGCTAAATACAGAAAAAGGCTTACCCTTTTGACTAAGTATATATGCTATTTTATTACCTGAAGAAGATAAGCGCGGCATTATTACGCCATACATTACACCTGGTGGTGGAATAACAATGGACTCTTTTTGTAACTCTAAATCAAATTTATATAAACCTGAGCCATCTTGCTCATTTTTATATTCAGTGTAATAAATATATTCACTATTTTCGTCTACTTGTGCGTAGCCGGTGTATCTAAGGTCACACTTTTTAATTAATGTAGCCTCACCAACAATAGGAAACTGGCTTAAATCAACCAGTACCATTTCGCACTGCTGTTGTTTTAAGTTTGTAGCTTGTATAAGCACTGCGTGCTGATTTAACTGCCACGATAAAATAGATACTTGAAAGCCAGAATAGGTAATTTCAACCTCCCTTTGATCAGATAGTCGCTTTACAAATGCATGCATTACGTCATTTTCAGGTTCAACATTTGTATAAGCTAAATATTGTTTATCTGAGGACATCTCAGGGTGAACCTCACTGCCTATATTCCATGTGCTTGCTACCTTATTAACCGTGATCTGTTTAATCTTTTCGCTAGAAGGTGCATTAATAAAAAACAACCCAAACCATACTAAAGAGCACAGGCAAATAATGACGAGTAAAGAATAAATCAAAAAATTTTTACTATTCTTTTTTTGAACTGGTTGAGAAGTAGTTGCAGTAGCTATCTCTTCATTTTTGGCAGAAATACCCGGTGAGTCAGGCAAAATGTTTACAGGCTCTTTCAAAACGTTTGCTTGCGTTAAACGCTCAGGTATTACTGTTAGGCTATATCCTTTACGGTAATGCGTTTTTAAAAGCGGCGCTTTTTCAATTGGATGGGCAAGCTGCTTTCTTAACTCTGAGATTGCACGGTTAATCGCATTATCATCAACAAAGCTCTGTTGCCACACACTCTCAATAAGCTCTTGGCGGGAAACAATTTGTTGAGGCTTGTCTATAAAGTGAAGTAATAGCTTTACTAAAAGTGGATCTAATTCCCTTTCTAAATGGTTTGAAGTAATCACACAGCGATTACTAATAAATTGCCAAGGTCCGATTTGATAATTCATAGTTTTTACGTATTTTTATTTTTATAAACCGTATCACATCTACACTTTCTTTTATAGAAAAAGCATTTTAAACCTTATATTAGCATTATAAGGTTTAAGGCTAACCCTCTAAATTAAAACAATTATTTAATTTAAAAACCTTATCTATTAATTGCTCATAACTAGATAAGCGACTCTCAATAAATTCAGCGATATTCTTTAAACCGTCATCAACAAGCAGCTTAGTAAAAAATCATTTGTGATTCTAAATTGGCTGCAATTAAAAATATAAAAGGTTTAATTATGAATAGCACAATGAAAAAAGTACTACCGGCTTTACTACTAGCAACTGCTTTTAATACAACTTCAGTTATTGCAGCTGACGCTAAACAACACACCGTTCAAAGTAATTTTAATCAATGCATAATTGGTGAAAGCGTAGAGGCGATTAACCCAGTTAATAAAAAGCAGCAAGAAACAAACAACATAGACGCCACTGAGTCTTTAAAAAGTAATGTTGATACACAAACGTTACTTTCTTCGATAGATGAAAAAATATCAGCTGAGCTTGACTCTTCAATGAGCAAAATAAACTCGCAAATTGATAAAAACCTTTCAAAGTTAACATCCTCAATCACTGCATATTTCAGCACTGTGTTATCGAACTAAAAACAATAAAATTAAAAGTTACATAAAGGAATTATCATGAAAAAATTCACAAAAAAATTAGTATCTGCCAGCGTATTACTTAGCTGTAGTCTTTTAGCAAATACAGCACAGGCCCAAAGCTCTGTATGGCAAGTAAGCAATGGTAATGACTCACTATTTATTGGCGGTACAGTTCACATACTACCTAAAGCTGAAATGCCACTACCCGCTGAGTTTAACCATGCTTATGAACTAGCGGATACAATTATTTTAGAAGCACCGATAACTGACCCAGCCGACACTAATGCGCAAATGCAAATGTTAGGCGCACTATCGTATACAAATAACGAAACGTTAAGTCAAAAACTAGAACCCGAGATTAAGGCATCACTTGAAAATAAGCTTAACGAGTTTGGCGCTAATCTCGCTAAGTTAGATGGCTTTCGCCCTGCTATGGTTGGTATTGTTTTAATGTCGATGGAGCTTCAAAAGCAAAATTTAATGGGTGAAGGTGTTGATGCTTATTTTACTAAAAAAGCGACTGAAGATAACAAAACAAAAAATTACTTAGAAACAATGGAATTTCAGTTAGAGCTTTTTAAAAAAATGGGTCAAGGCAACGAAAACGACTTCATTAAACATAACTTAGCCGAGCTGCACAACTATGGCGATATGTTTAAAGGACTTTTAGCTGCCTGGCGCAAAGGTGATACAGACACACTGAATAAAGTGGCACTTGAAGATATGCAGCAAAATGATCCGAATAGCTACAAACAAATCATTACAGATAGAAATAATGATTGGTTACCAAAAGTAGAAGCCATGTTTAACAACGACAAAAATGAGTTTGTACTTGTTGGAGTTGCCCATCTTGCAGGACAAGATAGTTTACTTACCTTACTTGAAAACAAGGGCTATAAAGTTTCTTTAGTTGATATTGATAGCACGGCAGATATAACAGTAAGAGGGGCTGAATAATGGATAAAACAGACAAACTAGCTATATCGCTACTGTTTCTATTTGGGTCCATCATGTTGATATGTGCTATATAAAAAATGCCGCTAACAAGCGGCATTTTTTTATTTTAATAAACTTACCCGCGAGGAATAAAACCAAGCGCATCGTATACCGATTTCAATGTTTTCTCAGCACGAACACTTGCTTTTTCAGCACCCGACTTCATTATGCCATCAAGTAGGTTTTGATCTTCTCTGATCTCTTTAAAGCGTGCTTGAATTGGCTCAATCATATTTACAACTGCATCTGCTGTATCTTTCTTTAAATGGCCATACATTTTATCTTCATACTCAGGAACTAGGTCTTCAATTGAGCGCTTAGTTGCAACACTCAATAAAGTAAGCAAGTTTGATACGCCAGGCTTTTCTGTGCGATCAAAATAAATACGTGCTTGTTCATCTGAATCAGTTACTGCTTTTTTAAGCTTTTTCACAATTTGCTTAGGCTCATCTAATAACATGATGTAACCATTTGGGTTTTCGTCAGACTTAGACATTTTTTTAAGTGGATCTTGCAAGCTCATTACGCGTGCACCAAACTCAGGGATGTACGGCTCTGGTAATTTAAATACGTCGCCATATAAATTATTAAAGCGTGTGGCTATATCGCGAGTCAGCTCTAAGTGTTGCTTTTGATCATCCCCTACTGGTACTTGATCAGCTTGGTATAATAAAATATCTGCAGCTTGCAATACCGGATATGAAAATAAGCCCACGTTTACGTTATTTGCGTGCTTAGATGACTTGTCTTTAAACTGAGTCATTCGATTAAGCTCACCCATTTGCGCGTAACAATTTAATACCCACGCTAATTGTGCGTGCTCAGGTACTTGCGATTGTACAAATAACGCAGATTTTTCAGGATCAATGCCACATGCCGCGTAAAGAGCAATACCATCTAACACTCGAGAGCGCAGTAATTCAGGCTCTTGGCGAACCGTAATAGCGTGTAAGTCTACTAACATAAAGAAACTTTCGTGGTCTTCCTGTAACTTTAGCCACTGGTTAATAGCGCCAACATAGTTGCCTATTGTCATACCACCGGTTGGCTGAATGCCGCTTAAAACTACTGGTTTACTCATGATTTTCCTTTATTTTGCTTAATGAATAATATTTAACGCTGCGTTAGAACAGGTATTATATCTAAGAAGTTATCGCATAGGTACTGCGGATTATAATCCTCAAGACTTTCACCTTGGTTATAGCCATAACTAAGTGCAATTACGTCTATATTAGCGGCTTTAGCTGCAAGTATATCGCTTTTAGAATCACCTATCATTATTGCTTTATTAGGTTCCGCATTTAGTTTTTTGCAGGCAAATAGCAATGGTTCTGGCGATGGTTTTTTTGCCATATCGTCACCGCATACAACCACATCAAAATGACTCGTTAGTGCCAGTTTATCGAGTAATTTCTCTGTAAAAATTCGAGACTTATTAGTGATTAATGCTTTAGGCATACCGCGAAGTGCTGCAAGCCCTGTTTCTACATGTTGGTACAAAACACTATACTCACCAACTTGTTGTTCATAATACTTATAGAACTGTAATATTGCTTTGCCACTAAGTGACTCATCTAAATTTTCACTCACTTGCATATCGCCACTCAAAGCGCGTTTTACAAGGACTTCAACACCATTACCAACCCAACTTTCAACCAAGCGTTGACTAACAATAGGAAAAGCAAAATCGCTCAAGGTTAAATTAATAGCGATATACAAGTCGTAAACGCTATCAACCAAAGTACCATCTAAATCAAATAAGGCGACATCGTACTTCATTACTTAACACTTCCAAGCTGCTCACGCATTTGATCAATCACCACTTTGTAATCAGGTTGATTAAAAATAGCTGAGCCTGCAACAAACATATCAGCACCCGCTCGAGCCGCTGCTGCAATATTATCGACCTTAATACCACCATCAACCTCTAAGCGAATATCTCGGCCTGATTCAATAATACGCTGTTTGGCTTGGCGTAATTTTTCAAGCGTATGAGGGATAAAGCTTTGCCCGCCAAACCCAGGATTTACCGACATTAGTAAAATGGTATCTAGCTTATCAATAACATGATCTAAATAACTTAGGCTTGTTGCTGGGTTAAACACTAAGCCTGCTTTACAGCCGTGATCTTTAATTAACTGTATTGTACGATCGACGTGCTCACTGGCTTCAGGATGAAAAGTAATAATAGAAGCACCAGCCTCAGCAAATAAAGGTATTATGCTATCTACAGGCTTAACCATTAAATGTACGTCGATAGGAGCTGTAATACCGTAATCTCTTAGTGCTTTACACACCATAGGACCAATTGTGAGATTAGGTACATAGTGATTATCCATTACATCAAAGTGAACCACATCAGCACCCGCTTCGAGAACTTTATCAACATCTTCGCCTAGCTTTGCAAAATCAGCAGACAAAATAGAAGGGGCTATTAAATATTTTTGCTCTGGGTTAAACATGATTAACTCCATCAATAAATAGTGTATTGCGTTAATGTAACTTAATTGAAGATGTTACCCAAGTAATATGGCGTAATAGCCCCCATTTTAGGTAACTTTAAGTTTGATATTTAACCAGTATTTGCTATGATTAAAAAAGTAACAAATTATTGGATTTCATCATGCGTGCTTTTAAAATTGGGATATTAATTGCGTCGGCATTACTGCTTATCGGGGCGTTTAGCTTTGGTTCAAGCTCTGAGCAAGAATTAAGCTCAGTGAGTAATTGTCATAATACACAAGTGGTAAGTGCTCAAAACACTTTAACTGCGTGTATTAAAGCTGAAGAAGAGTCATCATGGTTTTCGTGGTTAACTGGCGATAGCCGTAGTGCTCAGTTTCATTACCTTGATTTACTGGAACTACTTACTAGTTCTGAAGATTCTAAAAACACTCCTTCTTTAAAACCTTTATTTTAAATAATGCTACAATTTTTTAGCGCGTTGCAAAGTGTGCTAGCTGCATTTTTTGGTGTTCAGTCTGAAAATAAACGCCAAGTCGATTTTAAACAACATTCCCCTTTATCCATCATTTTAATTGCGATTGTACTATTTGTTGCTTTTGTTATCGCAATTTACGCAGTGGTTGCTTGGGTGCTAAATACATAGCCATCAACTCGTCAACTTTATTTCTAGAGCCACCTTTGGGGCTAATAGTGCGCTTTACTTGAATTTGTTCAAGCGATGCTTGGCTATAAATTTTACGCGTCCACACGGTATCGTGGTTTGAAATAAGCACAGGTGTGTTATTTTCAAATGCGGCTTGTTCTGCCAAATTAGCTAAGTTAGCCTGATCATCTAAATTAAACCCCCCTTTTGCGTAAGACGTAAAAGAAGCCGTTTTACTTAATGGTACATAAGGTGGGTCGCAATAAATAACAGCATTGTTAGGCACTAACTTAAAAACGTCATCGTAATCTAAACAAGTGAACGTTGCTTTTTGTGCTTTTTCAGCAAAAAAATACATTTCTTTTTCAGGAAAGTAAGGCTTTTTATACTTACCAAAAGGCACATTAAAAATGCCTTTTAAATTATACCTACACAGTCCGTTGTAACCATGGCGGTTCATGTATAAAAACAAGATTGAACGTTCGTATACATCACGGCTTTGATTAAACTGCACACGATATTCGTAATACGCATCTGCGTGATTATTCAAATCAACAAATAGCTTTTTAGCGTCACTAATAAGCTCATCTGGAGAGCTTTTAAGCTCTTTATATAAGTTAATTAAGTCTGCATTGATATCATTGAGGATATAGTGCTTAAAGTCACTATTTAAAAACACAGAGCCTGCACCAACAAAAGGTTCAACCAAAGTATCAGCATGCTTGCTAGCTTGGTTTAATCGCGCATTAATGTTTTCAACTAGGCTGTATTTTCCGCCGGCCCATTTAAGGAAGGCTCTACTTTTTTGCTGCATTGGCTCTTTACTTCAATCTGGTGTTGCGCGATTTTACACTAAAGCAGTGTGTTTTACTGATCAACGACTGCTATTTCTTGCTTTATTTTACTAATTTTTTTATAGAAAGGTTTATTTTTTCTAACCTCAGGGGGTAAAGTATCCATTGCTGATTTTGCCTCGTTTATACTCTCAAAGCTGCCAAATGTAACAACCCACCATATTTGATTATTTCGCTTCGTTTGGTAAGAATGTGCTTGCTGCTGTAGATTGAATTGAGCAATGAAATTATCGCGAACTTCCTGCTGAGTTACCGCTAATAATTGAATAACACTATTTGTATCTGCTTGCTGCATGTACCAAATATTATCTTGGCTTATCTGAGTTTGCTCTGCTGTATTTACTTTCTCTACTTTTAGAGCTTTAGATACAACTTCACCTGCTTCACTGCTTTTGTTTTTAACGCTATTATCAATAGCATTGTCTAATACCTTGACGGTATTTGCAGGTTCGGTAAGACTTTGCATGATAGCAGGCACATCATTAATGTGTACGCTCTCTGGCTCAATATCTGGCTCAACTACTTCAGGGTCATTTAAGGTAACTACTGACTCATTTTGCTTTATAACCGGCTCACTTACTTGCTCTACAGATATTGCTGTATTTAGGACTTGCGCTTCTTCCTGCTGATAATATTGTTGCCACCACTGCGTCATATCAGACTTATAAAGCAGACCAATAATTAAAAGCATAATTAACAACATCAAAATCAATAAGTGCAATCGCCAAGATACTTTATCTTTAACGATAATATCGGCTATGTGCTCACTAGGTTGCCAAGCAAGCAATAAGCTGGGATTACCATGAGCCTCGGCTAAAAAAGTACTAAAAACAGGGTCTTCATCATAAGGTAAATCAGTAAAGTACCACTGCAATAACATCTTGCTTTCTCGAAGCGTCAGTGGCTCCAAGTAAATTTCGACAGCATCATTTAAAGCAAGTTTAGACTGTGATGCAATTATGATATACAACGTATTAGGGCTATTTTTAGAAAGCAGCTCAAGCTCAATTAGTATCTCTTCAGATAATTGCCTACCGCCATCAAGCACCCATAAACAAGGTCCGCACTGCTGTTGCTCAAGCAGCTGGTAATAGTTTTCAGGTAAACTTAAATTATGATCAACTAAAGGGGAATTAAAGCTTTGCTCTAATAAATCGCTCATTAGCTGAGCGTCAGTCATTTGTGCACTTACTTGCACAAACGCTTTATTAAAGTCATTGTATTTATCTGTAATGAAGGTTTCGAGCATATAACTTTTACCTAGCCCCGATGTGCCAAGTAAAACTATTAAATTTTGTCCGTACTCAAATTGCAGTGCGATTCTATCCACCAAAGCCGCACGGCTTGGTAAAATTTGTGACTGCATTTACTGCTCGATTAAGTCTCTAACTTGGTCATCAGAAACATCATCAACTAATGCACACTGGCCAAATTGGGTAGGTAGAATAAAGCGTATAGTGCCTCTTTTATTCTTTTTGTCTTTACGCATATGCGTTAGGAACTGCTCACTAGTCATTTGCTTTGGAATTTCTGTTGGTAAATTATATAGCTCAAGCAGCTTAATAATTCGATCAACTTCACTTGCGCTTAAATCTTGGCGTGTCTTGGCAAGTTTAGCTGCTAATACCATGCCTGTTGCAACAGCTTCGCCATGTAACCAAACGCCGTAGCCCATTTCTGCCTCAATTGCATGGGCAAATGTATGACCTAAGTTTAATAAAGCACGTAAACCATGCTCTTTTTCATCTTGCGCAACTATAAGCGCTTTTATTTCACAACATCTAAAAATAATATGCTGTAAGCACGTTTCATCTAGTTGCTGCAAATTAGCTACGTTTCGCTCTAAGTATGCAAATAATTCGGTATCGTAAATCAGACCATACTTAATTACTTCAGCCATACCTGCTGCAAACTCTCTTGCTGGTAGGGTGTGTAATGTTTGTGTATCAATAAAAACCGCTTGAGGCTGATAAAATGCCCCTATCATATTTTTACCTAAAGGATGATTTACTGCCGTTTTACCACCTACCGATGAATCAACCTGTGAAAGCACTGTCGTTGGTATTTGAATAAACGGTACGCCGCGCTGATAACACGCTGCTACAAAACCAGTTAGATCACCTATAACACCGCCACCTAACGCAATTAAACACGTATCTCGGCCACAGTTATTTTGTAGTAAAAATGCTGATATTTTTTCAAACCATTCAAGTGATTTATATTGTTCACCGTCAGGAATAATAAAAGATAGCGGATTTTGATCTGCTAATGAGTCAAGTAACGCTTGTAAATATAAAGGCGCTATTGTGTCATTAGTAATGATGATAGGCCGACAATCACCAATGTGGTGAACCAGGCGGCCATTATCTTGAAGTGCAGATTGCCCAATATAAATAGGATAACTTCGCTCGTCCAAATTAACTGTTAATTTAAGCATGCTTAGTTATTTCCTTATTATTGGTTTTTAAAAATCTAATTTCTCGATGATTTGGTTAGCAACAACTTTAGCGCTTTGCTCATCGGTACGTACAACAAAATCGGCAACTTCTTTGTATAGGGGCTCGCGTTCTTCTGCTAAGCGCTCTAGTACGTTACGAGGTGCTTCTTCAGTTTGCAGTAATGGGCGACGCTTGTCGCGTTGCGTGCGTGCAACTTGCTTTTCTATAGGTGTCTCTAGGTATACAACGATACCTCGAGCCGAAAGCTTGTTTCGAACTTCTTTGCTCATTACTGAACCACCACCGGTAGCAAGTACAATACCTTGCATCTCGGTTAAATCGCCAATAACAGACTCTTCTCGAAGTCTAAAGCCTTCTTCACCTTCAAGATCGAATACCCATGCAATATCTGCACCTGTGCGGCGTTCGATTTCTTGATCAGAATCAACAAATTCAAGGTGTAATTGGTCAGCGATGTGACGACCAATCGTGCTTTTGCCAGCCCCCATGGGGCCAACTAGAAATATATTACGTTTCTCAGCCATATCTTTTAGTACAAACAAACTCTAAAATTTGAAATAAAACCCCGCCTAACGACCTGGCCCCAAAATTAAGGAGGGGATTATCTCAGTAATTGCAGGGGTATTTCAAGTCAATTAGAATAAAAAGCCATATAACGAGCAATTAATCTAAATAATCACCCGTTGGTTAACATAAAACCACTGTATTTTAATCAATTTGTATTTTCGGTGTCACGAAAATAAGTAATTCACGCTTTTCATTAAACTCACTTGTGGTTTTAAATAGTCTTCCTACGTAAGGAATGTCACCTAAAATTGGCACTTTACTCGTAGTATTAATGATTTGCTGTTGGAAAATACCACCGAGTACTACGGTTTGGCCATTCTCGACTAACACTTGTGTTTGAATTTCTTGAGTATCAATAGACACCGCTTCACCAGTACCTGTTTGTACAGTATCACCACGTGTATCTTGAGTAATAATTAAATCTAGAATTACTTTATTATCAGGTGTGATATGAGGTGTAACTTCTAAGCTCAGTACCGCTTTTTTAAAGCTTACGGTAGTAGCACCGCTTGAAGCTGACTCAGTATAAGGAATTTCAGTACCTTGCTCTATTCGGGCTTTTTGCTGATTAGCCGCTATGATACGTGGACTAGCAATAATCTCACCTTTATTCTCTTCCTCAAGCGCACTTAGCTCTAAATCAATCAGCGTGCCGTTAGCCAGTTTTGCTATGTGTAAGCCAATGCTAGCCGCAGGGTTAGTGATAGGTAAATTTACATTTAATCGGTCTGAAATACTTGGTGCATCTGAAGTAGATGTCGCATTATAAATACCTTCTGCGCCTTCAAGAGAGCCTGAAATACCAACACTACTGCCTTGGTCACTAAAGCCCCAACGTACGCCTAAGTCTTCAGTAACGTTATCGCGCACAGTTACCATTCGAGATTCTATTACAACCTGCTGCACTGGAATATCAAGCGTTTCAATCATGCGGCGAATGTTTTCTATACTCTTAACAGTATCTTTTACTAACAAAGTATTTGTACGTTGATCAACAGATACACTACCACGGGCAGTTATAATACTGTTTGTATCTGTTTTTAATAGATCAGCAAAATTTTCGGCTTTAGCATAGTTTAATCGGATGTATTCACTATATAGAGGCTCTAAGTCTTCAACTTGCTGTTTAGCTTTTAAATCTTTGGCTTCACGTGCTGCAAGTTCTTCTGCAGGCGCTACCATTAATATAGAGCCATCCATGCGCTTATCTAGCCCTTTAATACGTAGTACTACGTCAAGCGCTTGATCCCACGGTACACCATCTAGGCGCAGCGTTATATTGCCCGTTACTGAATCACTGGTTACTAAGTTAAAGTCGTTGTAACCCGCGATAATTTGCAGTGCTGCACGCACAGAGATATCTTGAAAATTTAAGGTCATAGGGCGACCTTGATACTCAACACCACCATCTAAGTACGCATTTTGCGTTTCATCTTTTTCTACTGTCAACGTTAAAATATTATCTATTTGCTGATACGTAAACGTGAACTGAGCATTAGGTTCGATAACAACACGGCTTAAACCATCTTCTTTAAAAGTCTCGATATTACTTACAACAGTTCCAAAATCTAATACATCTAATTCATAAAGTAGATCGTCTAAAATATCGGTGTGATGAAAGTCAGCGTAAATTTTCCCGCCACTTTCATGGACTTCAATTGCAGCTTGAGTGTCTTGTAAAAATACAAGTACTTTTGCTTCACCCTTCTCACCACGTCTAAAATCAATTGACTGGATACGGTTAATGTAATTTCCACTTTCATCACCTGAGTCCATCACTACATCTTCATTTTCAGGTTCTGTAAGAGGGTTATCAGAGACACGTATCGATACTAAATTGTTATGAACTTCAGTCTCATAAATTTTTAATCTATCTAAGTTTACCGTTACCTTTAAACCACTGTTAGTTAAAACATTAGTAACACTGCTAATTCCAGCTTGATTAACTTCAACATCATTTAAACCAACTTCTAACTCTGCAGAATCAAAAAACATTTCGATTCGGGCTGGGCTATTAAACACTTGAACTTTTGGTTCAAAGGTTAACTCTTCATCAAAAACAAGCTGTAATTCAGTTTCGCCTTTAAGTAATGGATTATAACGAACATCATAAAGCAATGGCCCAGCTATGGCTGAGTTTACAGTGACTAAAGCAACAGCAGCCAGTAATGTCCGTGAAATACGATGAAGCCAAAGTACATCCTTATGCATCCTATTTTTACCTTTTTTATTATTAATTTGCGCCATCTGTTGCCGCCTCTAACATTTCTAATTTCGTCAGGCGCTCTTTCCAACAGCCAGACCCATCAGGGATTAATTCCACTAATTCTATATAGTCGTTGCTTACTCTTTTTACTTTGCCATCATAACTTCCAAGATAATTCCCTACCGTTACGCGGTGCAAAGTGTCATCTGTTGCTGTAATTAATGCCCATATTTGTCCACTAGAGCCAATTGTGCCTTTCATTGCTAAATTATCTAGCGGGTATTTCTCTAACGGTTCGCGGCGACGCTCTTGATCTGGGTGCAAACAGTTTTTTACCTGCGTTAGTTTATTTTGAATAATCTCAGGCTGAGGCGCTACAAACGGGCTACGTAGCTGACCAGCACTGTACTCAAATATTTCAAACTTTGTCAGTTCAGGAATCGTCTCAACCTTTGGTGTGGTGCTTGCTTTTACCTGATCAATAAATTCTTTTTGCTCAGAAGTGTCATCATTACAACCAGCTAAAACAAATGCTATAGCTAAAGGTACTACGCGAAGGAGTTTCATTTTTTAACCCCTTCTTCATAACGATATGTTTTTGCAACAACACTGAATGTTAACTGTTTATCGCCCGATGATAAAATAGAAAAGTCATGTAAGCTTACAATTCGGGGTAACTGGGCCACTTTACCTACAAACTCACCAAACTCATGGTAGCTACCTATTACTTCGATTTTAATAGGCAGCTCGGTATAAAATTCTTTTTCAACTTCTGGCAGCCAACCTATTTTTAAAAAAGTCAGACCACTCGTTGTCCCAACATATGATAAATCATCAAGTAAACCAGGAGTTTCATTCGAAGTGGGTAGACGCTTTAATAGCTGAGAAAACTTATCTTCCATTTCAATCATTTGTTGACGATATATTTCAAGCTTGCTCGCTACTGCATACTTAGTTCGATAAGTTGTTCGTAGTTCAACTTCTTTTGCCACGGCACTATGGTAGCTGTCAATTTCATCAGAAACTAATAGGCTATAACTAAAAAACAATACAAGGCCCGCAACAAATGTGCAGCAAATTGCTTTAACAGCAATTGGCCAATCACCAATGTTATCAAGCTCTATTTCATTCCAATCAATTTCACTCAGTGCTTTAAAATCAAGGTTCATCGCTAACCTCACCAATTTTATCAAATGGTTTTACATAAAATTCCATATTAAAATCACTAAGTAAACGCGAAGATTGATCGCCTGCAACAATGCCCTGCATTGAAGGATTCTCTAGTAAATATGAGCTTTGTACTTGGCGGAGCATTGTTGATAGACGATTATTAGATTCACTACGTCCTAAAACATGTATTTGGCTGCCTTTGCGCTCCAGTTTTGTTAAATAAACACCACCTGGCACTATTTTGGCAACTTCATCCATTATTTGCGTACCCAAGTTACGGCTGCTTTGCAATTCTTCAATGAGCCTCATACGCTGTTGTAAATTTTCCTTTCTTTTATCTAAGCTTCGTATTTCACTTATTTTTTTATCTAGCATGCTAATTTCTGAGCTTAAATAATTATTCTTTAAGTTTTGACCGTCTTTTAAGGCACTATAAAAAGAGCTTAATAAATACATACTTGCAAAACAAAGTATAACGACACCAACAAGTATAGTTACAAATTTCTTTTTCGATTCTTCGCGTTGTGATTCACGCCAAGGCAGTAGATTTATATGTGGCATGTTGAAAAACTCCTTAATGCCAACCCTGTTGCAATTGCAAACTGCGTTTTGTGACGCTGCATTATATTACGGTCTACCTTTGGGGAAATTTCCATATTTACAAAAGGCTCTGCAACAACTGAGTGGATACCGAGTTCTTCAATAAGCAATCGGTCGATACCTTTTATCATCGATGTACCGCCCGTTAATACAATATAATCTATTTGCTCTTTACCGCTGGTTGTTAAAAACATTTGCACAGCTCTGCGAACTTGTTGAAGTAACGAAGTTTGAAAAGGGGCTAATACTTCAAAGGTATAGTTTGGCGGTAAATCACCTGATGTTTTGCCTATTTCGGCTTCATCAAAGCCTTTATTATAATAAGCAACAATACTATTTGTATATTGATCGCCACCAAAAACTTGGTCACGGGTATAAATGGTTTCCCCAGCTTGCACAACACTCACAAGCATTAAAACTGCGCCAATATCGACCACAGCCACACACTTATTAAATGCATCGCTAGGTAATTGTTGATAGTAAACGTCCATAGCACGGCTCAATGCGTAGCTTTCTACATCTACTATTTTGGCCTCTAAATTTGCGGCTTCTAAAGCGCCCACCCGTGCTTCAACACTCTCAGTACGAGCAGCCGAAAGCAAAACATTCATTTTGCTAGGATCGGCCTCATTCGTCGAAAGCTTCTCAAAATCGAGGCTCACTTCATCAAGTGGGTAAGGGATTAAACTATCAGCTTCAATTTCAATTTGCGATTCAAGTTCAGCATCTGTTAACGATACATCCATGAAGATCACTTTTGTAATAACTGTTTGGCCAGAAACAGCCACTGCAGCAGATTTTAACGACTTCGGTAATTTTTTTCTTAATTTTGTAATAACGTTACCAATCGCTTCAATATCTTGGATTGTGCGCTCACTCATCGCACCTTTTGGCATCGGCTCAATTGCAAGTGCTTCTAGTCGAAATCCAGTTTCAATTTCACGTAAAAGCACCGCTTTGATAGAGTGCGATCCAATATCAATTCCTACCATCATCGGGGACGGTTTTTGAAATAGTTGACTTAGCATGTTTCAACTTGGCCTTTGTTTTAATAATAAACAAGTTATAATTTTTATCTGAAAAAATATTATTCATTTTTTAATCAATATATACTAGCAGTCAAAACTCGCAATTGGGAGTCCATTTAGGGAAATATAAGTGATTTTATTAAAACGAACTTTACAATTTTTTATCATTTGTGTGTTAATTGGTCTGATCACTTTGGTCAGTCTTTATTACTACGTTAAACCTGATATCCCCAGTGTGCAAGTTTTAAAAGACGTGCAATTACAAACTCCTATGCAAGTATTCACAAAAGATGGGCTTTTAATCAATCAATTTGGTGAAAAGCGTCGTATTCCAGTGACTATTGATGAAATTCCTCAAACACTCATTAATGCATTTTTAGCGACAGAAGATAATCGATTTTACGATCATATAGGCATAGATCCTATAGGTATTGTGCGTTCGGCTATTGTTCTTATATCTACCGGCGAGAAAAAACAAGGCGCAAGTACTATTACTATGCAGCTTGCTCGTAATTTCTTTTTAACTCGCGAAAAAGCATATATTCGTAAAGTTAAAGAAATATTTATAGCGCTACATATTGAAGGTGTATTAACAAAAGACGAAATTTTAGAGCTTTACCTTAATAAAATAGAATTAGGTAATCGCGCTTTTGGTATTGGTGCTGCAGCACAAGTTTATTACGGTAAGGAGTTAAAAGATTTAACACTTGCACAAATGGCGATGATTGCAGGTTTACCGAAGGCCCCTTCAGCTTTAAACCCAATTCGTAACCCAACGCGTGCAAAAGCACGCCGAAATGTTGTTTTAGGGCGTTTATTAACTGAAAATTATATTACTCAAGAAAAATATAACGAAGCAACGAGCCAACCTATCACCGCTTATTTTCATGGTGCTGAAATAAATTTATACGCCCCGTATATTTCTGAAATGGTGCGCGCTGAAATGGTCTCGCGTTATGGAATAGATAAAGCTTACAACTCAGGTTTTAAAATTTTCACCTCGGTAGAGTCTAAAGTTCAAAAAGCAGCGCAAAACGCACTTGTAAATAACTTACATAATTACGATATGCGCCATGGTTTTAGAGGACCAACAGATGCTTTATGGGACCCTGAAACACAACCTGCTTTAACTGAGCAACAAATACTCAGTAAATTACAAAGCGTAAATGAGTTGGGTACTTTGAAAGCAGCAGCCGTGCTTAGTGTTAATGATAAAACAGCGTCGGTATTACTTAAAAGTGGCGAGCGCACAACTCTTACTTGGGATAACTTAAAATGGGCGCGTAAATATATTACTCGTTACCGCCAAAGTTTTGCTCCAAAAGCAGCTACAGATATTTTAACGCCAGGAATGCAAATATGGGTGCGTAAAAATGAAGATGACAGCTACTTACTAAGCCAAATACCAGAAGCATCAAGTGCTATTGTGTCACTCGACCCACAAGATGGCAGAATTAAAGCTATTGTAGGTGGTTACAGCTTTGAACAAAGTCAATATAACCGAGCGGTACAAGCAAAGCGTCAAGTAGGTTCTAATATAAAACCTTTTATATATTCAGCAGCACTTGAAAAAGGTTACACGCTTGCGTCTATATTAAACGATGCTCCTATAAACCAATGGGATAAAAGCCAAGGCGTAGCATGGCGTCCCAAAAACAGTCCTGCTGTATATAATGGTCCGATAAGAATTCGCCGTGCTTTAGCACAATCTAAAAACGTTATTTCGGTGCGCTTACTACGCGGCGTTGGATTACAACGTACAGCTGATCATTTATTAAAGTTTGGCTTTAAAGATTCAGACATTAATCGCAGTGAATCACTAGCACTGGGTAGTGCTTCCATTACTCCACTTGAACTTGCTCGTGGCATGAGCGCATTTGCCAATGGTGGCCACTTAATTGAACCTTACTTTATTTCAGAAATTCAAGATGCTTACGGTAATGTATTGTTCAAAGCAAACCCTGCCCTTGCCTGTGACGAAGAGTCTTTACCAACACATAATGAATTCTCACTTCATAATAGTAGTGATGAAGTGAAGCCAACAAAAAAATGTGCACCGAGAATTATTTCTAAGCAGAATGCTTTTTTAATTGCTGATGCAATGCACAGTGGTATTTGGGGCGGCGGTAGTTGGGCCCATAAAACGGGTTGGAGTGGTACAGGTTGGCGCGCACAAGCTTTAGAACGTCGTGATCTTTCGGGTAAAACAGGCACAACTAACGATTCTGTAGACACCTGGTTTAGTGGCTTTAACAGTAAAGTAATGACTTCTGTGTGGGTGGGCTTTGATAACCCAGGTAACGCTCTTGGCCGTTCTACGTACAATAACAACTTAGATAGCAGCCAAATATCTGGTGCTGAATCGGGGGCTAAAACAGCGCAGCCTGCATGGATTGAATTTATGAAAGCCGCACTTGAGGGAACACCTGAAGCGCCAATTGAGCCACCTGAGGGGCTTGTTTCGATTCGTATTGATTTAGCCACTGGTTTGCTAAGCCACAAAAATGACTACACCAGCCGCTTTGAATACTTCGAAAAAGGCACTGCACCGACAAAGTATGTGCTATCTCTGCCAAACGATATATTTGAAGAAGACACAAAAACCGAAGAAGAGCTATTTTAATAATATCTCTGTAATACAAAAAACGGCAGCTTATTTAAGCTGCCGTTTTAATTTAAATAATGGCTTATTTTAAGTTTTGAACAAGCCAATATAAGTCAGAGTGTACACCCGCAGCGGTTACTTCTTTCCCAGCCCCAGGCCCCTGAATCACAAGCGCGTTATCACTATACCATTTGCTATTAATTACAAAAATATTATCGCCAGGTGTAAGGTTTGCTAACACATCTCCATTGGTCACATACGTAATTCCTACTTTAGCGATAACTTCAGTTTTTGTTATATCTAATAGGCCTGTGTATCTCAGTACTGAGTTATTAGCTTTTGCTGTATCAGCATGCTCTTCAATGAACGCATCTAGCTGGGCTTTATTGTTTAGAAAGTCTTCCCAGCTTCCTAGCGCAAGATCGCCGGGCATTAATGCCGATAAGCTAATATCATCAAGCTCAAGCTCTATACCTAACTCTCGGGCTAAAATAAGTAACTTACGCTGCATATCTCGTCCAGATAAATCCTCGCGAGGGTCAGGCTCTGTGAACCCCATTTTCTGAGCTTCTAATACCAACTCAGAAAAAGCAGTGGTACCATCATACTTACTACATAACCACGAAAGCGTACCCGAGAACACGCCTTCAATACGCGTAATTTTATCACCACTATTTTGCAAATCAGCCAAAGCAAAATTGATAGGTAAGCCTGCGCCTACACTTGTATTATATCGCCAATGTAAATTACGTTCGCCAAGGTTACTACGAAGTGCTTTATACCAAGAAGTCGGTGCTGTACCTGCATATTTGTTAGCACTAATTAAATGACAATCTCTGTCTACAAAATCTGTATATAAAAAGCTAAACTGCTCACTTGCAGTAATATCAATTAAAACTTTATGTTCGTAGTCAAGCTCGCTTATCGCATTAAGTAAATCCGCAGTTTCATAGCTATTCGCCTCATGCTGCCATTGAGTTTTCCATTGCGATATATTTATGCCACTTGCATTAAATAACATATGTTTAGAGCGAACCAGCGCTACCAATTTAATACTAAAGTCGCCTGATAAACGCTCAAATTGTGCCGATAACTGCTCAATAAAAGCATCGCCTACATTGCCAAGGCCCGCAACTATAACGGCTATTTCTTGGCCTTTATTGATTAGCTTATCGTGTAAGACGCTTTGTATATCGCTATCTATAAATTGGTCTGTTAGTAATAAAACATAACCATTATCTTGATGCACAAAACGCGGTTTTATAGTCTGCTCAGCTAATACCTCTAAAGCTTGCAGTTTTAGTACGCTAACGTCTTGCTCAGGGGCAACAATTGCACAGCCATTTAAATTTGACTCACTAATATTAGCTCTACCAGCAAAGTAATTAATAACTTGATATGTTTGTGCAGCCGGTACTACTAAATACACTTCACCATTATGGTTAAAATGATGAAGGCTATGCTGAATAAGCTGACTAACGCTTGCGACCTCACCTTCACTTAATCCTTCAACCATTAACAAATCAACATTTTGCAGCGTGGTTATAAAGCGCTTTTTCTTTGCTGAACCTTCTTTTACTATATCTGTTGGGCTTGCTTGCACATCAAAACTACTACGAACAGCTAGCTTAATATCGCTGTTTTTAAGTGGCGATAGTGTTTTTGCATGTAATACAGGGTTACCCAAACGAGCTAATAAATTAGCTTGTCCGCGACAAATTTTGCCGTACTTAATCGCCTTTTTTACCTTTCGAGGATCAGTGCTAAACACACCCTGTGTATCGGTCCAAATACATACCTGCTTAGCATCACAGTAATTTGCAAGTAGTGTTGCACTATAATCGCTACCGTTGCGTCCAAGTGTTACGGTCTCACCTTTCGTATCGGCGGCAATAAACCCAGTAACAATATTTATCTTATTAGGTAAAATTGACTGTCGACATTGCTGCGCATTTTGCGCATGCATTAATTCACCATCGTTTAAGGTAAAAAGACTACGGGCATCTTGAGCACACGCCTCAATATTTAGCTGCTGTAAATAAGTAGCGAGTAAACGTGCTGACCACAGTTCCCCGTGCGCAAGTAACGCAGCCTCTTTTAGCTGCTCAGCTTGAGCAAGTTCTGCAATATTACTAAGCTCGGTATTTAGTGTTCTAAGTGCGCAGCGCTTTAAATCAGCTTGTAATAACTGCTCAATTAAATCGCTTTGATGGTTATTTAACTGCAGTAAAATATCAGCGACAGCTTGCGTGTCTTGCAGCTGATAACTTTGCCACAACGACACAAGTGTATCTGTAGTTTTACCTGCAGCAGACACCACAACACAGTCGCCCGGCTGAGTATGCCCAATAATTATTTTAGCTACGCTTTGATAGCGCTCACTAGAGCTTAAGCTTGAACCACCAAATTTATGCACACAATTGACCATATTTATACCAATTCGCTTAATTAAGTTGTCTATTTTGAGGTAAGAAAACCGTATCGATAACAAGGCAAAAATTTCGTTATTTAGTTGTTCTATATTAGGAATTTTTAACGATGTTATCGTGCGGTTTAATCCCTCAAATTGATTAGGTATTATTGCGGATTGGTATTAATTACCAAAGCGCTGGACGGGCTGCACTTAATTTAACGTTTCCACCAGAAGTGCCAGCACCTTTGCCTACACGGCCAACATTTTTATTTTGCCCTGGTTTTACAAGTTCAAATACTCGTTCAAAGTCAGCTATTAAATCGTGTATATCTTCAATCCCAACCGAAATACGAATAAGCGTATCGCCCACACCCGCTTCTAAACGTGCCTTTGCCTCCATACCTGCGTGCGTCATAGTTGCAGGGTGACAAATTAAGCTCTCTACGCCACCTAGTGACTCAGCTAAACTAAACGTTTTAAGGCTAGTTAAAAATGCTGCCGCGTCGTTTATATCGCCTTTAATATCAAAACTAACCATGCCACCGAAGCCAAGTTGTTGTGCTTTAGCAAGTTCATGTTGAGGATGCGACTCAAGTCCAGGATAGTAAACTTGGCTTACAAAATTGGAACTTTCAAGGTACTCAGCTATTGCTAGCGCATTTTCTTGGTGCTGCCTTAAGCGCACATTTAAAGTACGTAGACCACGAAGCGTTAAATAACTATCAAAAGGGGCGCCCGTAATACCAATATTATTTGCCCACCAAGCAAGCTCATCACCAAGCTCTTGTGTTGCAGCAATAACAGCGCCGCCCACTACATCTGAGTGCCCGTTAATATATTTAGTAGTTGAATGCACCACAATATCTACACCAAACTTAATAGGGTTTTGTAAGGCAGGAGACAAAAACGTGTTATCTGCGGCAACCAATGCACCGCATTGCTTAGCAACATCGGTAACCGCTTTAATATCGGTTAAACGAAGTACTGGGTTACTTGGAGTCTCTATCCAAATAAGCTTAGGTTTAATTGCTAAAATTTGTTGAAGGCTTTCTTCTTTTGTTAAATCTAATACTTCAAGCTTCAATAGTCCGCGTTTTTGTAACGATGTAAATAAACGATAGCTTCCACCATAACAATCATGTGGAATTACTAACGTGTCGTCACTGTTAAGTAGCTGAGTAGCTAAATGCACGGCAGCCATACCAGTGGCCGTAATTATGCCACGAGCGCCACCTTCAAGCTTAGCAAGCGTCTCTGCTAAAATATCACGATTAGGGTTACCACTGCGGCCATAATCATACTCACGCTTAGTATCAAAGTCGGCAAACGAATAAGTCGTTGATAAATAAATTGGCGGCACCACTGCACCATGATGTTTATCAGCATCAACGCCGTTACGTACAGCAATGGTCGCTTTGTTTTTTTCGCTCATATTCGTCACCTGATTAATTTGGATGTTTAGACGTCTAAAAGAGTAAGTTATCCGTTTTAATAAGTCAAAGGATTTTAAAGCTCTAGATGGCTAAAGTTAGGTAAGGCGTTTGCTAGTATCACATTTTAGCTCACAAAAGTGAGCTTATTTTTACATCCCAAATAGGCTTATTAAGATAGATCGGTATCTATTATTTGACTATCTTTTTTAAATCGATAGAATTTCACGCATATTTACACGCTTTTTATACCGTGTGAGAAATTAATAATCTGAGGCAACGATACATCTTATGGCTAAATGGAATGGTGAGTATATTCACCCATACGCAGAACACGGGAAAAAATCAGAGCAAGTTAAAAAGATCACCGTTTCGATCCCACTAAATGTATTAAAAGTTTTAACGGATGAGCGTACGCGTCGTCAAATCAACAACCTTCGCCATGCAACAAATAGTGAATTGCTATGTGAGGCGTTTTTGCATGCATTTACTGGCCAACCTTTACCAAATGACGATGACCTACGTAAAGACAACGCAGAAAAAGTACCAGAAGAAGTTAAAAAGATAATGCAAGAAATGGGTTTAGAAGTGCCTATTTTAAACGAAGAATAAATCGTTACCTTTTTAATCAAAAAACCTCAGCATTGCTGAGGTTTTTTTGTTTAAGCGTTATATATTACGCCATATAATTTTCAGGCAAGTCAATTTGCGCAACACCCGACTCTACCGCAGCAAGTGCTACAGCTTTAGCTATACGCGGTAGTAAACGCGGATCCATTGGTTTTGGAATAATGTACTGCGCACCAAACTCTAGCTTATCTACGCCTGCGGCTTTTAAAACTTCTGCAGGTACAGGCTCTTTGGCAATACTACGAATAGCCTCAACTGCAGCAATTTTCATTTCATCGTTAATCGCGCTTGCACGTACATCAAGTGCACCACGGAAAATAAACGGGAAACATAAAACATTGTTAACCTGGTTAGGGTAATCAGAGCGCCCTGTTGCCATAATTAAATCGTTGCGTGCGCCGTGAGCAAGTGCAGGATCGATCTCTGGATCTGGGTTTGAACATGCAAACACGACCGGTTTTTTTGCCATTAGTTTTAAATCTTCGGCAGCTAACAAGTTAGGACCCGAAACACCAACAAACACATCAGCATCTGCAATTACATCTTGCAATGTGCGTTTATCGGTATTGTTAGCAAAAAGCTGTTTATATTCATTTAAATCATCGCGACGAGTATGAATAACACCTTTGCGGTCAAGCATATAAATGTGTTCACGCAGTGCACCACACTTAATTAACAGTTCCATACACGCAACTGCAGCAGCGCCTGCACCTAAACATACAATTATTGCATCTTCAATTGATTTACCTTGTACTTCTAGTGCATTTAACATGCCGGCAGCCGTAACAATGGCGGTACCGTGTTGGTCGTCATGAAAAACAGGAATGCTACAACGCTCTATTAATGCTTTTTCAATTTCAAAACACTCTGGTGCTTTAATATCTTCAAGGTTAATACCACCGAATGTGTCAGCAATATTGGCAACCGTGTTAATAAAGTCTTCTGTTGTTTTGTGCTTTACTTCAATATCAATAGAATCAAGCCCTGCAAAACGCTTAAACAATAACGCCTTGCCTTCCATTACTGGTTTGGACGCTAAAGGACCTAAATTACCCAAGCCCAAAATTGCAGTACCATTAGTGATAACCGCAACCATGTTACCTTTACCGGTATATTTATATGCATTTGCAGGATCTGCGGCAATTTCACGTACAGGCTCAGCGACACCTGGGCTATAAGCTAGGGCTAAGTCTTGAACTGTTTCAGCTGGTTTGGTTAGCTCAATGCTAATTTTACCAGGTACGGGATGTGAGTGATAATGTAGTGCTTGTTCACGAAAGTCAGACATAACGCGATGGTATCCTGCAATTTAAGTTAAAGTGAGAGGTGGAGTCTTGGGGTACGATACCCTTATTATTTTTAAATTCCAAGCAATATCAGGTCTATCCTGTTATATGCTATATCCTTTAATTTTAAGAGGTTTTTCAGTAACTTTGCAGGATTATATAAACATTTGATAAATAAAAATTCACCAAAAAAGTAAGTTTTGAGGTGTGTTTATGTCTATTAAAATATTAAAAAAATGTATGTTTAACACATCATCATAAACTTAAAATAACAGCCTACTACACTACTTTAAAAACAGATAAGCCCACGTTAGCTACTTTTATCAACCTAGTTAAAATTTGTACTATTTAAAATATAGAGAATATCTATCCATTTGTCTGTAAAGGTTTATGCATACTCAGAATAAGAATAGGAAATAGTTATGCAAGGTGTGATGTAGCTCGAGCAAGCTAAATAAGATAAGAAGTAGTAAATTTTAGACACAAAAAAAGCACCCTAAGGTGCTTTTTTTAACTAAACAGCAATAATTACTTCTTGCTGCTAAGTGCACCGAAGCGCTTGTTGAAGCGATCAACACGGCCGCCAGTGTCTAAAATCTTTTGCTTACCAGTGTAAAACGGGTGACACGCAGAACATACGTCTAAGTGAATGTCTTTACAAAGAGTTGAGCTAGTTTCGAATTTGTTTCCGCATGAACATGTTGCAGAAATTACTTCGTACTTAGGGTGAATACCTTCTTTCATAGGAACCTCTAGTTAAGGCCGCATCGCTCTCCAAACCCGAAGTCTGGCACCATACGTCGTTAAAACAAATTTGTTGGTGGCGGATTTTATCCAACAACCTTCCCCTGCACAAGTATTTATTTATCTTTTCGCTAAAAAAGTGAACAATCTCTTTCTCAAGTACTATTGCTAGTAGGTTTTTAGCGGTATTTTTAGTACATTACAGCATTAATTTTACGGGTTGAGTTGTTATGAGTTTTGTTGAAGTTGCTATTAAAGTCCCGCTTCCACGCACCTTTGATTATAAAATAGAAGAGCAGCTCAGTGGCTTATCAACCCCAATACTTCCGGGCATGCGGGTTTTAGTGCCTTTTGGTAATCAAAAAAAAGTGGCTGTTGTTCTGGGCATTAAAAACAGTACCGACGTCCCTTTAAATAAAATTAAGAATATTATAGAGGTAATAGACGACACCCCTATTTTAAGTGCCCAACATTTAGAACTCCTTAGCTTTACTGCCCGCTATTATTGCTACCCCTTAGGCGAAACTATTCATATAGCGCTACCGAGTGTACTTCGCCAAGGTGAATCGCCAGATAAAACCAGTATTAATATGGTTGCCCTGACAGAAAAAGGTGCAAAAGTACCGTCATTAAAAGCTAAAACACAGCTCAATTTATTAAAGCAGTTATCGCAATCGGGGAAATCATCGTTAACCGAATTAAAAGCTCTTGGCTTTAGTAAAAAAACAATCGATAGCCTAATAGATAAAGAACTCATAACACAAACTATTGAGCACGATAACCAATGGCAAAGTGTTGCTCCAACTGTCGGTAGTAAACCAGTACTTAATAAAGAACAAGCGGTTGCCTGTACGGCAATAAATCAAAGTAGTGGATTTAGCAGCTTTTTATTAGAAGGCGTAACTGGCAGTGGTAAAACAGAAGTGTATTTACAGTGCCTAGAAGAAGTACTCAAACGTGGCGAGCAAGCATTAGTATTAGTGCCAGAAATAGGCTTAACGCCACAAACTGTAAACCGTTTTCGTCGCCGCTTTCCTGATACACCCATTATGCTTTGGCATTCAGCCCTTACCGACAACGAGCGATTGCAAACATGGCGTTTTTGCGAAAAAGGCAGTTGTGCAATAGTTATAGGAACACGTTCGAGTATTTTTCTGCCATTTTTAAAACTCGGTATGATAGTTGTCGATGAAGAGCACGATTCATCATTTAAGCAACAAGATACCCTTCGTTACCATGCTCGTGATTTGGCCGCATACAGAGCTTTTCAGCATAAAATACCACTTATATTAGGCAGTGCTACACCCGCACTTGAAACACTTCACAAAGCAATTAATAACAAATATCAGCTACTAAGTTTAACCGAGCGCGCGCAAACTGCGACAGATAACCAATTTAAGTTACTCGATATGAAAGGCCAACCCGACCAAGCAGGTATTGCACATGCAAGCCTTGCAACTATGCGCCAACACTTAAATCGCGGTAAACAGGTTATGGTTTTTTTAAATCGCCGAGGTTTTTCACCCACTCTTATTTGCCATGAATGTGGCTGGCTAAGTGAATGTAAACGCTGCAGTACCAGCGCCACATTTCATAAAGCGATTGGGCAAATGATTTGTCATCACTGTGGCGATCAATACCCTGTTCCTCACCAATGTCCTGATTGTGGAAGTACGCAAATATTTCCAAATGGCAAAGGTACAGAGCAAATTGAAGAGTTTTTATCGACCGAGTTTCCAGATACACCCGTTACTCGCATAGACCGCGATTCAACTCGCCGTAAAGGCAGCCTTGAAAAAGCACTAGATGAAATAAACCTAGGCGGTGCACGCATTTTAGTAGGCACACAAATGCTTGCCAAAGGCCATCACTTTGCAGATGTAAGCCTTGTTATAATTTTAGACGTAGATAGCGGTTTATACTCATGCGACTTTAGGGCAACAGAGCATTTAGCACAGTTAGTTACTCAAGTCGCGGGGCGAGCTGGGCGTTCAGGGGAGCCTGGCCAAGTATTATTACAAACACACTTTCCAGAACACCCACTTTTACAAGACTTAGTTAATAATGGTTACCAAGACTTTGCTCGCTTTGCACTGAGTGAACGCGATGATGCAGACTTACCACCCATTACAAATATGGCTATTGTCCGTGCACAAGGACACAGCATTAAGCTAGTCGTCGATTTTTTGACGGATTTGGTTCCTGTGAATGGGGTATCTGGTATACAATTGCTCGGTCCGATCCCTGCTCCACTTGAAAAAGTCGCAGGTATGTATCGTTTTCAATTACATATTCAAGCGCAAGATCGTCGCATATTACATCAGTACCTTGCGCAAATGGTTGATTATTTAAGTTCAAGTAAACTTGCACAAAAAGTACGCTGGAGCTTAGACGTAGACCCTATAGACATGATTTAGGTTAAGGCCAAAATAACACCATGGCACAGCACGATTATATTAACAAAAAGCCTGCAGGCAGAAACAGTAAAAAAAACGCACCCGCTAAAAAACCATTTCCTATTCTTTTAGCTGTCATAGCCATCTTACTCGTCGGTGGTTTTGCTTATACATTATGGTTTATAAAAAGTAATGCAGATCCAAAACTTGTCGAAAAACAAGCAAACCCCACTGCGCCCGCAAAAGTAGAAGTGGTTATTCCACGCACACCAGAGTTTATTAAAGAAATTAGAAACCACGAGATTCAAGTTGAAGTGAAAGAACTTGAGCAAAAAGGTCCTTACGTTATGCAGTGTGGTTCGTTTAAAACCCACGCACAAGCGGAATCGCTAAAAGCTAAAATAGCATTTGCAGGCCTCATTTCTGAAATAAAACAGGCTGAAGGCAGCAATGGTACTTGGTATAAAGTGCGCTTAGGCCCATATAAAACCAAACGACAAGCCGAAAGTGATAAAAACAAACTTAAACGTGTAAAAATAGTCGGCTGCGGAATTTGGGGCTGGACTTGAAAATAAACCATTCACCCATATAACCTCTTCATAATCGTTTTTTACGAGTTGCCTCTGCAGCTCGATGATGAGGAATAACATGACTACTATCGTAAGTGTACGCCGTGGCGACAAGGTTGTAATTGGCGGCGATGGCCAAGTGTCTCTTGGTAATACCGTAATGAAGGGCAACGCCCGTAAAGTTCGACGTCTTTATAATGGCAAAGTAATCGCTGGTTTTGCCGGCGGTACTGCTGATGCCTTCACTCTTTTCGAACGCTTTGAAAGCAAATTAGAAATGCACCAAGGAAACCTGACTAAAGCCGCAGTAGAAATGGCTAAAGATTGGCGCAGCGACCGTGCACTTCGAAAACTCGAAGCTCTGCTCGCTGTTGCAGACGAAACAGCCTCTTTAATTATTACCGGTAATGGCGATGTGGTTCAACCTGAAAACGACCTAATTGCAATTGGCAGTGGTGGTAACTTTGCACAATCAGCTGCAACCGCCCTTTTAGAAAATACAGATTTAAGCGCTCGTGAAATAGTAGAGAAAAGCTTAACTATTGCAGGCAACATCTGCGTATTTACTAATAACTTCCAAACAATCGAAGAATTATAATAGGAACTATCATGTCTGATATGACCCCAAGAGAAATTGTTCACGAGCTAGATCAGCACATTATAGGTCAGGCTAAAGCAAAAAAAGCAGTGGCTATCGCACTTCGTAACCGCTGGCGCCGCATGCAACTCAAAGAAGATTTACGCAGCGAAGTAACACCAAAAAACATTTTAATGATTGGTCCAACCGGTGTAGGTAAAACAGAAATTGCCCGCCGATTAGCAAAACTTGCTAACGCACCCTTTATTAAAGTAGAAGCGACTAAGTTCACTGAAGTTGGCTATGTTGGTAAAGAAGTTGAGACTATCATCCGCGATTTAGTCGATGTATCAATTAAAATGACTCGCGAACAGCAGACTAAGAAATTTAAACATCGCGCCGAAGAAGCAGCAGAAGAGCGCATTTTAGATGCCCTTTTACCACCAGCGAAAGATCAATACGGCGAAACGCAGCGTGATGATAACTCATCAACTCGCCAAACGTTCCGTAAAAAGCTACGTGAAGGTCAGCTAGATGATAAAGAAATTGAAATCGATTTAGCACAAGCACAACCAAACGTAGAAATTATGGCGCCTCCTGGTATGGAAGATATGACCAACCAGCTACAAAGCATGTTTCAAAACATGGGCGGCGATAAGCGCACTAAGCGTAAACTAAAAATCAAAGAAGCCTTCAAACTATTAACGGAAGAAGAAGCCGCTAAATTAGTAAATCCTGAAGAGCTAAAAGAGCAAGCTATTTTTGCAGTAGAGCAAAACGGTATTGTGTTTATTGATGAAATAGACAAAATTTGTAAGCGCGGCGATTCTTCAGGTCCAGATGTGAGCCGAGAAGGTGTTCAGCGCGACTTACTACCGCTAATTGAAGGTTCAACTGTAAATACTAAGCACGGAATGGTTAAAACTGACCATATGCTGTTTATTGCCTCTGGTGCGTTTCAGATGGCAAAGCCATCAGATATGATCCCAGAGCTACAGGGCCGCTTACCGATTCGAGTAGAACTTGAAGCACTTACTGCAGATGACTTTAAACGCATCCTTACAGAGCCTCATGCATCGCTTACCGAGCAACAACGAGAGCTGCTTAAAACTGAGCAGGTATCGATTGAGTTTAGCGACGATGCAATTGAACGTATTGCCAAAGCAGCTTGGCAAGTTAACGAGAAAACCGAAAACATCGGTGCTCGTCGTTTACACACTGTAATGGAAAGATTGATGGAAGAAATTTCATACGACGCTTCTGAAAAAGCAGGCTCGTCATTAGTAATCGACGCCGCTTATGTTGAGAAACACTTAGGTGCACTTGTTGAAGATGAAGACTTAAGCCGCTTTATTCTATAAAACGAATATAAACGTTATACTAAAAGCCTCCAGATTGGGGGCTTTTTAATGGGAAATATTAAATGAAACACGTAACAAAAGTGCATTACCACAGTGTAAGTAAAAATCTAGATGTTTACTTTGATGATGACAGTAAAGCTGTATTTAGCTGTGAGTTTTTACGTGTACACTCCCCTTCAGCTGAAGTGCAGGGCCATGGCTCTGGCCCAATGAAGCTAGTACTTAATAAGCAAGCTGTAGGAATAAAAAGTATTGTACCTGTTGGGCATTACGCACTTCGTTTAGATTTTGACGATGGCCATAACAGCGGACTATTTAGCTGGCGCTACTTTGAAAAACTACAACAGCAACAAGATATATTGTGGAGTGAATATTTAGCGCGGGTAACTGAACACGAAAAAAGTAAAGATAGCGTGCCTATAAAATTTGTTCCTTAAACTTTATAGGCCCGTTCTATTAAGCGTTATTAAACCTTAAATTTATCAATTGCAGTGAACAGAACGCGAGCCTGCTCAGAGACCTCTTCACTTGTTTGCGCATTGTTAGCAGCATGTTCAGTTGCGTCTTGTGCAATATCGCGAATTCTTACTACATTTTTATTAACCTCTGATGCCACTTGGCTTTGCTCATCAATAGCAACTGCTATTTGAGAGCTCATTTCCATTATTGTTTGTACATCTTCAGTAATTGCGCCTAATAGCTCACCTGCTTTAATTGCTTGCGAGGCACTTTCATCACCTTGAGAGCGACATTTGTGCATAATACTCACCACTTCTTGAGTACGCTGCTGTAAGGTACTTATAATACCTTCAATCTCACTTGTAGACTCTTGAGTACGCTTTGCTAATGAACGAACCTCATCTGCAACAACAGCAAAACCACGACCATACTCACCAGCACGGGCCGCTTCTATTGCCGCATTAAGTGCAAGTAAATTTGTTTGATCTGCAATCCCTCGAATTACATCAAGCACTGAACCAATTGTTTCACCATCTTTTTCAAGTTGCGACACTACATTTGATGCATTCCCCAGCGAATCAGATAGGGCCCTAATGTGCTTAACGGTAGAATCTACTTCACTACGCCCTTGTTGTGCACTTAAATTTGTTGACTCTGCTTTTTTCGCAGCCGCTTCAGTATTATGTGAAATATCCTGAATCGTCGCCTGCATTTCGGTGGCTGCCGTTGCAACCATGTCGGCTTCATGTAGTTGCTCTTGCATACCAGAGCTTGTTGCTGCGGTACTTTGTGATAAATGCTCTGTTGCTACATTTAGCGTGTTTAAAGCACCATTAACTTCGTTAATTAAGTTCTTAAAATCGCCTATTAAGCTATTAAAGTCGACCGTCATGGTGGTAATTTCGTCTTTACCAGTTTGCTCTATCATCACGCTCAAATCATTATTACGACGAATATCGTTAATGGTGTGATAAACCCGCTCAATAGGTACAATAATGGAGTGGCTTGTAAAATAAACGAGTGCTAATACAATCACACCTGCAATCACAAATACCAAAATAGCTAAAAATTGAGCCTGCTCTACACTTTGCTCTACTTGTAACTTAGTGTCTTTAACGATTTTAGAAACAATGGCGTCGCTTTTATCTACACTGTCACGCATTACTCCAAGTGCGCCTGACTCAAGATCTAGCCCTAGCTTAGTTTGCGCCTGCACAAGTGTTTGAAATTCGCTTTGGTATATATCAATCAAAGGATTAATTTGTGCTTTATAGTCGCTTGGCAGCTGTGCTGCAGCTATCTGCTGCTTAAATGTATTAATTCCCTCATTAAAACGCCCTAAGTACTTAATATCAAATCTCAGCATGAAATCTTTTTCTGAGCGTCTTAGTTGCAGCATTGACGACAGCAGTTGGTAATTTTGCTGCTCTTTTAATAGTTGCTCAACTTCATGAACCGAGCTTCTAAGCTTGCCATATAACCCGTCGGTCGGGGTTAAACCAATCTCTTTTTGAAGCTTAACAACAGTTTCAAAATCATTATTATAGCTATTTATTAGTTGCTCAAAGCGCTGGACCTGCTCCTGTGCAATACCTTGGTTAGCCATTAACTGTTGTAACTTTTTTACTTTATCACTTAACTGCTCAAAATCCGTTACAAATGCAGTTAACGCATCTTCTTGTTTATAAAACAAAAAGTTTTTTTCATGTTTACGCAATGCTAATGCATGTACGTTGAGCTCTTCTGCAAATTGAATAGTCTTGTTTAAGCTCAAGGTTGTACGTGATTCAAAAATAATCACGCATAAAAGGACCACCATTGCTAAACCAACAACGACTGCGTTTAGTTGTAAACGTCGTTTAATTGTTAAGTTTTGTAAAAAATTCATCGCTAACGCCTTTTTTAAATATGCATTTGTATTATAGCTAATAGATCAAAAGCGACTAATTAATTTAACTTTTTATTATTGGTAATTCTAAACAGTTTAAATGTGATGGCTATAAGGCGACACTATCCCACAAACCTTTATGTAACGATTGTGTGTTATTCCATTGTTGTTTAACCAACCAATCAATTAAAGGCGCGGGATCGCTGGGGTAATTTATTTGCTTGTTTTGCGGCGCGCTATTCCAATCATCAAGGGCTTGTGGGTTTAAATAGTTCATAACATGCGCCATGCCCATGGCAAATAAAGTTTGTGCATTTGCTGCTTGCTCAAACTGACCATCTAAAGGCTTTAATAGTAACTTTTTACCTAACTTAAGCGCTTCACTGGCAAGCTCAAATCCCGCATTACCAATAACGCCACTTGTGTTTGCTAAGTCGTTTAAAAAGCCAGAACGTGAAGGGGCTCGTAAATGTATATGTCCAAAAGACTGATTGCTGGCATTTGGGTGATAGCAATAAAATTCTTTTTCGGGAAAGTCTTTTAAATAATCAACAACGCTATCTAAGTTTTCGAAAGGTAAATATACCAATACCTTGTTCATTACTGCTACAGGGTTGTCGTGATTATGATGAGCAATAAAAGGCGGTATTATATTATTTGCAAATGGTTGCCAGTGCACGCCTAAGTAGGTAGTCGCTGGTGCATAATGCTTGATAAGTGATTTTCTCAGTACGCCACGACCAAACATAGGTACGTTATCTGACAAAAATGCTGCTTGGTGACTAATGCCAATAACGGGTATACCTGCCCGTTTTGCAGCCCATGCTGTCACAGGCTCAAAGTCGTTAAGTACAAAATCGTACTGTTTTATCTCAAGCGATTTTATATCACTCACCAACTTACAAATTCGCATGTTTTTAAGTGTTTTTAAATTTTTAACTTGCCCATTTTCAGTGCTAAACGACAAACCACGATACGCTTTATAATCTGAGAATTCGTGCATATCAAAGTAATCTTTATTTGCGCGCCCTGAAAACACATAATCAACATCAATACCGAGCTTATTAAAGCAGCTTGCCATAACCCGAGCGCGCGTTATATGACCATTACCGGTACCTTGTACTCCATACAATATTTTCATGCAGGCACCACGAGTGCTAACGCAAATAAACCACAAAAACTACCAATCGTTGCGCCTATTATAATATCAGCAGGAAAGTGCACACCCAATACCACACGAGACATAGCAACGCCGGTAGCCCAACTAAATAGTAGTAATGCATATTCTGGGAAAAAATGGCTTAATATAATTGCCACTAAAAAGGCTGCAGCACTGTGACCCGATGGTAAACTAAATTTATCGCTTGGTACTATATAGGCATTTGTTACTAAGCAGTCGCATGGACGGATCCGAGCAAATCTATTTTTAGCTAGTAGGTAAATAGGTCTTTCTATAGCAAAACCAATTAATATAGTGACAGGCAATAATTGGTGCTGTTCATTATTACTAAGCCACCACACTGCTAAGCATATTAATATATAAAGCCCACCATCACCGCTTTTAGACAAACCAAAGGCCATTGTTTTAAACCACCTCGGTGAATTGCAATTAAACAAAGTTAAAAATAATTGCTCATCTATCTGAGTTACCTTTTTAAGCATATTATTATTCATCACCATCCCTCATCGCATAACATATGAACACCGATTTAGCTTATGTGTTGTAAATAACAATTGAGTGACGCTTTTAATACACTATTATTGCGATTAATGATTTAGCGCTTGTTTTGCCTAAATTTACTGCGATTAAGTCGTTGTTATTGCTTATAAGGAGGGTATACTGAGATATAAATTAATGTACCTTTTGAGGATAAAATAATGGATTACAGCACTTCTGATTTATGCGACCACTTTGCTGACGTGGTTGACGTGCTAGAGCCTATGTTCATCAACTTTGGTGGTCGACACAGCTTTGGTGGCCGCATTAAAACGGTTAAATGTTTTGAAAATAATGAACTCATCCGCGAATTACTTTCTCAAGATGGTACAGACCTAGTACTTCTTATTGATGGTGGCGGCTCAACTCGTCGCGCACTAATCGACATTGAACTGGCTGAGCTAGCACTTGAAAACAACTGGAATGGTATTGTTGTTTACGGCGCAGTACGCCACGTTGATGAGCTTGAAGAGCTTGATTTAGGCATTCAAGCAATTGCTTCAATCCCTGTTGCAGCCGACAGCGAAGGTGCTGGTGAAGATGCTATAGGCGTTAACTTTGCTGGGGTATCATTTTTTGATGACGACTTTATTTATGCTGATAGCACAGGCATTGTTTTATCTGCAGAAGAATTAGAGTTGGAAGTTGTAGAAGTATAACGTGACTTCCCATTTAAAAGTATATGATGAAAGCGCGGTTAGAACACTTTGCTCTACCCGCGCAAATGAGAAAAAAGCATGGCAATCAATGGCCTTGCTCGACACCCAAGTAAACCTGCAACAAGCACTTGTTGACGCTGCTCAATTTGGTATCCGCTATGTACTTCTGGGTATTTGCGAAGATATCGGCCCAAAAGCAAACTTAGGAAATGGTGGTGCAAACGAAGCATGGCCAGCTTTTTTAAAACGCTTTTTAAACCAACCTCACAATCAATTTATTGCCACTCAAAAAGTACTTTTATTGGGTGAAGTTAATACTGATGATTTAATGGCGCAAAGCAACCAGCTTAATAATCAGCAAGGCCAGCAGTTAACTCAATTACGAGATTTATGCCAACAGCTTGATGAACGCGTAGAGTCGGTATTGAGCCTTATTTTTAAAGCGGGGCTTGAGCCAATCGTTATTGGCGGAGGTCATAATAATTGCTTGGGAATTATCCGTGCCCTGAGTAAGTCAAAAAATACACCTATTAATGCTATCAACTTTGACCCTCATGCCGACTTTAGAGAATGTGAAGGTCGCCATAGCGGCAATGGCTTTCGCTACGCTTATAACGAGCAACATCTAAGTAATTACCACGTTATTGGCTTACATGAGATAAAAAACAATCAAGCAATTATAGATGCAATGAGTGAAGCTAACTTTACGTTTGATAGCTATCAATCAATACAAGTTAAGCGAAAAATTACACTCACACAGGCAATTGAAAACGCATTAAGTAATTTTAACGATTTACCACTGGGTATTGAAGTTGATTTAGATAGTATTACTTACATGCCGGTGAGTGCGTACACATGTTGCGGATTTAGTGTGAATGACACTGAGCACTTTGTGCATTTAGCAGCAAACCATCGCCACTCTAAGTACTTACATTTATGTGAAGCAGCGCCTAGCCAGCACCCTAACGGAGTTGAGGCCGGTGATGCCCATGTAGGGCAAGTGATCAGTGCACTTGTGAATAGCTACCTACAAGCCAAAGAAAACACTTAGCGCTGCTGAACTAATCGCCACTCTTTTAGCCAGCTCATTAAACCAATACTACTTAGCGGGTGACCAAAGTAATATCCTTGGGCAGCATAACCTTTTAAGCTTTTTACAAACTTAAGTTGCTCAAGTGTTTCTACCCCTTCAAAAATCACTTTTGTTTTTTGTTGGTTATGCATTTCAACCATTCCGCTAACTAAACTGCGTATATTGTTTTGATTACTAAAGTCAGCAGTGAGTGAAGGTGAAACCTTAATATACTCTACCGCTAAGCTTGGTAACTTAGAAAGCAGTACCGGGTTATCACCAAGTCCATCAACACATACTTTTAAGCCTATGTTATTAAGCCTTGCGATCATGCCTCTGCCTTTATCATCTAGTCTCGCAAAAATATGTAAAGGGCATTCAACAATTAAATCGCCAGCTTCCAAGTGATGCTCACTTAAAACAACATCAACAAATTCAATAAACTCTTCGTTAAGCATTTCAGGACCAAATACGTTAATGCTAAGCGGTATAGAAATACCTTCTATTCTAAGCGCCATTGCAAGCTCAGCAGCTCTCTCTATTACAAATTTAGCGAGTGGATAACCAAGCCCTGCAATTCTAATGTCGTCGATAAACCTGTTAGCGGATAAAATCCCTTGCTTAGGGTGCTGCCAACGCAGTAGTAATTCTAAAAACTCAATTTGACCGTTTTCGTTACAAATAATAGGCTGAAAATAAAGCTCTAACTCGCTCGAAAAATCAATATTTGCTAATTCCTTTAGTCGCGCTTGTTGCTCTCGCAATTCAATCATCATTTGTTGATGATAAGGCACAACCTTGCGATCTGGGTGGCTATCGAGTGCCAGATATGCGTACGATATTAAATTATCAAAGTTGTTATCTTGCTCATTACAATCAACATAACTCGCTCTCGCTTTTACTTCTACAGTGCAGTTAGCAACATTAAATGGCTTAAGCGTTGCACCCAGTATTTGGTCAATAACTAATTCATGTAAGTGTTTTTGATTCGCGAAACTACAAATAAATGCAAAGTTAAGACCCCCTAAGTGGGCTAGCTTTTCTTGTCCAGTTAAAGTCACTATTTCGTCACTTGAAAGTAGCTCTTTTATTCGATTAGCCGATTGCGCTAACAGTATATCGCCAAAGTCGCGTCCAATATGCTGGTTAACTTGCTCAAAGCCTTCAAGGCGAATAACGATTAACGCTGCGCTTATTTGTTTGTTGTCGCACCATGTATAGTAACCTTGGCGTAACTGTTTTCTATCTGCAAAAACTGAAAGCGGAGACTCTTCAATAAATGCATCACCTTCAGGTTCTGGCTCTATAACGACTTCTATTTCAGCACTTTCATCATTTAAAAAGCCAACAATAGCTAATAATAATATTGCTAACACAACCCAAAATAGCGGAACTTCCAATAATAAATGAGCTGAAAATAGAACAACAAATAAAAGACCAGCCATTGAGCTGGTAATTATCATGCTCCAATTATTTCGCTCGAATGCTTGCCATAAGTGAAAACAAAACCCAAAGGCTAGTAAAATAGCAAGCCAAGCCGCACCGCTGCTTAAAATAGCTAAACCAACAGCAGCTGTGCATAAATAACTAAATTTAATACTGGTATTTTTAACAGCAAATAAAGTGGCGATCATCGCCATTAATAGTGCACCACTAAAAAATATTGGGAAATTACTGTCGGTTAGTATGTTCAAATTAACGGCATCCGTATTCGCTAAAAAAGTTTAAACCAAGTTATATGTGGGTAAAAATAATACAAACTAATTAATTCTACCCAAAATCCATAAATTTAACAGTTTATTTACGCCAAATTGGTAACTTAATTGTGATGGATGACTTATTTGCCAATGCGCAATATCAGCTCTTGCGCCAACCTTTAAAATACCACGGTCGTCTAACCCTAGTGCTTTAGCTGCATTTCGAGTAACACCAGCTAATGCTTGCTCAGGTGTTAATCTAAACAATGTGCATGCCATGTTCATCATCAAGTGCACTGAGCACAGCGGTGAAGTACCTGGATTAAAGTCACTCGCAATAGCTATCGGTACTTTATATTGATTAAGTAATTCAATAGGTGGGAATTTAGTTTCTCTTAAAAAATAAAATGCGCCTGGCAATAACACCGCTACCGTCCCAGCGTCTGCCATGGCTTTTACACCCTCTTCATCTAGATGCTCAATATGATCCGCCGAAAGGCCATTAAACTGCGCCACCAGCTTAGCACCCTGTTGATTAGATAACTGCTCAGCATGGCATTTTACTGGGAGGTTATGCTTTTTAGCCGCCTGGAAAACACGTTTGGTTTGCGAATAACTAAACCCAACATTTTCACAAAATACATCGACTGCATCAGCAAGATTATTAGCCACTACCTGATCAAGCATGTCAGTACACACTAAATCAATATATTCATCAGCACGGCCTTTGTATTCAGGCGGTAGAGCATGCGCCCCTAAAAAAGTAGTTTTAATATCAATAGGGTGATGTTGACCTAATAAACGAGCGACTTCTAATATTTTTATCTCGTTTTCAGTATCTAGCCCATAGCCAGACTTTATTTCAACGGTGGTTACACCTTCTTTTAATAACGTATTTAAGCGATCTTTTGCATCAACAAACAATTGTTCACGGTCGGCTGCTCTTGTGGCTTTAACCGTGCTTGCTATGCCACCGCCTTGTGCTGCGATTTGCTCATAGCTTACGCCTTGCAAACGCTGTTCAAACTCTTGCGATCTTGAACCTGCAAATACTAAGTGAGTATGGCAATCTACTAAGCTCGGCGTTAACCACTGTCCTTTTACACTCAATGTCGGCGTTGCAAACACATCAAAACTAGGCAATGTTGATTGCTCTCCAATCCACGCAATTTTACCATTTTTAATGGCTATAGCAGCATTTTCGATTGCGCCATAAGGGGCATTTATATTGCTATCCATAGTGGCAATATTGGCATCAGTTAAAAGTAAGTCGATTTCTTCTAACTCATAATTTTGTGTTGTGCTTTGCATTTTTTAGCCCTTTTTACGCCCAGAGTGATGAAAATATAGTCTAACAACCCATCTTGTATATACAAGGTAATTGTGTCATCTTATTTATATAGTTTATTTTTAATGTAACCATAAATTTAATGACGACACCTAAATTTGCGCAAATAAAACAATTCATTGTTGATAAAATACGCAGCGGTACGTGGCAAGAAAACCAACGTGTTCCCTCTGAAAACGAACTAAGTAGTCAATTTAGTGTAAGCAGGATGACAGCCCGCAGAGCACTAAGCGAATTAACCGAGGCAGGCATTTTAACCCGCAGCCAAGGGTTAGGTACATTTGTAGCTACATTTAAATCGCAGTCATCGTTACTTGAAATAAAAAATATTGCTGATGAAGTAAAAGAGCGTAACGGCAACTACACCTGTAGCGTACTCATACTCGAATCAATAAATGCAGTCGCACCTATTGCCATTGCACTTGGTGTTGAGGTTGACAGTGTTGTATATCGAAGTGTACTTGTGCATAACGAAAACGACAGCCCTTTGCAGCTAGAAGAGCGTTTTGTAAACCCTGCCCTTGCGACTGGCTACTTACAACAAGACTTTAGCATGCTTACACCTCATGAATATCTATCTAGTGTTGCCCCACTTACCCAAGCAAGGCATACAGTAGAGGCCATTATGCCAAACAGCGAAATGTGCCAATGGTTAAATTTATATAATGAAGAGCCATGCTTACAAGTAATCCGACGCACCTGGTCTGTTAAAGGCATTGTAAGCTTTGCGCGCCTTGTATCACCAGGCAGTAAATATCGCTTAGGTGGCCACTTAACATTTAAAAAATAACAAACAATAGCGCTTACTGCGCTTTTTTATAACAAATCATCTTGTATATACAACAGGAGCAAAACATGAACAACCGACTCGACACAAGTCGCGTAATACGTGCACCTCATGGAGATAAAATAAGTGCTAAAAGCTGGCAAACAGAAGCTGCTAAGCGCATGCTAATGAATAATTTAGACCCTGAAGTTGCAGAGCATCCTCATGCACTTGTTGTATATGGTGGTATTGGCCGAGCAGCTCGTGATTGGCCAAGTTATGACAAAATTATAGAAACCCTCGATAGGCTCGAAAGCGACGAAACCCTGCTTGTACAATCAGGAAAACCCGTTGGTGTATTTAAAACCCACAGTAATGCTCCTCGCGTGCTTATTGCTAACTCAAATCTTGTTCCACACTGGGCAAATTGGGAGCACTTTAACGAGCTCGATAAAAAAGGCTTGATGATGTACGGGCAAATGACGGCGGGTTCTTGGATCTATATTGGCTCGCAAGGCATAGTACAAGGAACTTACGAAACCTTTGTAGCTATGGCAAAGCAACATTTTGCAGGTAGCGCTAGTGGTAAATGGGTATTAACAGGTGGTCTTGGTGGTATGGGCGGTGCGCAACCACTTGCAGCTACAATGGCTGGGTTTAGTGCACTGGTTGTTGAATGTGATGAAAGCCGTATCGATTTTCGTATAAAAACAGGCTACGTTGATGTAAAAGCAACAAATCTTGAACACGCACTGCAATTAATAACCGATGCATGTGTTAAAGGTAAAGCCCTCTCAGTGGGTTTACTAGGTAACGCTGCCGATGTATTTAGTACACTGGTTAAAACAGGCATTACCCCTGATGTAGTCACAGATCAAACATCTGCTCACGATCCATTAAATGGTTACTTACCACAAGGCTGGACAATGGAGTACGCAGCAAAAATGCGTGAGCAAGATCCAAAAGCCGTAGTAAAAGCCGCTAAACAATCAATGGCAGTCCAAGTTAAAGCTATGCTAGCACTACAAAAAGCCGGTGCCGCCACTACTGATTACGGTAATAATATTCGTCAAATGGCGTTTGATGAGGGTGTTACCAACGCGTTTGATTTTCCTGGATTTGTGCCTGCCTATATTCGCCCTTTATTTTGTGAAGGGATTGGACCATTTAGATGGGTAGCATTATCAGGCGACCCTGAAGATATATATAAAACCGACGCTAAAGTAAAAGAGCTTATTCCTGATGATGCACATTTACATAACTGGCTTGATATGGCGCGGGAACGCATACAATTCCAAGGTTTACCTGCACGCATTTGCTGGGTTGGCCTAAAAGATAGAGCACGCCTTGCACTGGCCTTTAATGAAATGGTTAAAAATGGCGAACTTAAAGCCCCTATAGTTATTGGTCGCGATCACCTCGATTCTGGCTCAGTTGCCAGCCCTAACCGCGAAACAGAGAGCATGAAAGATGGCTCAGATGCAGTATCAGATTGGCCATTACTCAACGCACTGCTTAATACCGCAAGTGGCGCTACTTGGGTGTCGCTTCATCATGGTGGCGGTGTAGGAATGGGATTTAGTCAGCACTCTGGTGTAGTTATTGTTGCCGATGGTACTGATGAAGCTAAAGAGCGTATTGCTCGCGTACTGTGGAACGACCCTGCAACAGGTGTAATGCGCCATGCTGATGCCGGATACGACATAGCAAAAAACTGCGCTAAAGAACAAAATTTAGACCTACCTATGTTAAACGAGGAATGATCATGTTCGAACTTACTCTCACACCCGGATCACTTGATTTAAACACACTAAGAAAAATTAATAATTCACCGGTAAAGTTAAGCCTTGCAAAGCATGCCGAGTCGCAAATAGCAGCCAGCGCGCAAACCGTTCAAAATGTTATTAATGAACACCGCACTGTATACGGAATTAACACCGGCTTTGGATTATTAGCCAATACTAAAATTGCCGACGACCAACTTGAATTATTACAGCGCTCCATTGTGCTTTCACACGCTGCGGGTATTGGCGAATACATGGATGACAGCACAGTAAGGTTAATGATCACCTTAAAAGTAAATTCGCTTTCACGTGGCTACTCGGGTATTCGCCTGCAAGTAATCCAATTTTTTATGCAGCTGCTTAGTAGCGAAGTATATCCGTGCGTGCCTAAAAAGGGCTCTGTGGGGGCATCGGGGGATTTAGCCCCTCTTGCGCATATGTGCCTACCTTTATTAGCTGAAGGTCAAATGCGACATAAAGGAAAAATAATTAGTGCAGCACAAGGGTTAAAAATAGCGGGACTTGAACCCCTAACACTTGCAGCCAAAGAAGGCTTAGCATTATTAAATGGCACACAAGCGTCGACTGCGTTTGCACTACAAGGCCTATTTAGAAGCGAGAACTTATATGCACAAAGCTGCGTTATCGGATCAATAAGCATAGAAGCTGCAATGGGCAGTCGCGCGCCATTTGATGCACGTATTCATGAAATTCGCGGACAGCGCGGACAAATAGACACCGCTCAAGTATTTAGAGAGCTACTCGATACGCACTCTCAAATTAGTAGTTCCCACGTCAATTGTGAAAAAGTACAAGATCCATACTGCCTTCGCTGCCAGCCTCAAGTGCTAGGTGCTTGCCTAACTCAGATACGCCAAGCCGCAGAAGTATTGCTATGCGAGTCGAACGGTGTAACCGATAATCCGCTAGTTTTTGCCGATGTAGGCGACATAATATCGGGAGGAAACTTTCATGCAGAGCCCGTTGCCATGGCCGCTGACAACTTAGCAATCGCAATTGCCGAAATTGGCGCATTAGCAGAAAGGCGAATTGCATTACTTATCGATTCAAACCTATCCAAATTGCCGCCATTTCTAGTTGAAAACGGCGGTTTAAATTCAGGATTTATGATTGCCCAAGTTACCGCAGCAGCGCTTGCATCAGAAAACAAATCATTAGCGCATCCGGCTTCGGTCGATAGCTTGCCTACATCTGCAAATCAAGAAGATCATGTTTCTATGGCAACCTTTGCAGCAAGGCGCTTAGATGAAATGGCCAATAATACCCAAGGTGTTTTGGCAATAGAATGGTTGGCATCGGTTCAAGGGCTAGAATTTAGAAAGCCGCTTGAACCATCAGATAAAGTGCAAAGCGCTAAAGCATTGTTACGCGAGCATGTAAGTTATTATGATAAAGACCGCTACTTTGCTCCCGATATCGAAGCTGCTAATACATTACTAAGTGAAGGTAAGCTATGCGACTTTATAGAGAGCAGTCCCCTGCCTTCAGCATATTAAATACCGTGCTGATAGCTAAACCCTAAGGCTTCAATGGCTGAGCCTAATATTTTTCGCTCAGCCGAATCAGTTCCTGTAAACGTTGGCATTTCACCACCATGTTGCTGACACTTCATCGCGTAGTATTCAGCTTTTGTGGGGTGCGCAGGATTAACCACATTATAAATATTTTGCCCTACTTGCCAGTGCTCTATCACCGCAAAAATAGCATTAATTACATCTTGTTGATGCACCATATTTACCACTTGCTCACTTGATGTATTGAGCTCTTTACCTGCCACAAAACGCCCTGGCTCTCTATTAGGCCCTAGTAAGCCAGCTAAACGAAGTATTTTGCCATCTTGTTCAAGCACTTGCTCTTCAGCTTCGTAAAGCTTTATTTGGCGCTCGTTTGTGCATGAAATATCGCTACTTTCACTATATACACCAGGCTCTTTATCGTACACCCCGGTTGATGAGCACAATAAAAAGCCCTTTGCGTTTAGCTCCTTTGAAAGCTTAAGCGCTGCGGTGAGTGTTTCAGGATAATTACTTTCACTGTGTCTGCTACGTGGTGGAATAGCACATACCCAATAAGCACCTTGTAAATCAACTTGATGCCTTAATTGCCCATCTTCAAGTGTAAACTGACGCTCAAAGTCAAACTCGTGTCTATCTGTTCTATGCGTTCCTTGTACTTGCCAGTCAGCTTTTTGTGCACTTACGCATAAAGCATGTCCTAACCAGCCTGCACCTAATACTACTAATTTATTACTTTTATTTGTCATTTTTGTATAAGCCTTTATTTTAAACGCATAATTAGTTCTTTCTATCTAACTTTATAGAGATTTTAAGTAAGATATGATTAGATATAATTTCATAAATAATAAAAATATGTGTACTCATGCTAAATAATTTATCATTACGGAAGAAAATATTATTATTGATTGGTGGAACAATTACCGTTTTACTAATTATCGCCTCAACATTTTTTGTTAAACACATTGCCAATCTCTCTAGAGAAAACATAGAAAACGAAGCACAAAGTTATCTACAGACCGAGCAACTTTCAATGCAAAGTTACTTCGCGATGTACGGTAAAATGGTATCAACCTTTGTTAATAACCCACATTTAATCAACTTTTTTGAAAATTGGGATACACGCGATCAAGCACTCGAAAGCGCGCCAGGTTACAACGAAGTAAACCAAGACTTTGTGCGTTTAAGCTCAAATGACGAAAACATTTTATCGGCCTTTTTTGCCTCAGCAACCACCGGTGAATACTTTAAAGAAAACGAGCGTACAAGTCACTACAACGGCCAGCCTTATTACGCTTACAAGCGTGGGTGGTGGCAAGAAGCCATGCAAGTTAACAAGCTTTACGTAGGTCCAATCTCTGTTGATTTAACCACAGGCGTAGCATCCGCAGTAGTACAACAACCTGTTTATAACGCTCAGCGAAAACTCATTGGTATGGGCGGTGTTGATTTACAATTAAACAAAATTAACGACATGGTCGAAAATATTCGCTTTAACGGCCAAGGTTATGGATTTTTACTCGATGGTAATCAAAAAGTAGTTCATTTTTCAAAGGCCACTGGGCATAAACTTTCAATTACAGATGAAGGTGCAAACGGTAAAGAAGGGCTCGATGCGCTTGAGCAACAATTTACAAATACAGCAGGCTTTAAAGAGTTAAATACACAAATGCGAAATAACCTTGAAGGCAGCCAAATGGTTACTTTTAAAGGTGAGCAGTTTTATGTGGTTTACCATCGTCTGCAGCTAGAGCAGCCTTATATAGATTGGTATGTAGGTCTACTTATCCCAACTACTATGATTGAAGAGCCCGTAAATGCTGCAGTAACCGCTACAACAACGGCGGTAATTATTATCTTAATCATTATATTAGCCATGATTTTATGGGCTACCCACATGATTTCAAAACCCATTACAACGCTTACGCACATTATGCGTGATATAGCATCGGGCGAAGGCGATCTTACTCAAAAAATTTATATTAATAGTCAAGATGAAGTGGGACAGCTGGCCAACCACATGAACACTTTTATTGATAAGTTGCACGCCATGATGCTTGATACCGCAGCGCAAGCAGAACAACTAAGTAATGCAGCGGCCCAGCTAAGAAGTGTTTCTGAGAAAACAAATTCTGAAATTCAGCAAGAGAAGCAGCAAGTTGATAGCGTGAGCGCAGCGGTAACTGAAATGGCGACTACTGTGCTTGAAATATCACGTAACGCACAACACACAAATAACGCAGCTGAAGAAGTACAAGCAATTACAGCTGAAGGAGCTAGCCGTTCTACACAGGCGCAAACAGTAATGACTGAACTGGCATTACATATTGGCGAAGCATCTAAAGTGGTTGCAGGTCTTGAGCAAGAAAGTAATAACATTGGTGCATTAGTCGATGTAATTAATTCCATTGCTGATCAAACCAACTTACTTGCACTTAATGCGGCCATAGAGGCTGCTCGTGCCGGTGAACACGGTAGAGGCTTTGCCGTTGTTGCTGATGAAGTACGTTCACTAGCAAGTCGCACACAAGAATCAACAGACGATATTCGAAATATGATTTCGCGCTTGCAGCAAATAGCTCAACAAGCCTCAGTAATGATGCAACAAGGACAAGATCAAACCGAGGGCTCAGTGCTTCAAACTAAAGAAGTGCTTAGCTCACTTCACAATATTGCGCAGTCGGTTACTAAAGTACAAGACCAAAGTCATCAAATAGCCACATCTACCGAGGAGCAAACTGTTGTTGCTGAAGATATTAATACGAGCCTTTCGGCAATTAATAACTTAGTGAACAGTACCGCTGACCATGCGCACACCCTCGCTGACGAAGCTCGTGACTTAAGTGATTTAGCTGCGGCGCTTAGCAAAACGGTTAATCAATTTAAATTATAAAACATGTATTTAATAGTTGTGTTTAAGCGTAAAACTTAAGCGCAACTATAACCCTTGTTTTTAATTTATTTAGCACCATATCTTTACAGTTCGCTGCTATTTTTACTGTAATTGAGTAATACAAAGTGATTTTTACGAACCAGATCAAATTTTTCGATTTTATACACCGATCTTTTTATTGAGATAGTTTGTTGTTTGGCAGAGTCTGGTATAGTAGCGCACGTAATAAACAGTGCTTTTTGAACGGTTTAATACAAAATTGCTAATTAATATGTTCTAAGTGTTACTTAAAAGCACATATTAATTACCAATTGTTAAAAATGGGTTAGCCGATACTCGGCTGACAAAGAATACATTGTAACGGTTTTATCATGATATCTAATTTATTTACCAAGCTTTTTGGTAGTCGCAATGACCGCACTATTAAAAACTTAAGAAAGACGGTCGCGCTAATCAATGCGCTAGAAACGCAACTTGAAGCGCTTTCTGATGAAGATTTAAGAGCTAAAACAGCTGAGTTTAGAGAACGTTACGATAACGGACAAAGCCTTGACGACATTCTACCAGAGGCTTTTGCTGTGGTACGTGAAGCGTCAAAGCGTGTAAATGGCATGCGTCATTTCGACGTGCAGTTATTAGGTGGTATGGTTTTACATCAAGGTCGCATTGCAGAAATGCGTACCGGTGAAGGTAAAACACTTACAGCTACTCTACCAGCTTATCTAAACGGCTTAACAGGCAAAGGTGTTCACGTAATTACCGTGAATGACTACCTTGCTAAACGTGATGCTGAAACCAACCGTGCGTTATTTGAATTTTTAGGCCTTACAGTAGGCTGTAACGTACCAGGTATGATGCCGCAGCAAAAGAAGCTCGCTTATACTGCCGACATTACATACGGTACTAATAACGAATTTGGTTTTGACTACCTTCGTGACAACATGGCTTTTAGCATTGATGAACGAGTTCAACGTCCATTATTTTATGCTGTAGTCGATGAAGTGGATTCAATCTTAATTGATGAAGCACGTACCCCGCTTATTATTTCAGGTCCAGCTGAGGATAGCTCTGAGCTATACACTGAAATAAACACCATCGTCCCTTTACTTGAGCTTCAAGAAAAAGAAGACGAAGAAGGTATTGAAGGCGATGGCGATTACACTATCGATGAAAAATCTAAGCAAGTTCATTTAACTGAACGTGGTCAAATTAAAGTAGAAGAGCTACTTACTGAGCGCGGCTTAATTGAAGAAGGCGATTCGCTTTATTCAGCAGCAAGCATTACGCTACTAAGCCATGTTTATGCCGCCCTTCGTGCTCATAAGCTATACCAAAAAGATGTTGATTACGTTGTAAAAGAAAACGAAGTAATTATTATCGATGAGCATACGGGTCGTTCAATGGAAGGTCGTCGTTGGTCAGAAGGTTTACACCAAGCTGTTGAAGCAAAAGAAGGTGTAAAAATTCAAAACGAGAACCAAACACTTGCCTCTATTACGTTCCAAAACTACTTCCGTTTATACGAAACGTTAGCAGGTATGACAGGTACAGCCGATACTGAAGCATTTGAATTTCAGTCAATCTACGGCCTTGATACCGTTGTTATGCCAACTAATAAGCCGATGATTCGTGATGATCGCGCCGATTTAGTTTACCTAACGCAAGAAGAAAAATACGAAGCTATTTTAATTGATATTAAAGACTGCCAAGACCGTGGACAACCGGTGCTTGTTGGTACTATTTCAATTGAAAGCTCTGAGTATTTATCGCAGTTTTTACGCAAAGAAAAAATTAAGCACAATGTACTTAATGCTAAATTTCATGCGCAAGAAGCTGACATCGTTTCAGATGCTGGCCTACCAGGAACAGTAACAATTGCAACAAACATGGCCGGTCGTGGTACCGATATCGTGTTAGGTGGTAACTGGAACAGTGAAGTTGAAAAACTTGAAAACCCAACTGATGAGCAAATTGCTGAAATTAAAGCAGCTTGGAAAATTCGCCATGATGCAGTAATTGATGCCGGCGGTTTACATATCATTGGTACTGAACGTCACGAATCTCGTCGTATAGACAACCAATTACGTGGTCGTTCTGGTCGTCAAGGTGATGCTGGTTCAAGCCGTTTTTACTTATCGATGGACGATGCGCTAATGCGTATATTTGCCGGTGAGCGCATGACTAACATGATGCGTAAATTAGGCATGCAACGCGGTGAAGCAATTGAACATCCATGGGTAAACCGTGCGATTGAAAATGCACAGCGTAAAGTAGAAGCACGTAACTTCGACGTTCGTAAGCAACTACTTGAGTACGATGATGTAGCAAACGATCAACGTCGTGTTGTTTACTCTCAGCGTAACGAACTACTTGAAGAAGGTGATATTTCAGAAACTATTACTGCAATTCGTGGTGACGTACTTAGCAATACAATTGATCAGTACATTGCACCGCAAAGCCTTGCTGAAATGTGGGACATTCCTGGCCTTGAAGAGCGTTTAAAACAAGACTTCTTAATTGAGTTACCTATTACTCAGTGGTTAGCAGATGACAATAAACTATACGAAGAAAAGCTTCGTGAGCGTATTGAGCAGGCGGTTGAGCATTCATACAAGCAAAAAGAAGAGCAAGTTGGCGATTCTGTTTTACGTCAATTCGAAAAAGCGATTATGCTACAGAGTCTTGATCAGCATTGGAAAGATCACCTTGCTGCAATGGATCATTTACGCCAAGGTATTCATTTACGTGGTTACGCGCAAAAGAATCCTAAGCAAGAGTACAAGCGTGAATCGTTTGAGCTGTTCTCCGAAATGCTTGAAAACTTAAAAGTAGATGTTGTAAGCATTCTAAGTAAAGTACAAGTACGCGCAGAAGAAGATGTTGAAAAAGTAGAAGAGCAACACCGTAAAAGTGAAAATGCTCCTCGCGAATACCAACATGAAGAAGCTGATCACGTAGGTGGCGAAGCGCCAGAAACAGCGACAGTAATGGCTCGTACAGAACCAAAAGTAGGTCGTAATGACCCTTGTCCTTGTAAATCAGGTCAAAAATTCAAACAGTGTTGCGGTAAATTAAAGTAACCCAATATTGTCAGTAGCTTATTAAAAAGCGGCGCTAGCGTCGCTTTTTTTTATGGAGTTTTAAAGTAATGACTATAGAAATTGTACATGTAGCTGTTGGTGTTATTAAGAAAAATAACGCTATATTCATTTGTAAACGTGCAGATGAACAACATCAAGGCGGTTTATGGGAATTTCCTGGTGGTAAAGTTGAAGCTGGAGAAAGTGTGTTTGTTGCACTTAAACGCGAGCTTATTGAAGAAGTTGGACTAACCATTCACAGCTCTAGCCAATTGATGGTGATTGAACATGACTACGGCGATAAATGCGTTAAATTAGATGTACACGTAGTAAGTAACTTTAGCGGTGAAGCACATGGCGCTGAAGGGCAACCTAGCGAATGGGTAGCAATTACTGAATTAGAAAATTATGATTTTCCTGAAGCGAATGCTGAAATTATCGAAAAAATAGTTGCCCGATACGCATAAAAAAAGGGCATAAGTGAGCACAATGAATATCTCAATACAAAATAAGCTAAGCGAACTGTTAGCACTGCCCCCTGAGTTAACTCAAGTTAGTGCGATTGGTAGCGGTCATATAAATAGTACATGGCTACTTACAAGTATTGATAAACAATTTATTGTGCAAAAACTTAATACTGAGGTATTTAAAAACCCTGCTCAGTTAGTGAGTAATGCAAAACTAATTGAGCAGCATTTAAATGCTAAACAACTGCAAAATAATTACCCTCTTGAAATAATCAAACATATAACTACACAAAACGACGAACACTTAATAAAAATTGATAATGCGTATTATCGCGTCCTTAACTATATTAGCGATAGCTACAGCGAAGACGTTGTTAAAAATACCCAGCAGAGCGAGCAAGCGGCTTACGCCTTTGGCGTATTTGCTCATGCATTACAAGATTTTGATGCGCAACAGCTACACACTGTAATCCCTGATTTTCATAACTTAGCGATGCGCTTTGAGCAATTAAATACCGCAATCACTAACAACGTAGTTAATAGAGTAAAGCACTGCGCTGACGAAATAGAATATTGCTTAACGCAGCAGCATTTAATTACTGAGCTTAGTCAGGTAGCTAAACACATACCGCTTAGAGTGTGTCATAACGATACAAAAATAAATAATATGCTGTTTTGTAATACAACTCACAAAGCAAAAGCAGTTATTGATTTAGACACCTGCATGGCAGGATTTTGGCTTTATGACTTTGGCGACATGGTACGTACATTTTGCTCCCCCGAAGCCGAGGATTCAACAAACTTACACAACGTTGTTATTCGAAAAGATATATTTTCAGCCATTGTAAAAGGCTATGTAACGCCATTAAAAAATAGCATGAGTATACTAGAGCAAGAAAGCTTATTATTAGGCGCTAAAATAATGCCGCTCATGTTAAGTGTGCGCTTTTTAACTGATTACTTAAATAACGATGTGTACTTTAAAGTATCTCATGCAGAGCATAATTTAGAGCGAGCACAAAACCAACTCGCGCTTTATAAAAACATACTGAGTAACGAAGAATGGATGCACGCGTGCTTAGTCGATAAACAAATTCAAGATACAAAAAAACCAGTAAGCTAAAAACTTACTGGTTTTTTGTTATTTATAGCAATGCAATTACCAGATTTTTACGCGATCTTCTGGTTTGATATACATTTTATCACCTTCTTTTACGTCAAACGCTTCGTAAAACTCAGGCATGTTCGACAAGATACCGATTACACGGTAGTGGCTTGGTGAATGAGGGTCTGTTAATAAACGATTACGTAACTCTTCATCGCGGTAGTTACGACGCCAGATTTGTGACCAACCCATAAAGAAGCGTTGATCGCCTGTGTAACCATCTATCACGGGTGCTTTTTTATCACCTAAAGATAGCATATACGCTTTATGAGCAACGGTTAAACCACCTAAGTCACCAATGTTTTCGCCAAGCGTTAGCTCACCATTAACACTTGCATCTTCAAATGGTTTATATTCGTTATACTGTGCAACTAAAGCCGCTGTACGCTCTTCAAATTGCTTAAGGTCAGTCTCACTCCACCAGTTACGTAAGTTACCGTCACCGTCGTATTTAGCACCTTGGTCGTCAAAACCGTGGCCAAGCTCATGCCCAATTACCGCGCCAATTGCGCCGTAGTTTACAGCATCATCCGCTTCTAAATTAAAGAATGGTGGTTGTAATATAGCGGCTGGAAATACAATTTCATTGTTTACTGGGTTGTAATACGCATTTACCGTTTGCGGAGTCATGTGCCATTCAGAGCGATCAACTGGTTTACCCAATTTAGCAATCATATCTGCGTATGCCCATTCGCTATAACGAATGTAATTACCTACTAGCTCGTCTGAGTTAATCTCTAGCTCTGAGTAATCTTTCCACGTGTCTGGGTAACCAATCTTAGGCGTAAATTTGTCTAATTTTTCTTTCGCTGCAAGCTTTGTTTCAGGGCTCATCCACTCAAGATTTTCGATAGCAACGCCATAACCTTTAATTACGTTATCAACTAACTCTTCCATGCGTGCTTTAGCTTCTGGCGGGAAGTTATCTTTAACGTATACCTTACCTAAAATTTCACCAAGTACACTGTTAGATGCATCAACCGCTTGCTTCCAAAGAGGTGCTTGTTCTTCTACGCCACGAAGTGTTGTGCTGTAAAAGTCAAAGTTAAGGTTAACTAAATCTTCGCTAAGTAGCTCTGCATAACCACTTACAAAATGAAATTTTAAGTAGTTTTTCCACGTCGCTAAATCAGTATCTTTATAAATAGTAGCAAGTGCTTCTAAGTAGCTTGGTTGACGTACAATAATATCACTTGCACTCACACCTGCATCTTTAAAGAATGCAGCTAAATCAAGCTCCCCCATCAACTTGCTTGCGTCTGCTACTGTCATCTTGTTATAAGATTTAGTTGCATCACGGCTTTGCACACGGCTCCACTGAGCATCAGCTAGTGTTTTTTCAAATGCAAGTACGCTCTTGGCAGCTTCTGCTGCTTTTTTAACGCCTGATTTTGCTAAAACATCTGTGATGTATTGCTCGTAAGAAGCACGAATTTTAGTGAATTTTTCGTCATCATTTAAGTAATAATCACGATCTGGTAAACCAAGACCCGACTGAGATAAATACAATGCATACTCGCTCGAGTTTTTAGCATCGTTATTTACAAACCAACCAAACGGTAAAGTACCGCCTTGTTTTTGAATTTTAGCCATTAAACCCACTAAGTCAGCTTTAGATTTAACGCTATCAATCGTATCTAATGACGGTTGTAATGGTGTAATACCTAGCTCATTACGCGCAGATTGATTCATGTAGCTTTTATAAAATGCGCCAATTTTATACTCATCACTGCCTTTTTTAGCGGCCTTATTCGCGGCTGCGTTTTCAAGGGCAATTTTCATCGCTTTTTGTGACTCATCATATAGCTGCGAAAAAGAACCGTAGTTAGACTTATCACCTGGTATTTCAGTTTTTGCTAACCACTGTCCATTTACATGATAATAAAAATCGTCTTGTGCGCGTACTGAACTATCCATATTCGCTAGTTCAATACCAAGCTCTAGTGGCTTTTCAGCGGGTGCTGTTACTACAGGAGTATCGGTTACTTTAGCTTCTTGTTGTTTTTCACCACAACCTACTAGACCAAGTGCAAGCGCTATGCTCGCAGCGGCCATTGTTACTTTATTCATAATGATTCCGTTTGTTAGTTAGAATTAAATCATACCAATCTGCTTATGTATGGGGTCTAATTAACGTTAAGAAAATTACGCTAGAACTAGGCAAAAGTTTTTGTATCTAGTTGTTCTAAATAAAAAATTTTTAACGACGTTATAGTGCAATTTAATTCGTTAAATTGATCAAAGATTTATGCAGGTTGGTATCACATACCAACTCCATTAAATTCTTGAATATAGCAGGAGTAAAAATAGCACTGCCTGTACGCTTTTACTTAATGGAATGGGTATCAAGGGAGCTTTAAATAATAAAGCACACCACGCAGTATCATAAACCTCATTAGACCAACAATAAAATGGAATATGTAACAAAGTATTTTGAATGCGGTGAGCTGCAAAAATAGCCCTACCAATAACAATATAGTGGGTGGCTAAGGCTAACTTTTATTCTTCCCGTGGAGCGCTAAACGCTCTAGTTTTTCTTTTAATGAAGGGGGGGCAGAAGCCGCTATCGCATTTAAGTAATTAGCGGTTTGCTCACTCATTTTACGTGAGTTGGTAACTGTAGGGCTGCCCGATTTATTAGCGGTACTTAATCGCTGTGTTGCTTGAGGGTTTGCAGTTATTTTTATTTGTCCGAGCTCTGCCATTCCAGCTGCTCTAAAGTGTGAAAGCATATCCATTTTTAAATAATTAAGCCTAAGCGCGATAGGCGCAGACACAGCCTCTATCATTAGCGTGCCGTCTCGGTAATTACTAACTCGGCATTTATCACCCAATTTAGGGCCTAAAAAATCTTTTAATAAGGTTTGCTGTGTATCAAGTGCTTGGCTTTTGCCTGCATAAGCCGATAAACGATTATTTAACCCCGCCATAATATCGGTTAGCGGTTTTGGTGCATATCTATCTTTAGCCATTTTACACCTCGTAAAAACTCACTTAGACCCAGAGATAATACTCTGGGTCTAAGTATACACTGCATATTAATACTACGCGCCGGCTATTTGCATTTGCTCTATTAGTACTGAGCCTGTTTGAATACCACCACGGCGTTCTATATCACCACCAATGGCAGAAATACCTTTAAACATGTCTTTTAAATTACCAGCAATAGTAATTTCACTTACCGGATATTGAATTTCACCATTTTCAACCCAAAAACCTGCAGCACCACGAGAGTAGTCACCCGTTACGGTATTTACGCCCTGCCCCATTAGCTCTGTAACTAATAAGCCAGTACCCATGGTTTTTAATAGTGCAGTTAAATCGTTATGAGTTTGCTCAACGAGCCAGTTATGTATACCGCCAGCATGTCCTGTTGGCATCATGTTCATTTTACGCGCAGCATAACTTGCTAATAAATAAGTTTGTAACTCGCCGCCTTGAATTATTTCTCTATCGAATGTTTTAACACCTTCGCTATCAAACGGTGACGATGCCAACCCTTTTAAAATATGTGGGCGCTCAGCAATATTCACACAATTACTAAATACCTGAGTGCCTAAGCTATCAAGTAAAAAACTTGATTTACGATAAAGCGCGCCACCACCAATTGCCGACACCAAGTGACCAAACAATGAATTTGCAATATCTGCTCTAAAAATAACAGGCACTTTCATTGTGCCTAACTTTTGGCTCTTTAATTTAGCTAAGGTTTCAGCTGCCGCTTCAAGACCCACTACCGCAGCATCATTTAAACCAGCCTGATCGCGAGCAACTGTATAAGCAGAGTCGCGCTGCATGTGTTCGCCATCTTTACCTATTACCATAGTACTAATACTATGACGAGTGCGCGGAAAACCTGCAATTAAACCGTGGCTGTTACCATAAACACGTAATCCCTGATGCGATGAAAAACTCGCACCATCAGAGTTAACAATACGCTCATCTGCATTTAATGCAGCTTGCTCAGCAGCATGACAAAGCTCAATGCCTTCCTCAGGACTTACATCCCAAGGATGATATAAATCTAAATCTTTAGGGTTAAATTCAAGTAACTCTTTATCAGCAACGCCGTTAAATGGATCATCAGATGTAAATTTGGCTATATCAATCGCTTTTTCGACTACCGTACGCAATGTTTTTGGATTTAAATCAGCCGTTGACGCCGAGCCTTTATTATTACCAACATATACACTAATGCCTAAGCCGCCGTCTTGGTTGAACTCAATGGTTTCTACTTCACCCATTCGTGTACTAACCGATAAACCAGACGTGCTAGACATCGCAGCTTCTGCAGCTGTAGCGCCTAATTTTTTAGCATGTTCGAGTACTTCTGCTACCGCATCTTTAACTTGCGATATTTGAGAATAAATTGGATCGTTTTGTTGGCTTTTCATAAATTAAGTCCTGAGCCTTAGAGGCATAATGCACGCATTTCTTATATTTAAATGCTAACACACTCAATGCATCACATCAGCTAATATTCCTAAGTATCATATTCATGTATAATGGCAAAAGTTATTTTTATTTAAGAGCACCCCATGGCAAAGAAAAAAGGCAAGCCTGCTGAAATTGAAGAAGAAATTGAATATGTATCAAGAACGGAGCTTAAACGCGAAGCGCAAGAGTTTCATCAGTTAGGTACTGAAATTGCCAAAATGGGTAAAAAACAGCGCGAACGCCTGCCATTAAATGACGATTTAAAAGAAGCGATGGTTGTTGCTGATAAAATAAGTAACAAAAGCGACGCGTATCGCCGCCACTTAAATTACATCGCTAAAACACTGCGTACTGTAGAAAACATTGATGATATTAAAGCGATTATCGATGTGATGCTTAATAAAAATAACCAAGCTGAAGTATTGGTCAAAAAAATTGAGCAATTACGTTCAGATTTAATTGAGCAAGGTGATGACCTTATCAATGAGACTATTGAGCAGTTTCCATCTCTTGATCGTCAACAAATGCGCCAATTGGTTCGAAATGCGGCAAAAGAAGCGAAAGCTGAAAAGCCGGGTAAAGGTTATAAAGAATTATTTCAATACCTTAAAGATGCTCATACTATTACTTATTAATTAGGTCGTATTAAGTTATATTTTATTAAAAAAGGTGCTTCGGCACCTTTTTTGTTATAGATCAAACCGCCTTCCTGAGTACTTTTTTATAATCCCCAATAAATAAATACTTAGGTGTGCGTGATGATTAAACTTCCACAATGGGATGAAACCCTAATAAACAAATATAATGTGTCTGGTCCGCGTTATACCTCTTATCCCACGGCTTTATCACTGCGTGACGGATATCAGCAACAAGACCTACTAAGCGCTATAGAATCGTCAACAAGTCGCTCTCTTTCTTTATATATTCACATCCCGTTTTGTAGTCAGCTTTGCTACTACTGTGGCTGTAATAAAATAATTACCCGTCATCAATCTAAGGCAGATACGTATCTCGACTTTTTAGCAAAAGAAATTACTGCCCAAGCGCCTTTATTTAAAAGCTACACGGTTGAGCAATTGCATTTAGGTGGCGGTACTCCCACCTTTTTAACCGCAAAACAAATGACCCGTTTAATTAAACTTTTAGAACAACACTTTAATTTTACACGCACAACAGAGCGCGGTATTGAAATAGACCCACGCTCACTTGCCGATAATATGCTTGTTGATTTAAGAATGCTTGGCTTTAACCGTGTCTCATTTGGGATTCAAGACTTTAACGACGACGTGCAACTTGCTGTTAATCGCCCGCAAAATGCAGATACCGTTAAGCAATTAATTACACAAGTTCGCGAGCTAGGATTTCAATCTATTAATGCAGATATGATTTACGGGCTACCTCTGCAAACGCCAGAGAGCTTTAAGAAAACTATAGAGCAACTTATTGAGTTAAGCCCTGACAGAGTATCAGTGTTTAACTACGCGCATTTACCAGAGCGCTTTGCTGCACAGCGTAAGATTAAAGATGCAGATTTACCCAGTGCTCATAATAAGCTCACCATGTTTAAAAATACGCTGGAGCAGATGACGCAAGCAGGCTATCAATTTATTGGTATGGACCATTTTGCAAAAACTGATAATGAACTAGCTGTTGCGCAAAATGAAGGCAAGTTACATCGTAACTTTCAAGGTTATACAACCCATGGAAATTGTGATTTATTAGGTTTAGGCGTGTCATCAATTTCACAAATTGGCACCGCCATTTTACAAAATCAAAAAGAATTAAAACATTATTACCACAACGTAGAAACACAAAGCGGTAGTGCTCTTAATAAAGGAATGCACTTAACACATGATGATGTAATTCGTGCTGATGCAATTAAACAGCTCATTTGCCAATTTGAATTAGATATACAAGACTTTAGTGAAAAACACGCGCTTATATTTAATGACTACTTTGAGGATGCATTAGTAGCGCTGGCGCCACTTATAAAAGATGAACTAGTCACTATAATTGATAATAAAATTAGCGTAACACCACGCGGGAACTTATTCATTCGTATTATTTGTATGTGCTTCGATGCTCACTTACAAAAACAAATTAACGCAACGCGCTTTTCAAGGGTGATTTAGCCTGAACTCTGGATAATAAATACATCGGCACAAAAAAAGCAGACCTAGGTCTGCTTTTTGTATTTAAGTTGTAGCTTTAATTAAAAACGACTTTATCGCTACCTGGAGCGGCTTTAAACTCGATAATAATTTTAGCGCAATCCGCTTTAACTTCATCTTTAAGTGTTTTTTCAGCTTGCCAGCGAGCCTTATCTAGCTTAAAAATCTCTTTTTTAGAGTATTTTTTACGTGCATCGTGCGTCGGCATTTCTTTAACTACCTGATACATTTTATAAATACCAGGATACTGCGTCGTTAAATCACGCTCGCTTTCAAAGGCATACTGAGACATAAGTACCCAAATACGTAAACAGCCTTCAGAAAACTCACACTGCTCTTCATTCATTGCACGTGCGATTAAATGAATACTATCGGCTAGTTTTGCGTTTCGCTTTAAACGCGACTTTTCAAGCTTTTGCTTTTGTTCAGCCTGCGTTTTAGCAATTAACTTTTTTTGCGCATTTAACTTATACAGCAACTGACCCGCATAAAATGCCAAACCAGCTATGATAGCAGCGCCTAAAAGTAAGGCTAAAATTACCGAGGTACTCATTATTTATCCTTACTATTTGTCGTCTTCATCTAACCATTCGTTGGCTAAATCATCAGATAAGTATTGATCGAAATCAGAATTGCCTTGGCTTTCAAGGTCATCTTCAAACTCGTCTTCGTCCTCATCTTCAATACCAAGAATTTCACATAACGCCTGATGACGGGCAATGCGACTATTAAAGTACTTAGCATCTTTACCTGTTAGCATTTCACCTTTTTCATGACGCTCTACTAATTTAAGTAAACGTTCATCATTCTCAAGTGCTTCTAGCTCTTGTTCAGGTGTAAATTCAGGCTCGATTACTTTTTTCAGCTCAATAGTTGGCTTTAAGTTGCGTTTCATTTCAACTTTAGGCTCTGGCGCGGTTGCGATTAACGGCACAGGCTTTTTACTGCCTACACGCTTATCTTTAGGCGCGTGATTACTATTTTGGCTTTCGCTATCCAGTAAATCTGGCGCATTACGAGAACCGGGCTTTGCGCCTTTGGTTTTTTTAACTCGCTGCTCTTTTAATGCGCGCATTTCTTTAAGCTTATCTTGGCTTAAACGAACAGGTCCGTTTGCTGGGCTTTTGCGTGACTTTTTAGTTCTACTCATATCTTGATCATCTCACTTAAGAGGTTTTGAGCGAAGCGCAAATTAATGGGCATCGCAGTGCTGGCCTAGCCAGAAGAATTCAGTTTGCGCTATAGAGGTTGGGTTTCTCATTTAAAAGCGCCTTAGCTAATTAATCGCTAATTTTAAACGGTGGGTATTGTAACAGGACAAATAAAAAGGCGGTAGAGAAAACATCTCTACCGCCTGCTAATCTGAGCGCCATTATCTGGACACTTCTCCCTTCGACTTTTTTTAGTCTTTATTATTTTTATTATTATCAGTCCGTATTGTTATTATTTTTACGTTCCTTGTTACATTCCATTTTGTTTTTGTTATTAAACTTCCATGAGTATTTTATTATTTTCGGTCATCGTGACACTTTTTTATTATTTCCTTTAGTAGCACCAATCTTGTGCTATGTAGTCATGCCGCGCCACTTTCCTTATAGCTTGTTTCCGTTTTGTTATTGTTCTTTTGCGACAGTGGTTAATTTACTCGTTAATGATTTTGTTACAACTGGTTTATATAACTTTTATTATACTTATTACATTTTAAAACAAAATAAACAATAAAATACAATAGGTTAATGATGAATAAAAAATAAAAAGAAGACTTTTCTCACACTAACGCATGGTCAATGTCTTACATTTAAACGGGTGATATCGTTAATTTTGCACACAAAAAAAGCAGCCTAGGCTGCTTTTTGTAAAACATTGTAGTATATTTATTATTAATTGCTAAATAAATACGACTTTAGTGTAAACCACCTAAGTACTGAGAAAGTACTTCAATATCTTTATCTGTTAATTTCTTCGCTATATCGCCCATCATGCCATTTAAGTCATTGTGACGAGTTCCATCACGGAATTTTTCAAGTTGAGACTTGATATATCCAGGATGCTGAAAAGAAATTTTTGGAAACTTAGCAAGTGATGAACCGTTACCACGTGGACCATGACATGCTGCACATGATGGAATCCCACGCTCCGCATCGCCTGCTTTAAAGAGCATTTCGCCAACTTCAACAACATCTTTAGGTGTAGCACCTTCAGTCATGTTGATTGAAGAAAAATAAGCAGCTAGATCTTTCATGTCTTGCTCGCTAAGTGGCATAGCCATAGCGCTCATTACTGGATCCATACGCCCTTCTTTGCCGCCTGACGTCATACCTAATTTTAAATCCTGAAGTTGCTTAAGGATATAATCTGGATGTTGACCTGCAATTTTAGGGTAAATATTAACCGGCGCATTACCGTCTGGGCCGTGACAAGCCGCACACGTTGCTGATTTTTCTTTACCTGCGTTTACATCGCCATCAAATGCTGTTGCGTTGCTTGCTGACAACGCACCAAGCAATATTGTTAAAGATAGTGCTATTTTTTTCATGGTGAATTCTCTGTTTCCGACCCTGTATCATCTACAATCGTGATGTTGTAATACATATATTCTACACGATAATAAATTCTCTGGCACGTTTTCTACACATATTAAGCTTATAATTTACAGGGTTTTGACTTAGATTAAGCTTTAACATGTTTTAAATGTACCATAGGTGCTGTTTTTAGGTGGTTAAATACGCTTTTTAATACATCCTTTATAGTATAAAATACGCGCCCTGAGTGAATTTGGTTTACTCAATGTTATTTTTTTAAGTTTTAGGAGAGCCTGTGCTCAAATCTCGTATCAAATATAATACTGCGTCTTTCGTAACAAGCGCTCCCGACATTACTAAATTACCTGCTGATACGGGAATTGAAGTTGCGTTTGCCGGTCGCTCCAATGCAGGTAAGTCGAGTGCATTAAATGCATTAACCGATCAGAAGCTAGCACGTACAAGTAAAACACCTGGACGTACTCAGCTAATCAATACATTCGATTTAGCGGATGTTGACGATATGCGCCTTATCGATTTACCAGGCTATGGCTTTGCTAAAGTACCAATCGAAATGAAAAAGAAATGGCAAAAGTCGTTAGGTGAATATCTGCAAAAGCGTCAAAGCTTAAAAGGTATTGTTATTTTAATGGATATTCGTCATCCATTAAAAGATTTAGACCGTGATTTGATTAACTGGGCAATTGGTAGTGAAATTCCAGTATTGGCACTATTAACTAAAGCCGACAAACTAAAGCAAGGCCCTCGTAAATCACAAGTACTGCAAGTTCGCCGTGAATTAAGCACGCTTGATGGGGATATTACAGTTCATGCGTTTTCATCATTAAAGGGCACCGGTTTACCAGAAGTAGCTAAAAAGCTAGATGAATGGTTTTTAGGTCCTGTTATTGCTGTACCACCTAGCGATGAAACAATCACAGACGAAACCAACCCAGAGGCTTAAACGCTGGCGTTACGATAAATAAAACTGCTTTCCTGCAGATTTAATAAAATAGCCGAGCTTATCAGACTCGGCTTTTTCAGCCCACTGATAAAATACACTGCGTGAAACTCGCGCACTACAACCATACGGTAGCTTTAAATAAGGCACCTTTGAACCATTGTAGTCTTTTATATGCAAGGGCTGCTGAGCGCTCACTAACCACTGCCTAGCTAAATTATCAATACAACACAACACTTGCCCTTGCGCTGTATTTTCAAAGCGCCAATCAACAATAATAAACGGCGCATCTTCAACCGTTATTGTTATTTTTTCGACAGGGGTTTTTAAATAAAATTGCTCACCTTCTTTACACAATACAGAAGCAAACAGCTTCACCATGGCTGGGCGTGTTATTTGGCTGCCATCGTAAAACCATTTCCCTTCATTATTAATAACAATTGGCAGCTCCCCACAATGGTTAGGCTGCCAACTATCAAAAGGTTTGCTTGGCTCGCTTAATCGCTTGCTAAGCTCACTTAAAGAAATCACTGTTTTTTAAGTGTTATTGCAAATGTAACAGGCACAGCTGTTGCAATTGAAGGCAAGCCCGCTAACTCTTGCAGCTTTTTAACGCCTTCGGTTACACCAAAATCATCACTATTAATAATAATAGGTGTTAATGATGATACCGTTAAATCACCACTTTGCGTGCTGTTAACGAGTACATCAATTGCCAATGGTTTTTTATTACCATGAAAATCAAGCTCAGCTGTAATACCCTTCAATACATATTGACCAGGCTTTTTGATATTACTTAGCTCTTTAGTTAAATTTGCAGTTAAAACAGCATTGGGGAATTTAGCCGCTTCGAATAAAAATGTAGCTAAACGCTCATTACGAATAGGGATTAGAGTTTCGGCTGATGTTAAATCAACATTAACGCTAAACTCACCTTTATCAGAAAGCATACCTTCAAGGTTAGTAAAATGGTGAGCTTCAGCAATCGAATCTTTTTTAATTGAAACAAAGCTTAGTTGGCTTTTATCATTCACTAGCTGCCAATTAGCCTGAGCAACATTAGAAATAACTAAACTTGATAAAGAAAAACCTGCAATAGCTAATGCTTTAAACATAACGCACTCCTTAGTAATAAAATGAAAAGAATAAAAATGATAGCACTTCGATGGTATCACCTGCGATGTACCCAAACCACCTCGAAGTGACGAATGCACAATACAATTGGTATAGCGCAAAAAAGAATTAATTAGATAGGATTTTTAGGCGTAAAACAAAAAACGGCCCACCAAACAAGTTGGTAGGCCGGTATAGCAAACTGGGGAGAAGCTATCAATTTGTTGCACCCTTTCAGATGCATCATCAACAGGATGTCCTACAGGATAGGACAGGCGGGACTTTAACAAAAGCACGCATTAAAATACAATCATATTCCTGTAAAACAGCTCGAATTGACGAACATATAACTATTTAATACAAATAGTTGCTTAAATTAACCTTATTTTAACTAAAGCTTGCATATAGCTAATTAAATAGCTGTTATTCGCCATTTTTATTAAACATAAAAAAAGCGCCAAAAGGCGCTTTAATTAAAATGCTCAAATTGCATTAATGGGCTTGTTCCCAGTTGTCACCTTCGTCGGCTTCAACAATAAGCGGCACATCAAGCGCTGCAGCTTGCGACATCAGCTCACAAATATGTTTTGTGTATTCAGGTGCGCAGTCTGTTTTAATTTCAAATACCAATTCATCGTGTACTTGCATAAGTAACTTAATCGTATTTGGCGCTTGTTCGTGTACCCAGCGGTTAACGCTCAGCATTGCCTTTTTAATAATATCAGCAGCAGTACCTTGCATTGGTGCGTTTATAGCAGCACGTTCGGCTCCTTTTCTGCGCGCCCCATTACGTGCGTTTATTTCTGGCAAATGTAGGCGGCGACCAAATATTGTTTCAACATAGCCATTTTCAGCCGCTTTTTCACGTGTTGTTTCCATGTACTCTAATACACCAGGAAAACGCTCAAAGTATTTATCTATGTAATGCTGCGCTTCGTGGCGTGGCACATCTAGTTGACGTGCTAAACCAAATGCAGACATACCGTAAATTAAGCCAAAGTTTACTGCTTTCGCCTTGCGGCGCATATCGGTAGTTACATCATCAAGCTCTACACTAAATACTTCAGCGGCAGTTGCACTGTGTACATCTAAGCCGTTAGCAAATGCATTTAATAGACCTTTGTCTTGTGAAAGGTGCGCCATAATACGCAGCTCAATTTGGCTGTAATCGGCAGCGACAATTTTATAACCATCTGCAGCTATAAACGCTTCACGAATTCGACGCCCTTCTTCTGAACGAATAGGAATATTTTGTAAATTAGGATCGGTTGAACTCAAGCGCCCCGTTGCTGTAATTGCCTGATGATAAGACGTATGTACACGCTGGGTTTTCTCATTCACCATTAATGGTAATTTATCGGTATAAGTCGATTTAAGCTTTGATAAACCACGATGCTCTATAATTACTTTAGGTAGTGGATAATCATGAGCAAGCTCTTGCAATACTTCTTCTGCGGTAGAAGGTGCACCTTTAGGTGTTTTTTTGATAATAGGCAGGCCAAGCTTTTCAAACAACAATACTTGTAGTTGCTTAGGAGAGCTTAAATTAAATGGTTCGCCTGCTATTTCAAATGCTTCTTTTTCAAGCTCAATTAAACGCTCGCCTAATCGTTGACTATGTGCTGCAAGCATATTGCTATCAATTGCAACGCCGGTTCGTTCAATATCAGAAATCACACTAACAAGTGGCATTTCTATATCTTCGAATACAGATTTTAGCTTTTCATCAGCCGCTATTTTTGGCCAAAGCACTTCATGTAGGCGCAAAGTAATATCGGCATCTTCTGCAGCGTAAGGCGCAGCTTTTTCAAGTTCAATTTGGTTAAAGGTAAGTTGCTTTTTACCTTTGCCAGCAATATCTTCAAAGCTAATATTTTTATGACCTAGATATTTAAGTGCTAGCGAGTCCATATCGTGGCGTGTACCCACGCTATTAAATACGTATGACTCAAGCATGGTGTCAAACTTAATACCGTTTAGCGCAAAACCTGCATTCGCTAATACACTTTTGTCGTATTTAAGGTTTTGCCCTACTTTAGCTTTGTTTTCATCGGCCAAAATTGGACCTAGCTTTTGCATTACAAATTCCAGACTTAATTGCTCAGGCGCACCCGGGTAGTCATGCGCTAGAGGTAAATACACAGCTTCACCCGCTTTTACGGCAAAACTCATACCCACTAATTGCGCTTTCATGTAATCAAGGCTGGTAGTTTCTGTATCAAATGCAAATAACTCGGCACTATTTAATTGCTCTATTAACGTATCAAATTGCGCTTGCGTTAAAATAGTTTCGTAATGAGCGTCTTCTACTTTTGGTAATTCAGTGGCTTCGGTAGGTACAGCTAAATGTGTTTCTGCATCTTTGGGGTTATCTAGTAACTCAGCTAACCAACGACGAAATTCGCATTCACCATATAGTGCAATTAATTCGTCTTTATTTGGCTCTTGTAGTTTGAACGTATCAAGATCTGATTCAACTTCAACATCGCACTTAATTGTTGCAAGCTCGTAGCTTAAAGGCAGATGATCGAGAGCTGCAGCTAACTTTTCACCTATTTTACCCTTAATCTCACTTGCGTGATCCATTACACCTTGCAACGAGCCATATTTCTCTAACCACTTAACGGCCGTTTTTGGACCACAGCCTTCAACACCTGGGATATTATCGACCTTATCGCCCATTAGTGCCAAGTAATCGATAATAAGTTCGGGGCCTACACCAAACTTTTCAACTACGGTAACAGGATCTGAAATACTGTCGGTCATCGTGTTTATTAATGTAACGTGTTCATTTACAAGTTGCGCCATATCTTTATCACCAGTGGAGACAAGGACATGCCGTTTTTGCTCAGTTGCAATGCGTGCAAATGTGCCAATAACATCATCAGCTTCAACGCCTTCGATACTAATTAGCGGAAAACCCATCGCTTTGATAATGCTATGTATTGGTGCTATTTGCGTACGTAAGTCATCCGGCATCGGCGGGCGATTTGCCTTATATTCGCTATACATATCGTTACGGAACGTTTTGCCTTTAGCATCAAATATAACCACCATGTGTGAGGGATCATATTGTCTGATCAAGCTTTTAAGCATGTTGATCACGCCGTAAATAGCGCCCGTAGCCTCACCTTTAGAATTAGTTAAATGCGGCGGAGAATGATAAGCACGAAATAAATATGACGAGCCATCAACTAAAATAAGTGGGTTTTCGGGGATCTGAGCCATGGTGAATTTGGATCCTAAATGCAAAAAATTAAGGTAATTATAAGCATGCCATAAGGTAGTAAATAAAACGACAGTGAATTACTGTTTATCGTGTTATTAAAACTAGAGCAAGCTGTGGATAAGTGTGTAGATAACAGCCACGAGCTATTCTTCCAAAGCATTATAAAATGCCTAGAAAATACTTTAACTGTATGTTTTAATTTAAAAAAGATAATACGAGGTTCTTTTTTTATTATTTTAAACCAATGTGGAAAAAGGTTTTCTAACGACTGCTTCTGTTGTTATTCACTTTGATTATTCGCGTCCATTTAAATAACCGGAGGAGTATTCTAGCACAATGGATCGAAGATCATAGCGATCCTTTATAATTTTTTTAAAGGCAAAGTGATCGCAAATGGCATAAACCGCAAAACGACTTGCACTGCGAATGATTTTTGTACTAAAAATTTATTTTCGCGAGAAATTTTGAGCATGTTAAACTCCATCCGATCGACTTATAAAAAAGACTTTAGGGGCACAAAAGCATGAAAAACGTAGCAGTAATATTAGCAGGGTCTGGTGTGTACGATGGTAGTGAAATTAATGAAGCAATTTTAACTTTATTACATATAGCCAAAAATGGCGCAACGTATCAGTGTTTTGCACCAGATATTGAACAACTTCATACCATTAACCATTTAACAGGTGAAGTAATGCCTGATAAACGCAATGTATTAACAGAAGCTGCTCGCATTGCACGAGGTGACATTAAATCGCTGATTGAACTAGACGTGACTCAGTTTGACGCATTAATTGTACCTGGCGGTTTCGGTGCTGCAAAAAACTTATGCGATTTTGCAATTAAAGGCGCAAAAGCAAATATCAATCAGGACGTACTTTATGCGTGTAAATCATTTGCAAAAGCGAATAAGCCTGCAGGTTATATGTGTATTGCACCCGCATTGATCCCATTTATTTACGATAACGCCGCACTTACTATTGGTAACGATGTAGAGACAGCACAAGCGCTAAGCACATTAGGCGCTAAACATATAGATTGTGCTGTTGACGGTGTAGTTATCGATGAACCAAATAAGTTAGTTACCACCCCTGCTTACATGTTGGCAGAATCGATTCTTGAAGCCGACGCAGGGATCGCAAAACTAGTTAGTAGCGTATTATCAATAAATTGATTTTGATCTTAGGATCTAAAAAGTTAATTGTATGACTGATTGCGCTTATTAAATTGCTTAACAAAAAACAGTAAATAATTAAATTTTATTGCGTTAACGCAAAAAGTAGTCAGTTTTATTAATAAAAACGGCTCTTAGCATTTTATAAATTGGCCCAGAGAGTTATAATCGGTTTAATTTCCGTCATCTTTAATCGTGATTGATCACGTTCAAATCGAAGTGAGCAAGGCAAAATGAAAAAATTAACAGCTGCAGCATTATTATTGCTAGCAACCACTGCATACGCACAGCCATATGATAACTCTATGACTGAAGATGCAATTAAAGCACGTCTCGCGCCGGTTGGTGCTGTATACCTTGAAGGCGATAAAGCTGCAGTTGCAGCGGCGCCTACCGGTCCTCGCTCTGGTGAGCAAGTATATCAAGGTGCATGTTTTGCATGTCACGGCACTGGTGCACTAGGCGCGCCTAAATCGGCTGACGATTGGGCTCCACGTATTGCTAAAGGTAAAGACACTTTACTTGAGCATGCACTAAATGGCTTTAATGCTATGCCTCCAAAAGGCACGTGTATGGATTGTTCTGATGATGAGATTAGCGCTGCTATCGACTTTATGACATCTAAATAAGCTCGATTGAAATATACAAAAAAGGTTTACTTCTGTAAGCCTTTTTTAATGCCTAAAATAGTGTGTCTAGCTACTGCTTTAGTAGGAATATCAACTTGACGATAAGCACTAAAAGTGAAAGTATAAGGCTAATAACTATACAATAAAAATAGCCGGTTAGATCATTGGAAGATAAACTATCAGTATCGAGTAAATTGGCGTATCAAAATAAACGCCTTAGAGCGCTTCTCGAAAAATACAAACAATCACATCACTTACAAAATGCCCTGATCCAATTATCAGAGCAGGCAAGTACTGTGGCCGAGCTAACCTTGCTATACCCCGCCATCCATGACATTTTACAAAAGTACGTACCTAGTAAAAGTTTTTATGTGGTGCTGCTAAATCAATACAGCCAATCACTAGAGCTTTCTTACTTTTCAGATGAAAAAGATGGTATTGCCGTCGCCCTTAACCAATCAAATAGCTTTGATGAAGGCGCCACGGGTTATGTATTTAAACAGGGTAAAACCACATGTTTTACCAAGCAGCAAATGCAAGATGCTGCAGCAGAAGGTTTATTTAAAGCATTAGGCACTCCTGCCGAACATTGGGTAGGCGTACCTGTTTACCAAGAACATAATATTATCGGTGTTTTAGCAGCGCAAAGTTACGATACAAAACAAGGCTATAGCTCACAGCAAATACAATTACTTGAGTTTATGTCGCTTTATTTGGCAACAGCAATAGAGCGTGTAAAAAAACGAGAGCTTCTTGAGTCAGAAGTTAAAATTCGCACCCGCGCACTCACTCAAAGTAACGATGCACTAAACCTTGAAATAGAGCAGCGTAAACGCGCACTTCAACGCCAACAAATTCTATTTAAAATATCTGAGATAGCAACACAAGCTAAAAACCTTGATGACGCTTATTTTAAGATACACGAAATAATAAAAACAATTACCTACGCAGAAAACTTATATATTGCGCTTTATGATAAAGAAACAGGGTGGATTAGTTTTCCTTATTGCGTAGATGAATTTAAAGAAAATACACAGCCAAGACGCTTTGCTAAAGGTTATAGCGAACTGGTAATAAGCACCGAAGAAACACAACTAATACACCCATGTAGAGCAAAAGAATTAATAGTAAGCGGTGTGGTACAACGTTCAGCACCTGTACCAAAAGAGCAAATGGCCACTAGCTGGTTAGGCGCTCCACTTAAAACAGCTCAAGGTGTTATCGGCCTTATTGTTTGCCAAGCCTACGATAACAAACATATTTTCAGCCGAGATGATTGCGAGTTAATTACCTTTGTATCGCATCAAATTGCAGCTGTTTTACAAACAAAGCTCGTCAATCAAGCAATTGCAAAAAGCCATCAAGAACTCGAATTTAGAGTAAACGAAAAAACCAAAGAATTGCGTCAAACTAATCTGCACTTACAAATGCAAATAGATGAGCGAAAAAAAATAGAGCAGCAGCTTTATCATGATGCACATCACGATTCACTTACGAGCTTGCCTAATCGTAGTCTATTTTTAACTCAGCTCGAAAAAACGCTACAACATTATCAACGTTTTCCTGAGCACCACTTTGCTGTTTTGTTTATCGATTTAGATAAATTTAAAGATATTAACGATCAGCTTGGCCACCAGGCAGGCGATCAATTTTTAATTAACGTAAGTGAGTTATTTGCTCAATGTATACGCGAGCATGATTTACTAGCACGTTTAGGCGGGGATGAATTTGTTATTTTATTAACCCATTTAACTGAACCTCAACAAGCAGAAGATGTTGCAAATCGTATTATAGATTTAATGAAAAAACCCTTTTATCTTAAAGGTGAGTCTTTACAAAGTGGCGCAAGTATAGGGATAACCTACTCAAAGAAAAGCTATACGCATACAGATGAAATTATTCGTGATGCCGATGCCGCCATGTATCACGCCAAAAACTCAGGAAAAAATCGTTACGAGTTATTTCATCCGCTATTAACGCAATCAATACCTGCGCAGACTCTAAAAGCACAACATCACCTTGATATATTACCTATGAGTTTTAGAAGCTCAGAAATAATTACGCTTGATGAGCAACAACAGTCTGAATCTTTATTTGAAGCATTTGGTGAACACCCAATACTTGGCTTTACTAGCTTTGATATTTTGAAAAAGTTTGCATCAGATAAAGAGCAGCATCTGCAAGTAGAGTTACAACTATTACAACGCGCCTATGCACAAGCAATTACTGCAAATGTAGCTATGGCATTGGTTCCTTGCTCTGGTTTGCTACTTGAGGAACACGAATTTGTTTTATTTACCGATACGCTAAATAAACAACAAGGACAAAGCCAACTCTGTTTATTGTTTGATGAACAAGAAATTCGCCACGCATGTGCAACGCAAATAAAAAACCTCAAAACGCTATCACAACTTGGTTATTCAATTGGTTTAAACAATTTTGCTAAAGACAGGTGCGAACTTAATTTACTAACCGATATTAATTTTGATTATTTACTACTTAGCTCGACCTTTAGTAAACGTGTTTTACAACAAGAAAGATACGATTTTCAGCTACAGGGCGTGCTTGCAATTACAAAGCTCAAAGCAATGAAGGTCATTGCTAAAGGCCCATCAATACTTAATTTTAGAGCTTTATTAGATAAACACGGTTTGGCATTTTTTGTAGGTAAACAACACGCTTTAGTATGCTCTGAGTTACCTGAAGTGCAAGCAACCCAGTCTTTATAAAGTTAGCCTGAGGTATTACTCAGGCTTTTTAAACATCGCTCGTAAGTTAGCGACTCTTGCTTGGCCTTTTTCCATGCGCTCTGCTTGGGTATTTGGCGCCTTTTTGTTTTCGAACGCAAGATCGTCCTGCGGTAACTCTTGTACAAATCGGCTTAATTCAGTTTGTGAAGTTTCACCAAATTGACGACGTATCTTTGCATAAGTAAGTGTTAACTCCTGCTGTGCGCGAGTAATACCAACATAAGCTAAGCGACGTTCTTCATCTACGTTGTCCTCATCAATACTTACCTGATGCGGAAGTAAACCCTCTTCCATACCCACCATAAATACGTACGGGTACTCTAAGCCCTTTGATGCATGTAGTGTTGATAAGTGCACTGCATCGGTTTCATCTTCTTCTTCGTTACGCTCAAGCATATCGCGAAGGGTTAGCTTGCTAACAACTTCGGCTAATGTCATTGGTTCGTTGTCGGCATCACCGGTCAACATATCTGTTATCCAACGATACAGCTCTGATACGTTTTTCATACGCATTTCAGCCGCTTTTGCACTCGGTGACGACTCGTACAAATATGCCTCGTAATTAATATTACGCACTAAGTCTTTAACAGCTTCGAGCGTATCACCGCGTACTGCGTTATCAGATAGCTCAACAACCCAGCGTGCAAATCCAGCAAGCGCATTAAAGCCACGCCCTTTTAGTCTGTAGCCTAAATCGTTATCAAAACAGGTAGCAAACAAGCTCGCGTGCTTTTCATTAGCAAGCGTACCAAGCTTTTCAAGGGTAACCGTACCTATTTCGCGTCGCGGTGTATTTACGATACGTAAAAATGCATTGTCATCATCTTGATTAACTAGCAAACGTAAATACGCCATAATATCTTTAATTTCTGAGCGAGCGAAAAACGACATACCGCCACTAATTTTATAAGGGATACGGTTACTCATTAGTGATTTTTCAAAGCCACGTGCTTGATGATTACCACGATATAAAATCGCGTAATCTTTATAGCTGGTTCGCTTCATAAACTTATGTGAAATTATTTCAGCAACCACACGCTCAGATTCATGCTCTTCATCGCGGCACCCTATTACTTTAATCGGCTCACCGTAACCTAGTTCACTAAATAACTTTTTCTCTATGTCATGTGGGTTATTGGCAATTAAAATGTTAGCCGCTTTTAGTATTCGCCCTGCACTTCGATAGTTTTGTTCAAGCTTTATAAGTCTAAGCCCTGGGTAGTCTTTACCTAATAACACTAAGTTTTGCGGGCGAGCACCACGCCATGAGTAAATTGATTGATCGTCATCACCTACCACAGTAAAACGGGCACGCTCGCCTACTAGCAATTTAACAAGTTGATATTGGCTTGTATTGGTATCTTGATACTCATCCACCAGCAAGTATTTAAAGCGTTGCTGCCAGCGCTCACGAGATGTGGCGTTATTAGTAAGTAACAAAGTAGGGATCATAATTAAATCATCAAAATCCAGTGCATTATAAGCACGTAGCTGGTTTTGATATCGAGCATACAACTGTGCAAACAATGCCTTTTGCGCATCACGCGCTTCGCGTATTGCTTGCTCTGGCAGTACTAATTCGTTTTTCCAACTACCAATTTCCATTTTAAGTAGTTTGAGTAAGTCCTTGTCTTTTTTTAGCTCATCTTCGGTGAGTTCACTAAGAAGCTGATTGGTATCTTGATCATCAAATAACGAAAAGCCGGGCTTAAACCCTAATGTACTCAACTCTTTTTTTATTATTTCTAAACCGAGTGTATGAAACGTTGATACCCATAAACCTTTAGCGTCTTGCTTACCGAGCGTTTGCAGTACTCGCTCACGCATTTCTTTGGCTGCTTTATTGGTAAAAGTAACAGCGGCTATATTTCGCGCTTTGTACTCACATTTTTTCACTAAATAAGCGATTTTATTCGTAATAACACGGGTTTTACCAGAGCCTGCGCCCGCGAGTACTAAGCAGGGACCACTAATATATTTTACGGCTTCATCTTGTTTAGGATTGAGTTTCATAACGACCAAAGAAATTTAAAAGACGCGCAATTTTAACGTAACCATTACAGCGAGCATAGCAATTGCCTTAATTAATTAAGGTAAAGATGATCATGTGTTAAATGCCGTGGGTATAAGGTAATATTAGTTATTATCATTTAGGCAATGCCGAAGGGACAAATATGATCAACCCAGCAAAACTTGAAGAAATTGCTAAGCAAATTACTAGCAATATGCCGCAAGGTGTAAAAAACCTAGCAGACACACTCGAAGGTAAAACAAAGCAAGTTCTACAAAACAAGCTTGCTGAGATGGACTTTGTGAGCCGTGAAGAATTTGATGTGCAAAGCCAAGTACTTATTCGTACTCGCGAAAAGTTAACCGAACTCGAAGCTAAAGTTTCATTGCTTGAGCAACAACTTAGCGCTAAAACTGACGCTGAATAATTATACCAATTGCATTAAATTAGTGTTCTATTATAGCGATAAGAAAATAGCTCAATAACAAGGCTAAAATTATGGTACGTAGTTGTGCTATATAAATAATTTTTAACGTAGTTAGTGAGTTATTTAATACACTAGGATGATCATTTTTTTAATAAGATTGGTATTAATTTTAATGTACAAAAAAGGCAGCTTAGGCTGCCTTTTGCATTTTACCAAGTTTATTCAAATAGCTCATCAAGTACATAATAAGACAACTTAGCCTGCTGAGCTAAACTCACACTCAGCATTTTTTGCGCAACTTGCTCGCCAGTTATTGGTTTGTAACGCTTTAAAAACGCAAATCGTGTAATAACAGGAAAAATAATACTGCCTATCTTTTCTGCCACTCTAAATTGCTCACGATCGCCTAATAATAAAGATGGTTGTAAAATACTTATTTTATCAAAAGGGAGTGCTTTAATATGTTGCTCAAGCTCTCCCTTCATTTTCAAATAAGCACTATTACTGTGCGTATTCGCCCCGCTTGATGACACTAAGCAATAATGCGTAACGCCATTACATGCCGCTAACTGCGCCGCTATAAACTGATAATCAAAATCAACTTTACGCTGAGCGTATATCGAGCCCGCTCGTTTACGGGTTGTGCCCAAACACGAAAACAATACATCACCTTTAAAAAGCTCAACATATTGAGTTAATTTTTCAAAATCAATAACGTGATTAACTAGCTTTGCATGTGTGACAGGCAGAGCTCGACGGCTTAACGTAACTACTTTTGTATAACGATCGCTATTAAGTAACTTATGGAGCAACTCATTACCGACCAAGCCTGTAGCACCTGTTAACACCGCCGTTTTAGTCATGGATTTATTTATTTTCACCCACTTTTTTAAATACGTGTTGCACTGCTTTTTTGTAGCTTTGTGTTTCTTCACTCGCGCACGTTACTACAGATTCTAAATCATGAAGATGGCCGTTTTCTAAACCATAAACCCAACCATGAACGCTTAGTTCTTGGCCTCGCTCCCAGGCATCTTGCACAATGTTAGTACGACACACATTACGTACTTGCTCAATTACATTTAGCTCAATAAGGCGGCTTAAGCGTTCGCTTTCTGGCATTGCGTCGAGTTGTTCAAGATGCTTTTCTTTTACATCTCCTACATGGCGTAGCCAATTATCAATAAAGCCAAATTTAGCATTGTTTAAAACGGCTTGTACGCCACCACAACCATAGTGACCTACTACCATTATATGTTTTACTTTTAAAACCTCTACAGCGTACTGCATAACCGATAAGCAGTTATGGTCAGTGTGTACAACCACGTTAGCAACGTTACGATGTACAAATAATTCGCCTGGTAATAAATCAACTATTTGATTTGCAGGTACACGAGAGTCTGAACAACCAATCCATAAATACTCTGGATTTTGTTGCATAGATAAAATTTTAAAAAACTCAGGGTCTGCTTCACTTGTACGAGCAGCCCAACGTTTGTTGTTATCGAATAAATTTTTTAACTTTCTCATTGCATCTCTTATTAAGTCGAGGACGGAAATTTAATGGACATTAGCAAGAATCAAAATATTACGAGGCGTTAACTGCTTTTCACAAAACGTTTTAACGCTTACTTGATAACCTTGCTGTTGCAAATATAAAGCACGATCGAGCACAAGCCAAACTTCAATTGCCCTTCTGAACACATGTCGAACCAGTTCAACTCGGTCAGTTATTTTTTTTCGAGCCACCCCAACCTCTAAATACTTAACATAATCAGTATCTTGAGGTAATTTTAATGCCTTTTTATCTGCAGCCCATGCACAAAACGATTTAAACGAATCTGAGAATATAGCTTTGTTGACCGAAGGTACGCTTACGTAATATTGCTCGCCAGTGATCGACTTTCTTAGTGCATCAAAACCAAGTCGCCACTCAAGTTCTGTTTTACGTACTTTTTCCAGACGAGAAGGCGCTGTCACAGTTTCTTGTAATGCGAGCTTTAAATCACGATGCGTTAGATTAAGCTCACTTTTATTTGCATCCTCACTCATTGCACGGTACTCATTAGCCGTGAATAAATGGTAGCAACAAGGTGAAAAGCTAATTTGCTGTACTTTCGCTAAACTTGCTTGGCGCATAAATGCTTGGTGTAAGCCACCGCATGCGTGAAGTGCTACAGCATGCATATCTGTATTAAAAAATTGAGTGATATCGTCTTTTAATACATCGGCTTGGCTAAAGTGCATTGCTAAGCCTTGTTGCTGTGCACTTTTTTGTCCTTGCTCGCATAAGCTTTGTTGCAGTTCAATACTATGCACATTACTTGCGCCATTAAACGCAAGCATTCGACCTAAGTGCCCTTTACCCGCGCACCACTCTAAAACAGGTTGCTTGGTATTAGGTAGTGCAGATACAAAATCTTGTAACTGTGCAAACTTACGACCTTTAATGCCGTTACTTATCCAAAATGGATAATCAGCTCGGGAGTGGGCTGTGCTAGGTAACTCGCATAACTTTGCAAGTTCATCAAGTTGGTTTATGTGCTGGCTAAAAAATTGGTATAGCTGGTTTTGATCGTTATCAAGAACGCTTACCTGATCATCAGTTAGTTCGCTAAGTATGCCTTGTAGTTCTGGCCAAGGTATAGTGTCAAAATCAAATGCAGTGCACTGCCAATACTGACGATGATGTATTAAAAGAGAATCAAGTGCTAAAAATTGCTCAGCTAAAGTCATAACAGCTTAAAAAATAAAAAAGACAATTAATTATATCAGTTTCGTGAATTACCTAAGCAGTTAATTTTTACTAAAAATCAGCCGTAAATACAAAGGTATTGAAATAATACTTACCAAAATAGCTGCCATGAGCATCCACGATAACTGCATTTTTTCAGGCTCTTGATATTTATAAATAAAGTGAGATTTCACTTCGTCAAATTCGTTTTGCGGTATGCCATATAAGTCCGCAATTAAGCGCCACTTTGCTATCGACATATGCCCTAAACTGGTTGTGGGTGGGGTTATATAACTTTTTAGTACTTCAGCCTCAAAAGCGAGCTGATAAAAGCTTTTACCCGGTGCATAGTTTTGCTGGGTGACTGCAATGGCTTCATCCATGTTCATCATTGCATAACGCCACCCTTTTAGGCTCGCTTGGTAGAATTTTTCGACCGTTTGAGGATTTTTCTTAAGCATGTTTTCGCTGGTAAATAAAATGTCGCTATATACATCCATACCATAACGCTGTGGGCAAACAAGTCGATGAGCTACACCTTGTTGAGTCATATAATAAGGCTCTGTAGTAACATATACTTGCATAGCATCTAGCTTGTTTTCAATCCAAGCCTGGCCTGGATTTTCGCCATCGTAAACTTTGAGTTTATCCACATCAACGCCACTGCGTTTAAGCATAATAAGTAGTTCGGTACCATCATTTTTGCTTACCGCAGTGATACGTTTATTAACAAAGTCACGTGGATGAAAAATATCAGACGTGTCTTTAACCATCCAGCAGTAAGGTGAAAATTGCAATAAGGCAGCCATAGCAACAAGAGGTTGTCCATTAATACGTTGCTGTAAAATACCAGAGTGCCCTACTCCAAATTGTGCTTCGCCACTGGCGACAGGAGCAAAGGTATCAGGTTTCATTGGATTAGCTTGTTTAATGGTTACATCAAGGCCCGCTTCATTATAAAAGCCTTTTTGCTTTGCCATATAGTAGCCAGCAAACTGAAACTGATGTGTCCATTTTAGCTGTAATGTGACTGATTCTTGCGCCGCGATATGGCTACAAAAAAAGCACAATCCAATGATTAATCCTTTAAATAGCAACTAGGTGCCCTCAAAAAGTATGACGATTACCTGTAACTATATGTAAAACGTGCGATAAAGCAAGCACCCTAGTTAGGTGCCTGCCTTTAAAGAAGGATTATACTGAGGCGAGTTTTTCGGCTTTTTCTGCTTGGGGCTTTGATGTTAAAAATTGGCTAAAGCACGGATTTTGTGTTTCATCTTGTACACTGTAACCTAAACGGTTTAAGTGCTCGTTAAACATCTCATACTGACTCGGCTCAATAGCAAAACCTGCCAGTACATTCCCCATCGAACCACCGTGATTACGATAATGGAATAAGGTAATGTTCCAATTACTACCTAAAGTATCTAAAAAGCGTGCAAGCGCACCTGGATACTCTGGAAATTCAAAGCGAAGTAAGCGCTCATGTAATTGCTCGGGTGCTTTTCCGCCAACCATGTAGCGCACATGTAATTTAGCGAGTTCGTTATCCGACAGATCGCAAAATTGGTAGTCATTATTTGTTAAGTCTTGCTTTAGCTCATTAAGCTCTTGCTCGCCTTGGCGCAGGGCAATACCTACAAATATTTGTGCTTCACCAGGTCCTGCATAACGGTAGTTAAACTCAGTAATAGCACGGCCACCTAAAGAAGCACAAAACTGTTTAAAGCTGCCTTTTTCTTCTTTAATAGTAACCGCTAATAACGCTTCGTTTTTTTCACCCAGCGCAGTGCGCTCTGCAACATAACGCAGGCGATCAAAGTTTAAATTAGCACCGGATAAAACAGCCGCTAAATGTAACCCTTTTAAACCCGACTGCTGGCTCCACTTTTTAAGCCCTGCCGTTGCAAGTGCACCTGAAGGCTCTGCTATTGCACGGGTAGATACAAAAATATCCTGCATGGCAGCACATATTTCGTCGCTGGTGACGGTTATAACTTCATCACAAAACTTTTGCGCTAAGCGAAATGTTTCAGTGCCAATAATTTTAACCGCTACGCCATCAGCAAAACTACCAACGCGTTCAAGCTCTACCGGTTTGCCTGCTTTAAGTGCCGCTTGTAAACATGCACTTTCGTCGGCTTCTACACCAATTACTTTTATATCTGGACGCAGCGATTTAATATAAACCGCCATCCCAGCAAGTAAACCGCCGCCGCCAACAGGAATAAACACCGCATCGAGCTCGTTTAATTGCTGCATAAGCTCACGTGCTACAGTACCTTGACCAACAATGACGTCTGGGTCATCAAATGGTGGAACAAATATACCGTTTCGTTGCTCTGTAAGCTCAAGCGCATGTGCTTTTGCGGCATCAAAATGATGTCCATGTAGCACAACTTCACCGCCAAGCGCACGTACCGCACTGACTTTTATTTCAGGCGTTGTTACTGGCATTACAATTGTAGCTTGATGCCCTAAGTGAGAAGCACTTAGTGCAACCCCTTGAGCGTGATTACCCGCTGAAGCAGTGATAACCACTGAGCCTTTAGGTAATTTATTTAATTTATTATACGCACCGCGTAATTTAAATGAATACACGGGCTGTTGGTCTTCACGCTTTAACCAAACATGGTTACCTAATTTAGCACCGAGCTCAGCCATTTCGCTGACCTCGGTAACTTTAGCCAAAGGCTCCATGTTTGCTTGAATAATAGCGCGAAAATAATCGAGCTCTTGAGAGACCATAATTAACTAAGCGCCTCCAATTTAGCTAAGTCACGCACTGCGCCTTTATCAGCACTTGTTGCAAGTAATGCATAAGCCTTTAAAGCAGACGATACATAGCGCTCACGATCAACTGGTTTGTACGCCAGTTTTCCGCGTGCTAATTGTTTTTGTTTACGTGCTTCAAGCTCTTCATCACTTAACGCTAATGTGATTTCACGTGTTGCGATATCAATAATGATTTTGTCGCCATTTTCAACATAAGCAATTGCACCACCACTTGCCGCCTCTGGCGACACATGACCAATTGATAAACCCGAAGTACCACCCGAAAAGCGACCATCAGTAATAAGTGCACATTTTTCAGCTAGGCCTTTTGATTTCAAGTAGCTAGTTGGGTATAGCATTTCTTGCATACCAGGGCCTCCTCTAGGGCCTTCGTAACGAATAACCACGATATCACCGGCTTTTACTTCATCGTTTAAAATACCTTCTACAGAATCATCTTGTGACTCGTACACGACTGCAGTACCTTCAAAATGTAGCATTTCATCAACAACGCCAGCGCTTTTAACAATACAGCCATCAACTGCTAAATTACCCGAAAGTACAGCTAAGCCACCGTCTTGGCGAAAAGCGTGTTCGACACTTCGGATACACCCATTAACACGGTCATTATCGCCCTCGTCCCAACGACACTCTTGGCTCATTGCTTTAGTGGTACGAATGCCCGCAGGGCCAGCACGGTAAAATTTGCGCGCTGCTTCGTTAGTAGGATCTGTTGCATCCCATTTTTTAACGAGCTCAGCCATAGTTGACCCTGCAACATGATTAACTGACATATCAACTAAGCCTGCTTTGCCAAGTTCACGTACGATTGCCATCATGCCGCCTGCGCGGTGCACATCTTCAATGTGATATTCAGGTGTCGCTGGTGCAACTTTACATAAAAATGGTGTTTTACGAGAGAGCGCATCAATGTGCGACATATCAAAATCAACGCCCGCTTCTTGCGCTGCAGCAAGTAAATGCAATACCGTATTTGACGAGCCACCCATTGCAATATCAACAACCATTGCATTCATAAAGGCTGTTTTGTTAGCAATAGCACGTGGCAATACATCTTGATTATCTTTTTGATAATACTCACGACATAAATCAACAATACGAGCCCCCGCTTCAACATAAAGTTGTTTACGGTCTTTATGAGTCGCAAGCGTCGTACCGTTACCTGGCAATGCTAAACCAATCGCTTCTAGCAGACAGTTCATTGAGTTTGCAGTAAACATGCCTGAACACGAGCCACATGTTGGACACGCAGAGCGCTCTACTTGCTCTGAATCTGCATCACTTACCGATTCATCAGCGCCTTTAACCATGGCATCTACTAAATCAAGTTTAATATCGATGTTAGCAAGCTTAGTTTTACCTGCTTCCATTGGACCGCCTGATACAAATATTACCGGAATATTTAAGCGTAGTGCTGCAAGCATCATTCCTGGAGTAATTTTGTCGCAGTTTGAAATACAAATCATCGCATCAGCACAATGACCATTTACCATATACTCAACCGAGTCAGCAATTAAGTCGCGTGAAGGCAGCGAATAAAGCATGCCGCCGTGACCCATTGCAATACCATCATCAATCGCAATAGTATTAAATTCTTTAGGGACGCCACCGGCTTGTGTAATGGTTTCAGCCATAAGTTCACTTAGCTGATTAAGGTGAACATGCCCTGGTACAAATTGTGTAAACGAGTTAACTACGGCAATAATCGGCTTACCAAAATCGGTGTCGGTCATACCTGTTGCGCGCCATAATGCACGAGCGCCTGCGCGTTTACGCCCTTCAGTTGTTGTTGCACTTCTTAATTTAGCCATAGTTACCTCAGTTTTTGCCGCAAAATAAGCGGGCATTCCTCATTCTAAAATTGGTGAGTAACCGAGTGATTCAGTTACTCGTAAATTGTTTTTCAGTTCGTAATTACACAGCCTGTTGTTGCTGTAAATTTTGTAAAGTGACTTCTTTGACATCCACCAGCTTATTTAACTGGCTGGTTAAAAGGTGAATTGGTTTATCACTATCTACCGTCATGTCTACATTATAAAAACCATCGTCCATATTGAGCTGAAAATGCGTAAGGTCAAAACCACGATGACGCACCACTCGTAAAAATCGCTCTACCGCTATACTTTGACTTTTTAATGCAATAGTTAGGCTATGTTTCATTTTGCTTTCTCCGTCATCATTTCGTCGTTAGCAGCCCCAGGTGGTACAAGCGGCCAAACATTTTCTTTATCATCAATACAGGCATGTACTATGTACGGACCTTTACTGTTAACTAATGCAGTTATCGCATCATCAACTTGGTTAGCGTGAGTAATTGTTTGCCCTGGGATACCAAATACAGCAGCTAATTGCACAAAGTCTGGGTTATCCGACAGGTTAGTTTCAGAATAACGCCCTTCAAAAAATAGTTCTTGCCATTGGCGAACCATCCCTAAACGCTGGTTATCTAAAATTAATATTTTTACAGGTAAATTGTTACGACGAATAGTGGCCAGCTCTTGAATATTCATCATTATAGAACCATCACCCGATACAGTGATAACAAAGTCATCAGGGCGTGCTACTTGTGCACCAATAGCCGCAGGTAGACCAAAGCCCATTGTGCCTGCACCACCACTGCTTAAATGATTACTCGGATGAGTAAACTTCATGTGTTGTGCTACCCACATTTGGTGCTGACCAACATCGCAGCACACAACCCCTGTTTTTGGCATGCGTTGGCTTAGTTGGTTTAATAAGTACGGTGCAAAAACCTTCTCACCTGGGTAGTCGTAACGCCACGCATGCTTAATATTTATTTCTTTATTTGTGTCACACCAAGCTTTAGGTGTTACAAAGCACTCAAGTGCGGGTAACGACGTTTTTAAATCGGCAATTAATGAAGCTTTAGCAGGTTTTCGCTTACCAACTTCAGCAGCATCTATATCTAAATGGATTACTTTAGCTTTAGCTGCAAATTTAGCTAAGTTGCCTGTTACGCGGTCATCAAAGCGTGCCCCTATACATACAAGTACATCACATTCTTGCACTGCGATATTAGCAGCTTGACCACCATGCATACCCAACATACCTAAGTAATGTTCGTAATCTGGTAATACACTGCCCAGCGCTTTAAGTGTTGATACAGCTGGCATCTGAGTTTTATTTAAAAATTGCATTAGTTCGTCTTGCGCATCAGCGGCTTGTACACCACCACCAACATACGCTACAGGCTGTTTAGCCTCACTCAACAATTGATTAGCAATAGCAACTTGCTTTAAATCTAACTCTGGTAAGTATTCATCAGCTGCTAGCCAAGGTTTAAAAGGGACTTGAGCCATTTGAATATCTTTTGGGATATCGACAAGTACAGGACCTGGGCGGCCGCTTTGCGCTAAATGAATTGCTTCTTGTAATATCTCTGCTAAGTCTTCAGCTCGTTCTACCATGTAGCTGTGCTTAGTACACGAAAGCGACATACCTAGTACATCTATTTCTTGAAACGCATCTGAACCAATCGCTGCAGTAGGCACTTGGCCGGTGATCGCCAATAATGGCACTGAGTCCATCATCGCATCAGCAAGAGCGGTTATTAAATTAGTTGCACCTGGGCCAGATGTTGCAAAACATACGCCTAATTTACGTGTGCTGCGAGCATAACCAACTGCTGCAAACCCTGCACCTTGCTCATGGCGAGTTAGGTAGTGTTTGACTGGCGCGCCATACAGCGCATCGTAAATTGGCATAATAGCTCCGCCTGGGTAGCCAAATACTTCATTTACGCCGTGTTTGGCCAATAAGTCGATTGTTAGTTCTGCGCCTGTCATTAATAAACCCTCATTCCTCAGTGACAACCCAATTACAAATTTTACCCTTAAAACTAAAAAGCCCTCCGAACGGTTAAGTGCGGAGGGCTTTTTTAATGCTTAAGTTTTTAAAGCACTACGAAGCCCTCGCGGGAATAATCACCACGATAATAATCAGGACTAGGTTAAGTGCGTTTGTAAGCATGTAATTAATACCAAATTTTGTTCAATTATCGCGAAGGTTATTCCTTCGCTCTCTTTTTATATTAGTACCGCGCTAGGCCCTTTAAGTCAACACCAAAGTTAATCTAACAAAAAGACTAAAATGCAATTTATCAGGTTTTAAAATTCATTATACAAGCTGGTAGTGGTTTTTTTATGCTCTAATTTTAATCTCAGAAATTCACTATTCTTATATCCCTTATTTAAGGTTTGATTAATTTTTGAGAATATTTTTATAAATAAAATTATTTATCACCTTCAGGTAATGCGTAGGTTCTCTTAAGCGACTCTTAAGTGTTGTTGCATAGCATGGCGTTGTTATTTTAAACGAGCCTAAATATGAACATAACTAGCCAAACACCAGCACAAAAAAAGCCAAATCGTAGTAAGCGGTTTTACATTCACTGTAGTGCAAATGCCTTTGTAGTGATGATTGCCTGTTATTACTGTTTAGTTATAAACATTCCTTTTATTCAAGGTTCGTTTAACGCCATCACCTCCCTTGCATCTTTTTCATGGCTATTTTTACTTTCAGTGCCACTGCTTTTGTTATGCCTTTTAATTATTTTCTTTTCAATAGTGTCGGTTAGGTGGTTACTAAAACCAATTAACTACCTTTTACTGATAATTTCGAGTGCCGTACTTTACGGCTCATTAAATTACGGCGTCGTGTTTGACTATTCAATGATTCAAAACACGTTCGAAACTGATTCAAGCGAAGCACTGAGCTATTTAAATCCGCAGCTCATAGGCTTTCTACTACTGTTTTGTGCGCTACCTGTTTTTATATTAAGCAAAGTAAAAATACACTTTACCCGTCCTCACGAAGAAGCGATTAGTCGTATAAAACTTATTGTAGCGTGCTGCTCATTAATTGCTTTAGTGGTCGTAAACTTTTACGCCGACTACGCAGCCACTGGCCGCAATAACCGCATTTTGAAAAAAGAACTCATCCCATTTCAGTATCTCTCTAGCGGTTATAAATATATGCGCGATCAGCTGCTGTATACCAATATAGAATTTAAAGATATAGATGCAACACCTACCTTAATTGCGCCTAACACCACCAGCGTAACAGTTATGGTTGTTGGCGAAACCGCACGAGCAGAAAACTTTTCTTATCAAGGTTATAAGCGCAACACCAATCCTTATACACAAAAGTATAATGTGACGTATTTTAATAATGTGGCGTCTTGTGGCACCGCTACTGCAGTGTCTGTGCCGTGTATGTTTTCACTGCAAACACAAGATAACTTTGATCGATTAGCAGCCGACAACCAACAAAACCTGGTTGACTTAGCACAACAAGCTGGCAGCGACGTACTGTGGGTTGATAACAACAGCGGCTGTAAAAACGTATGCACCCGTGTTGTTAACATTGATATCCCAACCACCCCATCAGCGCTTTGCGATGGAAAATATTGTTTTGATGAAGCACTGCTTGCTCCACTCAAGCGCAAACTCGCTAATTTAAACCAAGCTAATACCGTTATCGTCCTACACATGATGGGCTCACACGGACCAACCTACTTTAAACGCTACCCAGAAAAATTTAAGCAATTTACGCCCACGTGCGACAGAAGCGACATTCAAAACTGCTCACTCGATGAATTAGTTAATACCTACGACAACACAATTGCGTACAGCGACTTTGTTAACGCCCAGGTAATTGAGCAATTAAAAGCGCTGCCAAACAACATAGATAAGCAGTTTTTATATGTCTCTGATCATGGTGAATCACTTGGCGAAGCCGGTGCTTATTTACATGGTTTTCCGTATAGCTTTGCACCTAGCACACAAACGCACGTTCCTCTTTATATGTGGGCTGATGAGCATAATCAGCGCATTACTAATACCTGTTTAGCTAATTTAGACACCCGCGCTGCACGCTCACACAACAATATTTTTCACACCCTTTTAAATTTAATTGGCATTAAAAGCAAAACGTATCAGGCATCACTTGATTTACTTGCTAACTGCCAAACAACACCAAGCGAAATAAAACTATGAGTAATAAAACCGTTATAAAACGCCAAGGCTTAATGCGCCTTATTTTTACCTTAAGCCATTCTTTTAACGGCTTAAAATGGATGAGTCGATTTGAAGCGGCGTTTCAACAAGAGCTAGCACTGTTTTCATTACTCGGTGTGTTTGTGTGGCTACAAGAAATTGCACTAAGGGATAAATTACTGCTTATAGCTAGCCTGCTTTTTGTATTGTTTGCTGAGCTGGTAAATACGGCAGTTGAGGTTGTAGTTGATAGAATTGGCAGTGAATACCATGAGCTTTCGGGGCTAGCTAAAGATATAGCCTCTGCAAGCGTGTTTATAGCTATGCTAATTGCCGCACTTATTTGGTGGGCTGTGTTATGGGCATAAAGCTAACTTTTATACCTAAAATACAAAATGCACTTGGCCCTGTATGGACTTTTGTTGTATTTGCTGTTTTGGCACTTAGCTTTTTAACACTTGCTCGCTTTGGATTAAGTGTATGGCAAGGGGAGCGTGTATTTGGATCGCATGCGTGGTTATCTATATTTATAGGTGGTTTAAGAGTTGATATAGCCACTCTAAGCTACATTATTATGCCCGCATTACTACTTACTTTACTGATGCAAAGCGTAGGGTGGCAAAATAAAGTACGCGGCCTCATTAAAATTTATTTAGTGACGATGTCTGCTTTACTTGTTTTTTTTGAAGTGATTACGCCTACGTTTATAAACGAGTACGATTTACGCCCAAACCGCTTATTTATAGAATATTTAATTTATCCTAAAGAAGTCTCAAAAATGATTTTTTCAGGCTATAAGTTAGAAGTATTTATTGCTGTTATAGCACTTATTTTAAGCTGTAAATTTGCAAGTAAAATATTTAGCAATCAATGGCAAAGCAAGTCATCACTAACAGGTTTAAATCAATCAATTTTAGCGCTTATTTTAGTATGCTTAACTATTTTTGGCGCCCGCAACTCATTAGGACACAGACCACTTAACCCCGCCATGGTCTCGTTTTCTACTGATCACTTACTTAACGACTTAACCCTTAACTCACTTTATAGCGTCGCGTTTGCAGTTAAGCAACTTTCTAATGAGCAATCGAGCCAAGACTATTACGGTAAAATGCCCACCGATGAATTACTTAGTATTGTGCGTAGTAACATGCAAAATACGCAAGGCACATTTAGTGATGTAACCGCCCCTACAAAAACGTTTCATGGCGCAAGTAATACAGGTAAACCCAAAAATTTAGTCATTATTTTACAAGAAAGTTTAGGTGCTCGTTATGTAGGCACGCTTGGCGGTTTACCGCTTACACCTAATATAGACGCCCTTTATAAACAAGGCTGGGGGTTTGATAATTTATACGCCACGGGCACTCGTTCAGTACGTGGAATTGAGGCAGTAATTACAGGGTTTACACCAACGCCTTCGCGTGCAGTTGTTAAGCTTGATAAATCACAACGCGACTTTTTTACCATTGCTGATTTTTTAGCGAAGCAAAATTACAACACGCAGTTCATTTATGGTGGCGAAAGCCATTTTGATAACATGCGCAGCTTCTTTTTAGGCAACGGTTTTAAAAGTATCGTAGATACAAATAACTTTAAAAAAATAGACTTTAATGGCTCGTGGGGCGCATCAGACGAAGACTTGTACGACCAAGCCGATATAGAACTTACTAAGCTTAAAAATCAAAACAAACCATTTTTTAGCCTTATATTTTCAAGCTCTAATCATAGCCCGTATGACTTTCCTGACGATAAAATAACGCTGTACGATAAACAAAAACAAACCCGTAATAATGCTGCCAAGTATGCCGATTACGCACTAGGCACCTTTATCGAAAAAGCTAAAAAATCGAGCTACTGGGATAATACTGTATTTATAGTTATTGCCGATCACGACTCGCGCGTATCGGGTTCAAATTTAGTACCGGTTGATCACTTTAAAATTCCGGCCGTTATTTTTGGAAAAGGTATTACCCATAAACGAGATAGCCAACTAGCCAGTCAGCTCGATATTCCTGTTACTCTACTGTCTTTAATTGGCGCAAGTGGTAAGCACCCAATGATAGGTCATGATTTATCAAAAAAAATTAGCGACAACAAACAACGCGCAATGATGCAATACGACAAAAACTTTGCCTACATGCACGATAATAAAGTGGTGGTGTTACAACCACAAAAACCAGCAACCACCTATACGTATAGCAATAACCAGCTTGTACCATGTGAAAACGATGAGCAACTAGTTAAAAAAGCCCTAGCCCACGCGAACTTAGGTAATCTAGCTTATACAAATGGTTGGTATCATTAACCAAGTGACTTGATAATAAAGCCTTGTTAAAGTAACAAGGCTATTTTTATAAACCGAGTAAACATGAAAATCCTCGTTATTGAAGACTCTGAAGCACTAAGACGCAGCTTGCAAGTTGGCCTTAGCAACCTTGGTTTTACCGTAGATGAAACTGGTGATGGCTCAGAAGGGCTGAGTATGGCACTGAGTGGAAACTACGACCTCCTCGTACTTGATTTAATGCTACCGAGCGTTGATGGCATGAGTATTTTACAAGCACTGCGCAGCAGTAATAGCCAAAGCCGTGTGCTAATTTTATCGGCACGAAGTGAGCCTCAAGATAAAATTAACGGCCTTATGAAAGGCGCTGACGATTATTTAACTAAGCCATTTTCGTTTGAAGAACTCCATGCTCGTGTCCTTGCATTACTTCGTCGTGGTTCACTGCAAAATCAACAAAATACCCTTACCGTAGGTGATTGCGTATTAGATCTCTCCCTTAAAACTCTTCATTACAAGCAACATGCCATTGAGCTCACGCGTAATGAATACAAAATAATAGAATGCTTATTTAACGCCCCAGAGCGAGTATTGGGGCTTGAACTTATAAGTGAAGCGGTGGTAGGTCAGTTTGATATGCTCTCTAAGAATGCGCTTGAAGCACACATCTCAACCATACGTAAAAAAGTAAGACAGTTTGATGGCGAGCTCCCGATAAAAAACAAACGTGGATTTGGTTATGTCGCAACAACAAAATAAAAATCACTCAATAAAACGTAAACTCGTTAATAATATTAGCGCCGTTATCTCGGTTATTTTGTTCACCATATTTTTAACCGTTGATTTAAGTGTTGATACTTGGGTGGAAGATCAGTTCAATCAGTCTTTAACTAACAAAGCTAACTACTTAAAAACCTTAGTTGAAGATGACAACAACGTGGTTGAATTTGATTTTGCTGGTGAGTTTATGTCGGAGTATGAAGCAGCCGATGCCACGGAGTTTTACCAATTATGGCATGGCCGTGATGTGTTTGAGCGCTCGGACTCATTAGCGCTTTATGAAAATGCTAACCTGCCTTTTTTAGAAATGCCGATTAACGAATCTAAAATTATAGATTACGAGCTTCCTAACGGGCGTGATGGCCGCGCACTTATAAGTCACTTTGTAGCCCAAAAAGATGATAGAAATCCCACCCACTCTGCTGTTTTTAATACCATGACGCTTGCAATCGCAGCGCCGACAGCCGAACTTAATAAAGTACTGATTATTATTGATGTGGTCTTTATTTTAACCTGTGTACTTGGTGTGTTTGGTGTGCGCTATTTAGTGACACGTATTGTAAATAAAGGCCTGCACCCACTACACAACTTAAACGATCAAATTAAGTTACTCGATATTACCGGTGTTGCGCAAACAATAGAAAGCGACTTTAAAGTGGAAGAAATAGAACCTATACGTAACGAGCTAAATAAGTTTATTACCGTTAATCAGCAACTCTATAGTAATGAAAAACGCCTAACAAGCGACATTGCACACGAGCTTAAAACCCCAATAGCTGAACTAATAAGCCTCTCAGAGGTGGCTATTCGCTACCCTGACGATAAACGCATTAGCGACACCTATACCAGTGATGTGCTTAATATTTCACAGCGTATGAAAACGATTGTTAGCAACCTATTACTGTTGCAGCGCTCAAGTAGCAGTGCAATGCAATTAAATGCACAAAATATCATTCTAAATAACCTAGTAAATCAAATTGTTGATGAGCTGACCTTTAAGCACCTAAGTATTAAAGCGCGTTTAAATAATGAGATAACTGACGAGTTTACACTTAATGCTGACGAATTTAGTTTAAATACCATTTTATGTAACTTAATCGATAACGCACTATTTTATGGACTCTCTGAGGCACCAATTAAATTAACTGCCGTAAATAACAGCACAAACATGACCATCTCTGTTAGTAACAAAGTAAATAAACCACTAAGTAGTGAACAGCTCACTGCTATTTTTGACCCGCTCTATCAGCTAGATTCATCTAGAACTAATAACCAGCGCCATGGTTTAGGATTATCTATTGTACAGAGCTTATGTAACTTAAATGGCTTTACTATTACGGCCAGTAATACCGAAAGCAATACGCTAACGTTTATATTAACGTTACCTCTGAAGTAAATTTAGGTTAGTATTTACACTACTAATTTTGAGATTTTAAGGACAAACCATGAATGCTCTTATCCGTGTTAGCCACTTTTTTATTGTGGCATTACTTATAACATTTAGCCTTAACAGCTATGCAGCTCCTGCTTTATATAAAATAGAAAAAAATGGCGTCAGCTCTTACTTGTTTGGCACTGTACACGTTGGTGATGCCAGCATGAAAGGCTTACCTAAAAATGTAACCGATGCAATTAGTGCAAGCAAAGAAGTGATTGTTGAAGTTGATATAAGCAAACTTACTCCCCTTGAGATGCAGCAGCGCTCAATGCCATTTATGATGCTAAGTGACGGTAAAACGTTGCAAACTGAGCTTTCAAAACAAAATTATACCAAGTTAAAAGATTACTTTGCTAAAAAGTCGATTGATATTGCTATGTTTAATGGCTTAAAGCCTTGGGCTGTTATGGTAACTATGATGCAAATTGAATTTCAAAATGCAGGTTATTCGGATAAAACCGGCATAGATAAGCAAGTGCTTAGTTATGCTAAAGAGCATAATATTAAAATTGGCGAGCTTGAAACCCTAGAGCAACAACTACAAATGTTTGATGGTATGGCACTATTAAGCAATGAAATGATTGAAGAAACCTTTGAGCAACTCGCCGATATTAATACTTACTTGATCAAGTTAGTTAATGCGTGGAAAAGCGGTGACATGGACACACTAACCGATTACTACAACATGAGTTTTGATGACAGTAATTACGGTGAAATTAGCGAGCAAGTAATGCTAACTAACCGCAATAATAATTGGGCTAAACAACTCACACCGCGCTTAGCAAACGAGCAGCTATTTATTGCTGTAGGCGCTTTGCATTTACCTGAAAAACACGGGTTACTTAAACAGCTTCGAGATAAAGGCTTTAGCGTTACTCGTCTTTAGAATTAATGGCCCCAATAGAGCTTACGTAAACAAACTCGCTAAGTAAGCTCATAATGTTCAGGTAAATTATGAAACGTTTTCAATTTGAGATTTTATTTTTTCTCACGATGCTTTTTATCAATGGAATATATTACTACCAAGAGGGGCATTTTAAACCAAGTGGTGGGTTAATCCTTGCCTCTATTTTTATTGCAATTGAAATTGTTATTTATTTAATACAAAGCATTAATAAAAAATATAAAAAACGAACTAACACCTAAAGTCTTCCATTTTTAAGTAGCTCTCTATCCCTTTAATTTTGTCTGCCGCATGATGATTTACATAAATCACAGTACTTGTGTTGGCAGCACAAATCTTCTCTATTAATAGCAGTACACGTTGCCTGTTTGCTTCATCTAAGCCTAAGCAGGGTTCATCTAAAATAAGTAACGTTGGATGTTTTACCATAGCTCGCACAATTAAAAGCATACGTTGATCGCCGTATGAAAGCTGGGTGAATGAGGTGTTTTGTTTATCACTTAAACCAATAAATGCCAGCCACTGTTGAGCAATATTAATTTGTGCGTCGCTCGGTTTTTGATATAAACCTATGCTGTCGTAAAATCCTGAAATAACAGTATTTAAAGCCGATATACTTACGCGGTAATCCATATGTAGCGCGTTAGATATAAAACCAATATGCTGTTTTATATCCCAAATACTCTCCCCTGTTCCACGTTTAAAACCGAACACTTCAATGTCATTGCTATAACACTGTGGGTTATCACCTGTTATTAAATTTAATAGGCATGTTTTGCCTGAACCGTTCGCTCCACTAAGCTGCCAATGCTGATGCTTTTTTATAGTCCAATTGAGATTTTTGAATATGCTTACATCACTGTAACTAACTTTAGCATTACTCAATTTAACTAAGGTATTACCGGTGAATGCCTTTTGCTCTTGTTCAGTATCCGGAGATGGCACATCCAATGAGGTATGTTCTAAATGAAGTAGTTTTAGTAAATCACTCAATTGCTCACTGCCTGGCTTTGCCAAAGTATGTAACAAGCAACCTTGGTTTACATAGCCATAGTGAGTAATGAATGAAGGGATTTCGTCTAGGCGGTTTAGTACAAAAACAAAAGTAATAATTTGGCTAAGTTCTATGAGTATTTTATTAAGCTGCTGGCAAGATTGTACGTCGAGTCCATGAAATGGCTCATCAAGCACGACTAACTCACTATGGGAGCTGAGTCCTTTTATAAGTAGGAGTTTACGAGTTTCACCCGTTGAAAGGTCTCTAAAATGCCTATTTAGTAATGAGCTAAATTTAAATAACTCTATTAGCTGCGCTAATAACTCATCATTATTACTATGCCCTGTAAAAACAAGGTCTTTAACGAGGGTGTGCTTATCATGCTCTAATTCTTGAGCTAGTAACTGTTTATGCGAATCTGAAGACACGAGCATAAGCTTATTAATACTACTTATACGCTTACCACTTTCGCACTTAGCCTCACCGATTAACGCAGCTGTCAGTGCAGATTTACCAGCTCCATTAGCACCTAAAAGTAACCAATGTTCTCCTAGGTTTACTTGCCAATCTAGGTTGCATATATCGTAACGGCTTTTACCTTGCCCTTGTAAGTAACCATTAAATTGCTCAAGCGTAATTGACTGCACTAACTTTTCCTAATAAACCTTAAAACAGCAAGTTAACGTATATTAAAAGTGCTTAGCAAGCTTGTTATCCGCAAAATTAATTTATTTCACTAACAACGCTAATACTATTTAATGCGTCTTTAATTGCTTGCTGGCTTATTGGCTTATGAATATGGAGGTTAGCTCCGTATTCATAAACTCGCTCTATATCATTTTGTGAGGTATTTGCTGTTATAACAATAATTGGCATTACTTTATTAAGATCGGAACGTATTCTTTTAATCGCCTCAAACCCATCCATTACTGGCATGTTTAGGTCCATAAAAACAATATCGTACTGATTTTCACTCACCATATCACACGCGACTTTACCATTTTCAGCGCAATCATAGCTTAAACCTAATAAGCTAAGTATGCGGGTTAATAACATAGTGTTTAATGGGTTATCTTCAACGACTAAACACGTTAGCTTGTCGTTTACTTTAAGAGGTGTTGGGAGGGCTTTACTTATAGTCACTGGTAAATACAAAGACACCAAAGCACCATGAGTTTTATTATTTGTAAAAGTAATTTCACCATGCAGTGCTTTTACAACGTATTGAACCCGGGTTAGGCCAGTTCTTAACCCTTGAAAGTGATTGGTTTGTTTAAATGAGTCAAATTCAAGACTGGTAATCTTCTTCGAAAAGCCACTGCCAGTGTCACTCACCGTTAAATGAAATTCATCATTTAAAAGCTTAGCTGAAACAGTAATTTCACCTTTTTGTGTAAACTTAATAGCGTTACTAATTAACTCTGTAAGTGTGTGCTGCAAACGTTGATGATCCAGTTTACATACACAATTTAACGATTCATCTAAAGAGCTAACTAGTTTTAGGCCTTTTTGCTTACACGCATGCTTGTAAGCTATTACTACTTTATTACACGACTCTAAAAGGTTTTCATCATTTAAATGCGGTACCCATTTACCTGCACTTAAAGCCTGCAAGTCTTGTAATTCATCTAATATGGCTATTAACCTAAGCGCGCAATAGTTAGCTTGGGTTTTAACGCTTTGCTGTTTATCAGAAACCTCTAGCTCCTCAATAGACGTAATAAGTCCCTGCAAAGGTGTTCTGAATTCGTGACTAGCTCTGGCAATAAAATGTTCTTTATTTTGACTTGTTTGATAAACAAAATCTTTTTGTTTTTGTAGCTCTAAAAGCGTGTCTGAAACCTCTTTTTCCATTGGTATAAAAACAAATCTTAACTCAATAAGTAATAATGTCATTGTCAATAACCAGCATAGTATCTCTAGGTTGGCGACCCAATTTACTTTTTTAACAGCTTGAGATTCAAATAAGCTCACTGCCTTATCAAGCTTTGTTAATAACGTTTCAACATGCTTAATAGAAAATACTGAGTGGTTTATCTCTCCTTGCTGATACAAAAGCCGCTCTGTTTGTTCTATATAGTCAAATACCGCTTTATCTAACCCTATCGTTTCACCAAAATATAAGTCTACTAACGCTGGATTTAAGTAAATGTATTCGTCATCAGAGTTTTTAGTTAATAATGTTTGATGGGACTTTTTAAATGTATTGAGGGACTTCTCAAGTGACTCAGTATGAGCTGGCGAGTAATTACTGATGTTAAGCATAGCATTACTGTGCCAAGCAATTTTCTGTGAGAGCATGCGCTGGCTACCAGCGATGTTAATAATTTTTGCATCAAACTTTTGAACAGAAAAACTATGCTGCATTAATAAAGCAGAGCCACTTATTAATAGCGCTATTGCAATTAGTGCCCATCGGTAACGTGTTCTCACGCTTTTAATAATATTGAACATGTATATACCAGTTTTTTTATATAAGTGTAGACTAATTTTTTAAAACGAAGAATCAGTCAAAATAATTAAGCGAATTATTAATACCCAATAAAAAAGCCCAGCATCAAGCTGGGCCATTGTAGTAAAATTATATTAGCGATTCTCTAATCGATTATAATCGAACATTCCATATTCTATCCCACGATACTTTTTAGCTGTATCGTGCAATATATCGCTGTATTGCCAAAACTGTGGATGAGTACGTCGAATACCAAACTTAGATTTCAAAGCACCATAATCGGCTTCTATTTGCATCATAGGCAATTGCTCGGCAAAAGCATTTACTTGCTGCTCGTTATTTAAATACCAAATAGCTGCTGGGTAATCACCGATAAAGCCAGGAACAATAGTCGCGGTATCTTCATCATAAGCACGTTGACCATCCTCGTTTAGTAAACTAGATATATTGTAGTGCGCATTATGATGAATAATAGTGTAGCCCTTATGACTATTATCTTTTTGCTTTACAAGTACAAAAGAAAGCTGGGGTAACAAGTTTACCGCTTTTGCTGGCATATTACTTACTACATTTAACGGCTTTGGTACTTCAGTGTAGTTGTATCTTTCACTTAAAACTGGCGCTAAGGCTTCTTTCATCAAAGTATATAGCTCATGCTGTGGATCATCAGTTTTATAGTTAATACCACTTGGCTGACTAAATTCTCGGTTATTTTTAAAGAACTTAGATAAGTCAGGTGGTGAATTACGATACCACTGCTTTTTAATTTGATTACGTTTAGCCTCAGGTAACAATGCTAAAAAGTTTTGCTCTCCCTCTAAACGTAAAAAATCCATATATAGGCGTGTTACTAATTGATGGCCTATATTTCCGTACACATCAAAGCCTGCTACAAGCAAATAGTGAATACGCTCAAACAAAGCATAATCTAATATCCAGGTGGTTTTAGGCTCTTGACCAATAAAACCTTTAACTACAGTTGCACTATCAAAATGGCGGAAAATAGTTAGTGCCGCATTTTTATTATGCCCATCACCTTTCCAAAGTAAGTCTGTTGTAAGGTGCTCACCACCTTTGAACATTTTGTTAGCCAGCTCAACTTTCGCCTGTAAATACTTTTTCTCGCGAACTGAATATTTAACCCAGCTAGAAATGGGTAAGGCATTACTTTCCTCAGCGGCAGGAAGTTCTAATGCCTCTTCATGTTGCATTAGCATTTCCCCTACAGCCGGAGTCGCTACTTTATTAGGATCAGCAAAAGCCACCCAAAAATGATCGTTTATAACATTTAAAGCAATCTGACCACGACAAACAGGCCCTTTTATAAAGCCCATAATAATTAACTCTGCCTCATCAAGCATAAATTGATACTTAGAATTAATTGGAATAACTTCGAAAGTTTTAAAAGGGTTAGATGCTGCCTTAGCCTCATAACTAGGCATTTTCGTAACAGTATAATCTGGCGCAATAAACTGCTCATATAAACGCAGTAATTTAGCTTCATTAAGCTCAAGTGGTAAATGTGTTTTAGAAAGTATGGTTGTACGTTCTTGCATAAAACGATAATAAACACGGCTAACTTTAGGGTCATCGTATGGGCGGCGCGTGTTAATTAACTTTATTTCCTCACCAGGAGGCGTACTTGAGCGAACTAATTTGAAAAAGCTTTGTGGGTTTTCTGAAGTAAAATAAATATGTGCTAAAAACCAATGCTCATAAATATACCGTGCTGATAACTGATACTTTAAGCTATCTTGATTTAAAAATGCTTCCCAGCCCGCTATTTTATTCTGATCATATTTACTTGGTGGCTGAATATGTGACATTTTACCACCACCTTTAAGCCAGTTCTGTAAGTGATTAAACTCTTCACGCGAAACACCAGGTAAACCATAAGGCATGCCGCCATGAGGTTGTTCACTTGCCAATCGATCGAACTCACCCATTGTTGCGCAGGTTTGCGAACGCGCTAACGAAAAGTCAAACTCATCACCTAACACTTCATTTACTGGCAATTCATGGCTTTGCTTTAACACTAAGCTATTAAATAACACACTGCCCGCTAAGTTAGCTTCTTCACTTTGCACGCGCTCATTTAGCACTGGCGTAAAGTTTTTCTCTCGCCATTGCTGAGTATTAGTTGCATCAAATAATAAACGGCTTGGGGTTGTTGCCAATAAACGAGTTCCATCGTAAACGAGCTCTTTACTCAAACCTCGGTCAATACCTTCAGGGGATGAGAGCTTCAGTTGACATGGTGCATCGTAACAACCATGACAAACTACGCAGCGGGTATCGAGTACAGGTTTTACATTTTGTAAAAAATCAGCACCAGCACCTGTTGTATGAGGCACCATTCTCTCTTGTGTTTGTTCAGGTCCAAAAAGATCATCGTAGTGAGCATTTCCCAAATATGCACAACCACTTAAAATAATGAGTACTATCGTACTTATTAGTATTTTTCTCATTCGTCGTCCTCATCACCTAAATCAAAGGTGGGCATCATATCCATTTGAGGAGAAACGAATGTATTCTGACCTTCAGTATTCAAAACAATACTTAAAAGAGGGCCATGCGTTAATGTTATCTGCGCATCGTGCTCTTGATCTAATATAGCTAAGTACAGTGGATTAGTTATAAGCAACTCATAACCGCTAACAGTAATAGCGACACTGCTATCTTCACTTGGGTTCTGGCAAATTTGAGCAAGTAACTCATCATCAAGTCCAATTGATATTTCAAAATCAGGCTGCTCTAAGTCTCTATTACTTAATGATTCATCTAATAGAAATAAAGGGAGGGTTAAATTACTATCTTGTTCAAATTCCATTGCGTTCTCTGCACTTTCTGACGATTTAATTGACGAGTATTATATCAAACTAGCGAGCAAATTAACGCTAAAGCTAATGTAACTGTGTTTAAACGTCATCCATAACAGATTCGATCACCGAAAATACAGCACCTTGAGGGTCGCATATAACACTAAAACGACCAACATCGGGGATATCTGTTGCAGGAACACATACTTGTCCACCTAAGCTAGCGGCTTTGCTAACAATTACATCGCAACTCTCTACTGCAAAATAAATCATCCAATGAGCAGGGGTATCATCAGGCCATTCACTTGTCATTTCAAGCATACCGGCAATTGGTTGTCCATCGACTAAAAATAAAATGTAGTCCATCCCTTCCATAGGCTTTATTTCGCTTTCCCAGCCTAGTAAAGCACAGTAAAAGTCTCGACTTACTTTACTATCTCTTGTTGCTAACTCATGCCAATAAGGCGTATTTAATTCACCTAAGTGCTTACAACCTGTATGCTCATTCCCCTGCCATAGTGCAACAGTTGCGCCTACTGGATCTTTTAGCATAAGCATGCGACCTGCATTCATAACATCATGAGGGCCGGCAATAACTTCAGCACCCAGTTCTTTTGCTTTTAGCGCACAATCATCAACATTATCGACGGCAATGTAAGCCAACCAATGACTTGGGATACCTGCACTAATTTGCTCTTTAGGCATTTCGTACATTGCAGCGATATCATCACCTTGCTTTTGTAGCATGGTGTAGTATATGTTCTCTCCAATAGGTTGATCGTCATGCCCCCAATCAAATAAAGATGTATAAAACGCCTTACCGTCTTTCCAATTGTGCGTACAAAGCTCTGACCAACAAAAAATACCATGCGGATGGTTTTCAACTTTACTCATGATTAAGCCCTTATTATTCTAATTTCACCTAAACGAACTCTGTCACATTTTATAAACTACATAATTGAACAGATCATAAATTGAGATTAGAGCAATAACTAAGCGGAGTCGATAAAAGAAGGACAAAAATTCGTTATCCAGTTGTTTCATATTTGAGGTTTTTAACGCAGTTAGGGTCAGATTTAATCCCTCAAATTGATTAAATATTATTGCTGATTGATACAAATTATTCGCCAAGAAGCGCTTCGCTTAGAGGAATACCTAAATCACTTTTCTGCAGACGTAAAAAAGCCCGACTATTTCTAGTCGGGCTCTCTACAATTTGAAGCCTGGTAATGTCCTACTTTCACATAGCAAATGCTACACTATCATCGGCGCTGTTTCGTTTCAC